>CAZTWS010000119.1:0-15148 GCA_964618225.1 uncultured Planctomycetaceae bacterium
GCGGCCACGCCGTCCAACCACAACACGCTATCCAATAAACACACCAACAACCCCGATCCCGCCACTCCGCACCCCCAACGCTTGCGGTTTAGCGCCCTCGGTACATTTACAACAAAGCCTTCACACCCCAGCCCCTGGCCCCCCGATCTCCAATCCTCGACTCCCCCCTGAACAATCCCCAGACAGCTTCAGTTACTTGGTAGAGACTGCGACAGACAACGAAAACGAAAATGTCCACTGAATTGCCTCAGGATTCCCGCACCAAATGGCCTCCTCACCGGCAGGAGGCCATTTTAATGGACTTAGTCCCAGAATTGCATGGCAGAGTCGTTTGCACTTCCCCGGGATTAGCTCAATTTGCCGTTGCGGCGGCCGAGTCTTTGAAAGTGGCGAGCGTAGTTTGCATCTATTTAGACAAGTTCAAGAAGGCGTTATCCTGCCAGTATTGGGACCAACTTCCAGCAAAGCTGCAAATTGTGTGTATGGCAGACATAGAACACCACGACGTGGATTTCGTGGTTTTACCTCTCTCTGCACACGGAGAGGCAGAGCTGGCTAGAGACATGATGCAAGCCGGTCACGAGGCGCTTCGCATCGGCGGCAAGCTCTTGGCATCGACTGAGAATGCAAACGATAAATGGATAGGAGACCAGCTACAAAAAATGTTTCGCAAGGTGAAATCGCGCCAATCGCCGGATGGAAAAATATATATCGCCACGAAAACATAGCCACTAAGAAAAAAGAAGAAGTTTTCCTGCGAGTTCGCGTTTCGAGATCGTGATCGACTTATTCGAATTGTCAGCCGGCCAGGTGTTTTCTCTCACCGGCACCTCGATCCAGGAGCAAGACACCTCATTAACGCTATGGAATTGATGCCAAATAGTCGAGTTCTGGATATTGGCTGCGGCGCGGGAACCGTGGCTCTCGCTGCTGCATGCCGTTCTCAAACAATCGAAGTGCTCGCAATCGATTCCTGTGTACGAGCCGTCCAGTGTACTCAGCTTGGTGTCCGATTGAATGGCTTGACCAACGTGACTGCTGAACTCAACGCCGACGGCAACATCACAAAGGCGGGCAGTTTCGATTGTGCGCTTGCAAACCCACCGTACTATGCAAATCATCGTATTGCCCGTCATTTTCTGGAAACTGCTCGAAGAGCGTTGTGCAAGGGCGGTAAGCTTTGGATCGTGACGAAGGACGGGTCATGGTATCACGAGCACATGCCTGATTATTTCACCCGAATCATCGGCAGAGAGTGCAAGGGGTATTTCGTATATGAAGGCGTAAGCCCAGGTATTGAGGGTCTGACGCAAGTCATCGGTCGAGTTTGTCAATAGCGATGAGTTAGAGGATTGGCAATCTTTGGGTGGCGTTGTAGTGACCTGCTCCCCAGGCACACCTTCTATCTTTACCCCAAAGAGACTGGGTTCCGAGTTAACCATCGACGTGATAACCTTTACCAAGAGCTACTCAAACTTCTGAGAACAAGCTTCGTTAGTACTCTTAACGCTCTAAACCCCTTTTGTTAATGCAACTCTTGTATCACACCAAATGAGACCTGATCTCGTACTTGTCCTTTTGCTTTTAGGTTCGGCGATCACGATGTTCGCGTTGAACAAGCCGCGCATGGATGCCGTGGCTTTGCTCATGCTCATAGCACTCCCATTCACGGGAACCGTAACTATGAGCGAGGCACTAGCAGGGTTTAGCGATCCGAATATTGTTCTCATTGCCGCATTATTTGTCATTGGCGAAGGTTTAGTGCGAACCGGGGTCGCAAGAAATCTGGGAGATTGGCTCACCACGACAGCCGGCGGAAGTGAAACGCGGCTTCTTGTCTTAATGATGATTGTCGTCTGCTGTTTAGGGGCGACCATGAGTTCCACTGCTGTAACGGCAATCTTTATTCCGGTTGTGATGCGGATCGCGCAAGGACTGAAGACATCCCCCAGCCGGCTCATGATGCCTCTTAGCTTCGCAGCGTTAATTAGTGGCATGACAACATTGATTGCCACGGCTCCTAATCTTGTTGTAAACAGCGAACTCGTTCGCTATCTCCAGACTCAGGGACAGGCAGAGGCTACCGGATTCGGGTTCTTCAGTTTCACCCCGTTTGGTGCGCCCATTCTCGTGGTCGGTATTGTCTATATGGTGTTCGCTCGCCGTTGGCTAAGTGAATCGAATCCCGAAGATAAAGATAGCAAGCATGGCAAGCCAACGTTATCTCAGTGGGTAACTGAGTACGAGCTGGCCGACCGTGAACAACGAGTACGGGTACATCCTAAGTCTCCCTTAGTGGGACGGTCGATCTCAGACATTCGACAAGACGATAACTCGGGTGCCATGATCATTTCTATTGATCGGGCCGGCAAGCTGATTCATCCCCTGGACAGCACCGAGATCGAGGCGGGTGACATCTTGCTTATCGACCTTACAGAAACGCGTGCTAATATCGAGGCCCTACAGGAATATTATTGGCTCGAACCGCTGGCACTCAGGGGAGATTACTTTATCGACCATTCTCAAGATATTGGGATGGCCGAGGTAATCGTGCCGGCTGAAGCCGACTTCATTGGCCGAAGCGCCAATGAAATTGACTTCCGAAAGCGATATAAACTTGCGGTGATAGGTTTGCGTGGAAGCGGTGGTGCTGTCGGCGCCGGCTTGCGAAACAAACCGCTTCAAGCAGGTGATACTTTGCTGGTAATCGGTCCCTGGCGAACTTTAGCAAGGTTACGGGCCGATACCAAGGACCTCGTGGTACTCAACATGCCCGAGGAATTCGATCAACTGCTGCCAGTGCCCGGAAAAGCTTGGCAGGCGATTGGTTGCCTGTTGGTTGCCGTGATTCTCATGGTTAGTGGCGTAATTCCCAACGTACAAGCCGCCCTCATTGGCTGTATGTTGATGGCACTGTTCGGCTGTGTTGACTTCAACAGCGCTTATCGCTCGATCGACTGGAAGACGATCGTGCTAATCGTCGGGATGCTTCCCTTCTCCATCGCTCTCGACCGAACTGGTGGAGTGGAAATGGCCGCGGACAGCCTGATGAACCTCGTGGGCGATGCTGGCCCCCGCGCTGTTTTAGCAACTTTATTTGCCATCACGGCACTGCTCGGCATGTTCATTTCCAACACGGCGACCGCTGTGCTCATGGCTCCCGTGGCGATCTCGATGGCTCATGAACTGAATGCGTCGCCCTACCCTTTTGCGATGATTGTCGCCTTGGCCGCCTCAACAGCTTTTATGACACCCGTCTCTTCACCGGTAAACACTTTGGTTGTTACGCCGGGCAATTATACCTTTGGTGACTTTGTTAAGATTGGCATGCCATTCAGCGTGATCGTGCTTGTCATAAGCGTAATTCTCGTGCCTTTATTGCTGCCGATCTAAATAAGATTTGCGTAATGTTTTGGAATAAAAAACAGCTATGCAAAGCACTGAATAGAACTTCCAAGGTTTCAATATAGCGTTGGCCTGAGGATGGCCAAAATAAACGCTCTACCCATTCTTACCAAGTTTATTCTTTCTTGATTCGAGAGGACTATCGATGTCAAAGTCGATTCCGCTAGATGTCCCGGCTGCCGAAGAATTATTGATGCGTTTGCTTTCAGTCGAAGGCATCACAGGCCATGAAAAATCGATTGCTGAAGCCGTCGTTTCGGAATTAAGGAACGTCGGCGTGCCAGATTCGGCGATGCGATTCGACACCGTTCATGAGCGAATTCCACTCCCTACCGAAACGGGCAATCTTATTGTCGAACTCGATGGCACGATCTCCGGACCAAGGCTCTTGTTTTCCACTCACTTAGACACCGTACCGTTGTGTGCGGGGGCCAAGCCAATTCGTACTGGTGACCGCATCAGCACAGATGGTTCGACGGCTCTTGGCGGCGACAATCGCACGGGGTGCGCGGTGCTTATTACTATGGTAGGTACCCTGTTAAAGCATCAATTACCGCACCCACCCATCACGCTTCTTTTCACAGTGCGCGAAGAAAGTGGTTTACTCGGAGCACGTGAGCTCGACCCCAAGGATCTCCGCGGTGCCGCCATGTGCTTTAACGTCGATGGTCGGTTGGCCTCGCAGCTTGTTCTCGGAGCAGTAGGCCAGGAAAATTGGAACGTTGAAATTAAAGGCAAAGCCTCGCATGCCGGTGTTGCGCCGGAAAAAGGCATCTCAGCAACTTTAGTCGCCTCGATCGGTCTCACTGAGGCAAAGCGCAATGGCTGGTTTGGCAAAGTTGTGAAACCAGATGGCAAAGGCGCGAGCAATATAGGCATCTTTGGCGGCAAAGAAGGACTGCCAGCCGGCAATGCAACGAACGTGGTCACAGACTATGTGTACCTACGTGGCGAAGCACGAAGCCACGAAGCTGCATTTGCTAAAACGATTTGTGAAGGCTACCGCGAGGCTTTCGCCAAGGCTCAGGCCGAGGTTCAAGATGACACCGGCGCTACTGCACACGTTCAATTTGAAAATAAGACCTCGTACCCACCTTTCAAGCTCGCTGAGGACTCACCAGTCATAGCCCATGCAAAGAAAGCTGTGGAATCTCTGGGGCTCACCCCCACCACCGCTTCTTCTAATGGCGGATTAGATGCAAATTGGTTGGTTAAACACGGGGTTCCCACCGTCACCATTGGTGCCGGGCAATATGAAATTCATACCGTTAAAGAATATGTTGACTTACCGGAGTTTGCTCAAGGGTGCCGATTAGCGATAGCCCTGGCGACCCTCTAAAAGCCAGTGCCGCATTCCCTTATAGTTCGCATCAAGCGACACTGCCTCCAGATCACGAGGCTGAATGCGGTGTTGTGCGAGCATTAGGTTCGTGAATTCCGAATAAGATCGCATACAGCACTGGAGTTACGATCAGCGACAAAACAGCAGCAAAGGAAAGGCCAAACATGATACAAACGGCCATCGCACCGAAAAACGGGTCTTTGAGCAGCGGAATCATTCCCAAAACAGTGGTGAGCGCCACCATGCACACCGGCCGCATTTTTGCCGTGCCCCCGTCTAAAATAGCTTGATAGGGCGACTTGCCGCCTTTTGTTTCGGTGAGGATTTTACTCATCACGACAATCTGATTTTTGATTTGCTCGCCGCCCAAGGCAAGCACGCCGAGTAACGCCATGAATCCGAAGGGAAATCCTGTTAATAACAACCCGGTGGTCACACCGATGATGGCAAGAGGCATGATGAGCCAGATTAGTAGTGTCACGCGGAATGAATTAAAAAGCGCTACCACAATGAACACCATGAGCGCTAGTACGAATGGCAAGGGTTGCACCAGTGCCTCGCGTGCTGCTCGCGAATCCTCATCCTCACCGCCCCATTCCAGAGAATAGCCGTCCGGCAATTCAATTGCTTCGACTTGCTGGCGCACGCGATTGAAAAGCTGACTCGGCAACCCAGTTCTAGGGTCGGCATGGACGGTAAGCGTCGGAAACCGATCGCGGCGCATTACAACGGGGTCTTCCCATACAACCTCGGTGCCCGAGGTTACTTGGTTCAACGGAATCATCCGCCCAGCGACGGGGCTCCATATTTGCAAACTATTGATAATGGCAATATCCTCCCGTTCACCCCGCGGAGGTCGAGCAATGATGGGTAAAAGACGTGTTTCCTGGGGGTAAACTCCGGTGCCCGCAGAACCGGGCTCTCGGTAGAAACCTACCGGGCGGCCTTCAAAACTTGTCTGAAGTGCTTTGGCAACTTCAACTCGAGTGATGCCGTTTCGCCGCGCCTGGAACTCACGAAGATCGGGACGAATTACCTTTTCCGGTTCGCGCCAATCGCTCCGTACACACACGGCACCGCCATCATCGAGTAGAACTTCTCGGGCACGATCGCCGAGTTGACGAAGCACTATCGGGTCGGGGCCACGGAAACGTGCTTGAATTCGCCCGCCTTCGCCCGGTCCTAGGAGAAACATTTTCGCAACAGCGTTCGCGTTCGGATAATTCTTGTCTAGATACGCCTGAATGTTTTTGACTAACCCATCCATCTTACGCCAGTCGTCCACATCGACCAAAAATTGCACAAAAGCTCGGTTTTCTCGTTCGGGCGAATAGACGAGTAAGAATCTCAGGCCGCCCCCTCCAATGAATGAGGTTACATGCGTGGTTCCCGGCTGCTCCTCGATGTATTTTTCAACTTTTTCGGCAAATGCCTCTGTCTCTTGAATATGAGTTCCCGACGGCAGGAAAACATCAACCATGAACTGCGGCCGTGTTGCTGGCGGGAAAAAGCTCTGGTCAATAAGAGTGAATCCATACAGGGACAATATAAATAGAACGACCGCTCCGACCACAACGGCCCAACGATAGCGCAGCGCCGCAACAAGTATTTTGCGGTAGGTCCGGAAAAAGAAACCGTCGTAGGGAGCTGGTGTTGCGGCGGACTTTTCATTCGATGCTGGTTTGAACATCAAATAACTGAGCAGCGGTGTGATTGTGACCGACGATACCCAGCTAAGACTAAGAGCAATTAAGATCACCCAAAACAGCGAGTTGGTGTATTCACCCGTACGATCCTCGGAAAGACCAATCGCCGCGAACGCGATGACACCGATGGCCGTAGCCCCAAATAATGGCCATTGATTTTGCGCCACGACTTCGCGCACGACTGTGAGTCTATCCTTGCCCGATTCTATGCCGACCTTGATACCCTCGATAATGATGATGGCATTATCCGTTAGCATGCACAGCGCGATGATTAACGCTCCGAGCGAAATTCGTTCCATCAGCAAATCGCCCTTCATGTACATCACAAAGAAGGTCGACATGATCGTGAGGAAGAGCACAATGCCGATAATTACACCTGTTTTGCGCCCCATCGCAAACAGGAGCACCACGAAAACAATCGATACTGCTTTTAGCAAATTAAAAACAAACTCGTTTGTCCCTTCGGTAACCGCCTCAGGCTGAAAATTGATTTCGCCTATTTCCATTCCAATCGGCTGGTAGACTTTTAACTGCTCCAGTGTACGACGAACCCCCTGCCCCATTGTTACGACATTTCCACCTTGCACGGTAGAAATGCCAAGCCCAATTGCAGGTTTGCCGTCGTAACGAAGCAGACGCCGTGGTGGGTCTTGGTTGTCACGTTCTACCGTGGCGACATCTCGTAAAAAGAGTTGGCGTCCGGATTGATCCGAACCAATAACCAAGTCGAGCATTTCGTCAACCGAATCAAATCCCCCTGTGGGATCGATAGCGAGATGTTCTTCGCCAACGCGAATTCTACCGCCATCGGCAGCGATGTTTCGTTCTTGCAGTTTGCTATAAATCTGTTCTTCGGATATTCCCAGTTGAGCCAGTCGCTGACGACTGATTTCGAGATAGACGACCTCCTGTTGATCACCAAAAAGCTCCACTTTTTTTACATTGGGCACAAGCAGTAATTCGCGGCGCAAGAAGTCTGCATACCTGCGCAATTCCGCCGATGTATAGCCATCCCCCGAGATCGCCAGAAAAATGCCGTACACGTCGCCAAAGTCATCGATCACCATCGAAGTGCCGCGCACCGACGGTGGAAGCTGCGGCTGGACATCGGCAATTTTACGTCGAAGTTCATCCCATACTTGAGGTATGCGGTGACGGTCGTAGCGATCGCGGATATTAGCAGATACGATCGACATGCCGCGCGACGACTCAGACTCTACGTACTCCAATTGTCCTAGTTGCTGGCAAGCGATTTCGATGGGGTTGGTAACCTCTTTCGCAACTTCATCGGCGCTTGCTCCAGGATAGGGAGTAACAATCAACGCTTCTTTGATCGTAAACTCTGGATCTTCGAGACGGCCTATCCGCATGTAGGCGGCAATCCCACCAGCCAGAAGGATTAGCATCGCCGTAAAAACGACGCGGTTGTTTTGAACCGAAAGCACACCAGGATTCACAGTTGTCCGCCTCCAAGAGAGTCGCCCAAGTCGCGGACTTGCATTCCCTCGCGTATTTGAGAAGCACCGGCTGTGGCAATTCGGTCACCAGGTTGCAGGCCTTCTAGAATCTGAATTTGGCCGCCCGACGGTTCGCCCAGTTTCACGGCCCTCGCGGAAGCCACGAAATTCGGGGCAATACTCCATACGATTTGCTTGCCGTCAGGTTGTTTTACTACCGCGGAAACCGGTACAAAAATTTGATTGCCGAGTACTCTAGCGCGGCGGTAAGTGGTCGTCACTGTTGCTGTCATGCCAGGTAGAACACGAATTCCGTCAGGCACTCGCATCGCCGTGCGCACTTTGAACGTTTGAGTGGTTGGATCAGCAACTTGGGCAACTTCACGTATTTCAACTGGGAATCGAACTCCAGGAGCTCCGTTTATCTCCGCCACTAATTCCAGGATATCCGCCAAGCGAATGTCCGCGGCCATCACCGATTCAGGCACATCGACGACAATTTCAACTTCTTCGATATCTTGGAAACGGACAACCGGTTCTTTGGCTCGAACATTCTGTCCTTGCTCGACAAACCGCTGCGCGATAACGCCATCGTAAGGGGCTCGCAACGTGCTGTCCTCAAGTTGAATATTGGCCTCTACCAGCCGCCCTTCCAGGCTGCGTACTTCGGCCTCCTGTCCCATAATGTCTTCTTCGCGGCCAGTCGTTCCTTTTTCTAACAGTTGCACGGCCGCGTTGTAATCTTCAACCGCAACCTGATAATTCGTTTCGATGACCTCAAAATCGGAACGCGCAATCGCACGTCGATCGAGCAAGGGGGTCACGCGATTGAGTTCTGCGCGAGCGTTCGCCATGCGTGCCGCGGCTTGACGAACCTGCGCCTCTCGCCGCATCTGCTCTTCGGGTCTTTCACCGGCTCGTAGTGCCGCCAAAGACGCCCTTGCTCGATCGAGTTGCCCCTGAAGGGTTTTCACCCGAGATTGGAACTCATCCTGCCGAAGATGGCCAATCAGGTCGCCTTTGGCAACTTTTTGCCCCTCTCTGGCTGGGAAGTTGACCAAGAGGCCAGGCACCTGAAAAGCCAATTCGACTCTTTTTGCAGCTTCAACCTGGCCAGAAAAAACCCTGGTTCGTGTGTCGTTGCCAGTTTCGACGATGAGAGTTCTAACCGGCCGAACGGCTTCGGGCAGAGGCTTCTTCTCATTAGAGCAGCCCGCTACCAGCAAGCAGCCGGCCAAATAGTGTATCCATGGAACCGATCTAAAACGGCTCTTTTTCATAATACGAATTACTAGTAATTTAAATGACAAAGCCCGTACCTTCTGAAGGGTGCGACAAAAAGTAGACGCCAGATTGGATGACTATAGCCTTATAAAGCAAAAACATCCATGCAAGACTGCATTAGCCCAGTGCTTTCGGAGGGTGGGAACCGAAGAATGGTTCCTGAAGGAGTTCCGAAAACAGCCTTTCGACCAAACGACCTCGTACATTGACTTCGCTCGTACCGGTGGCGGCACTGGCCCGGCGGACCACCGCGGTGCATGGTGGCAAGACGGCTCGGCTGCTCGTCCCACTGGCGGCGTCGGCCCCAGGGCTCTTGGGGATCCCGCTGTGGGACCAGATATCGTGCCCGCACAGATTCGCCCCATCGTGCAGGCTTGGTCGGATGGTGCTCCCAATGACGGCATGGTGGTCCAAGCCGGTTTTACTGGATCAACCAATGCCTGGATTATTCGGTCGTCCGCCCACAAGCCCCAGGCAAGCCGCCCCAAGTTGAACGTCAGCTACACGACCGATCCGATCGTGGTCAATACTTTTCAGCGAGGCGTCGACGGCTATGCGAGCGACGTGATCGCGTGGGTTCGTAGCGGCCCGCCGGCCAATCCCAACCCTTTGACTTACGACGGACTCACCGGGGCAGGAGTGGGATCGGGCGGCCCGGTGACGTCGCTGACTTCGTTCCAACAACTCCTCGATGGCATGGGCCCAAGCGACCTGGCTTCGCCCGACGACTTGGCATTGATCAAATTCGGCGACGTGTTCAGCGCAGGACCGGGGCAAGCGTCTCCGTCATTTCCGGTCGCCAAGGCATGGCTGGTGCTGACTACAGGCGATTCTAGCGCCAACGCGCGCTCGCCCGGCTCATTCGTCGCCCACCCGATGTTGCGAGACTGGACCACAACCAGCTTGCACAACAGTTTCGGGGCAACGCCCGGATTGAGCGAGGCGGACGGCGACATCGGTCCGCTGATTGACCGCCAGTTCGGCATGATCACTGGCTCGGAGGTGTGGTTCGATGTGACGGACTACGTGGAGGGGATTCGCAACGGGGCCACCGATTACGGCTTGGCGATTCTTGCGGACACGACCGACGGTTGGCAAATCTGGTTCAACGGAGCGGCCGCGGCTGGCGTTCGTCCCCGCCTCATTGTTGCTTCGGCGGTGCCCGAACCAAGCTCGTTGGCGTTGCTGGCCTGCGGCTTATGTGCGGCAATGGCGGCCGCGCGTCGGATACGGTAACGCAGGCGCGCTGGTTTATCGTTGAGTTCTTTCTAGGTGTCGGGAACCAAGTTGCGTGGTTCTCGACGCCTTTTTTAATGCGCATTCAAACTTCAGGCGCATTCAAACTTCAATCGCAACGCATTTTGGGGGAAGATTTCTTGGGGCCTCTTGTAGCCGAGACTTTTGCGCGGACGATCGCTCAGTAATCGCTCCGCCTCCGAGTGGTCTCTTAATCAGAGATTCAAAGAGTTTTGGCCGAGATTTCGGGGTGTGGAGGAAACCCTTGGAGGTATCCGAGGTCTTCTGAAACCACCATCGGGTGAAGCCGCTAGTGGTGACATGCACCGGGTGGGTGCTAAACCGAAGGAGCCGTTGCCCAGCACCGGTCGTGATATCAATTGGCTCTCGATTCTCTCCGACTCAGAAGGCCCACTGAAGCTGAGTGTGGAATCCAGCTCCTTCATTGTCGGGATTTGCGACGGCTTTATAATCTGTCGCGCGCCAGGTGAACTCAAACCCGATGCGGAACGACTGATTGAGGTCCCAGAGCAAATTGGAATAGATCGTGCTATTGAACGTCCGCCCCAGAGCCGCGGCCGAATCGGCAACATCATTGTCGATCGGATCGTCGCCAGCATAGCCCGTATGCGTGTGCAGGCAGGGAGTCCAATAGTAGAACGCCTCCAACCAGCCGCCGGTTGTGCGGACACCTTCCAGCGTATCGGTATTGATTTCTTGGAGGATAGCTCCGTTGTAGGTGCCGAGGGTCTCACCGGTATAGACTTCGCCCGCGACGCCGAAGCTGTTTGTCATCTTCCAACGCGCGTCGACAGCGAGGCCCCATACATCGGCGACGACACGGTCGATGCTCTCGACGATCTCCAACACCACCAACTGACGCGCCAGCAGCCAGTTGGCATACCCTTGCGGAGGCGGCCCCAGACGCGTGGCGATGAGCTTGGCCTCCTGGCAACACGCCGTACTCCACAACGAACTCGTGAAAACCGTCTTGTGCCCCTACACTCCTCGAACTCGCTACTTCACATTAGAATGCGTATGAGGGGTCCAAAATGAATAGTGAGTCCCGCATCCGCCCCTCGGAATCGCGGACCTTCAAAATTCGGGAGGGCCGTTCAGATGCTCGCATTTTTCCGGCTGGCCAGGAAGGAATTCTGTCACTTGGTTCTGTTTCTGGAGTCGGGCTTGCAACTCGTCGACGTCGACCTTTTGCACGAAGACCGATGCCCGAGCGGCCATGGCCGCGGCGACGCCTGCGGCGTGGCCGACGATCATCCAAACACTCTCTAACCGCAGTGTGCAGAAGGCGACATGGGTGAAGCTGGCCGCCCCAGGAACCAGCAGGTTCGTACACTCACCAGCTTTCGGGACCAACGCCCGGTAAGGGATCTGGTAGGCGTACCCCATTCGCCAGATGCGGCCCTCGTTGACGAACTCAGCCGGTGACAGCGCGACCCGCTGCACATGATGGCTGTCGATGTAATGGCTGCTCATCCCGATCGAGTCTGGCTTGCGGCGGTCCGCCTGCACATCCTGCTGAGTGACGACATACTCGCCCCGCATCCGCCGGGCTTCGCGAACGTAAAGCTGGTAAGGCAGATGCCCGTTGTCGGGGAATTCGTCCTTGTGCAAGCCAAGCGATTGCATAGCCGTCTGCACCTGGGCCGGCACTGCTTCGTCCGTAGCGAGGAACTGCAACAGCCCGAGGGTGTAATCGAGATGGTCCTGGTACAACTCGGCCCGGCGCGCTGGCGTGGCGTTGGGCCAGTCAAACTGGCCGCCCAAATGCCCGAGCGAAATGATGGCGTCTTGCTTGTTGTTCAACTCGTACTTGCCGTTCCGTCGGGCGTACAGGTCCACAATGTCCGTGAGCTTGACAGAACGATTCTCGCGGGCCAGACCGCGGAGCCAGTCGGTGAGCAGGGCATAGCGAGTCGGGTCGTATCGCCGTGGTTGGGGGATGGGTACCCGGAACCGCGCCTCCTTGGCGACAGTCAGTCGGAAGTTGTAATTCATCGGTGCCCGGTGAGGGTCGCCCTCGGTGAGGTCGTTGGCCCACGCACTGATACCCGGCAGCAACCGTCCGTCGTCGCCGACGGTGCGGGCCTTGCGGGAGGTTTTGTCGAAGCGGATGCCGGCGGCCTCTTCGTCGAATTCGCGTCGCCCCTCCCGGCCGACGGTGAACCCCACGCCCGCCTTGGCCATCAGATCACCCTCGTACCCGGCATCGACAAACGTTTTGGCGTGCAGTACGGTGCCGTCAGTCAGGGTGATGCCGGTAAGGGCCGGCCCGCTCTTCGTCACCGCGTCGAGCGTTGCACCGGTGCGCACTTGGACACCTGCCTCACGCAACATGGCAAGGTAGGTTTTCTCGGCCACGCTGGATTCGAAATAGTACTCGGGCTGGTTCGTCCCGTAGTGAGCGCCGAGTCGGCGGTAAAACTCGGCGGCTAACCCGCCGATGGTCCAGGGGAGCATGTGTTCGGTTTCAGCGGTGTTAATCCCGCTGGTACTGAGACCGCCGATGTGTTGAGTCGGTTCCAGGAGGAGGGTTTGGGCACCTTCGCGGGCGGCAGCGATGGCCGCCATGATTCCGCACGGCACACCGCCGTAAACCACGACGTCGTATTCGAGCGTTTGCGCGGCGCGCACCCGCAAACCGGGAACAGCCAGGGCGGCCAACCCCTTGATCGACCAGTCCAGAAAACGACGCCGTTGCATGGATGACCCCTTAGGCTATTGGCATTAGTAACCGCTCAGTGTAGTCAGTGCATGAAGAAGAGATAAAAGCTCTGCTCCACTTTCTCGCTTCGCTCGCGCTGCAAGTGCGGCCCCGCGTGTGAGGACCATTGTTCCTCACGGCTTGGCGCTTCCTCCGGCTTGTTCTGCCTCTTCCTGGTTCGGTATCCAATCGTCATCGCTGACACTCTCGCAATCGACTCCGTCCGTAACCTCAAAAGATAAGCACCTTATTCAGGGACCATGGACTACTCCAGTACGGAACCAGTGTTTAAGTTAGGGTTGGTGTTGTCAAACGCATTCCGTCGGCTTTATGTTAATTGCATGGGGTGTACTTCGCCGATCACGCGGGTGCCGAATCGCCTAATCAACAAGCCATTGGTTGCACCCTCGGCACGCGAGCTGCGATTTTCGACACGATTGCCGCCCCAAGGGCGCCGGCAATGTCTTCGAGTGGCGTTTGGATGACCTCTTCAACTTCGCTTGCAGCTTCGCCAACGCGGTTTGCCACCAGCGTATTTACCTTCACCTCAAAGAGACTGAGTCCTGATTCAACCATCGATGTGATAACCTCTATCAAGAACTACTCAAACTCCTGAGAAACAAACCCATTTAGATGCCCTTAACGTCCTAAGACCCTAAAGATTATCAGCACCTCTCCTTAAATCCGCAGCATTTACTACGTGAGTTGCGGAAGGTGATTGACTAAACGTGAGCGACTCAGCCACGTCTTGTCCAATTCCCAGCCCGCGAGTTGACGTGAGAAGCGATCCATGAGCATGGCTAAGTAGCTGAAGGTGCCGCCGATCATCTCACGTCTTGATGTGGTGAAAAATACACAATGGAGTTACGATACGCTTGCCACACGGTTAAACGATGTTTCTGAGTACGAACTGAAGTACCACAATCGACAATGAGTAACCACCAAATATGCGAACGATTGTTCAGATCTCGTTAGATGTCGTAACCATTGACGAGGCTGTTTCCACGGCCGCAATGTCGCTTCGCGCCGGCGTCGATTGGCTTGAAGTGGGCACGCCGTTAATCATTGCTGAGGGGATGAACGGCGTTCGCGCGTTGCGCGATCGCTTTCCAGAAACACCAATCGTGGCCGATCTGAAAACCATGGATGGCGGTTACCTCGAAGCCGAGTTGATGGCACGCGCCGGCGCCACGCATGTGGTGGTGATGGCCCAAGCTCATGAAGAGACGATCCGCTGCGTGATAAAAGCCGGCAAGGATTTGGGAATCAAGGTGATGGGCGATAACCTTGCATGTGCTGATATGATCGAGGGCGCTCGGCGGCTCGAAGCGCTGGGGTGCGACTTCGTCATCCACCACATTGGCTACGACGAGCGCCGTGGAATTGCAGCACGCGGTGAGCGGATGCCCAGTCCTCTCGACCAGCTACGCGAAGTCGTGGCGGCCGTAAAAATCCCCGTCCAGGCTGTTGGCGGCCTTACGCTCGAACAGGCGGTTCGGACGCCCGAGTACGGCGCGCCGCTGGTTGTCCTTGGCGCACCGTTGGTAATCGATGCCGATGCGTTCAAAATGGCATCCGGTAATCTCGAAGAATCGTTGCGGCTCATTTGCAATAAAGTACATTCGTACGGCGAAGTTGGATAACCCCCCCGATGAGCGACCGTTTCAAGAAACTGACCTTGGCTGCAATACCTTCCGTACCGTGCCCTTGTGGCAATACGAGACGCGCGTTCGTCGAAGAGGGAGAAGGCATTACATCAATGCATCTGGTCGACATTTCCAAGGACAGTCAAACTCACTATCATCGCACGATGACCGAGATTTACTATATTCTCGAAGGCGAAGGATCGATAGAACTCGACGGCACGACAATCCCAGTCCGTCCAGGCGACGCGATCCTCATTAAGCCTGGTTGTCGCCACCGCGCAGTGGGGGCTCTTAGGCTTCTTAATGTTGCCGTGCCGGCGTTCGACGCAAACGACGAATATTTTGACTAA
>CAZTWS010000120.1:0-15046 GCA_964618225.1 uncultured Planctomycetaceae bacterium
GCCATGCGATGGATTCTCGGTGCAATCGCGCTTCTTATCTTGGCCATCGCGTTCAATCTGGGGTTGTTCGCGTATGCCATGTATGCGCTGCTGGGTGTCATTTTGGCGAGTCGAATACTCGTGGACGGCTGGGCCATTAGTTTGCGAGCCAGGCGCGAGATGAATCGCGACCGTATCCGCATTGGCGATTCGGTTGCCGTGGTTATCTTTCTGGAAAACGCCAAGGCAGTGCCTATTCCTTGGCTGCTGGTGGAAGACCTGTTGCCGCGTGCCGCGCTGATTCACGTTCCGCCGAACCTCCAGGTAACGGGGCGGCGGTTGCAGTTACTTTCGTTTCATGGTCGCACGCGGCGGACGATCATGTATCAGTTGAAAGCCCATTGCCGCGGTTATTACCAGGTCGGCCCCATGGTTGCGGAAATGGGCGACGTATTTGGCTTGTTTCGGCGCTATCGTGTTCTCAGTGAGCCGAGCTTTCTGATGGTGCTGCCGGAAGTGATTCCGCTGCAAGGCTACGACATTGCATCGCGCAGGCCGATCGGCGAGGTGCGCATGTCGTACCGGTTGTTCGAGGATCCCACCCGCATCGCGGGCATCCGCGCTTATCAGGCCGGGGACCCGTTTAATCGAATTCATTGGCAGGCCACGGCCCGTACAGCAACACTGCATAGCAAGGTGTACGAGCCGTCGACTATTGCAGGTGCCACGCTGCTGCTCGATTTCCACGAGCAGTCGTTCGACCCCAAGGATGAGCCGGTCCGCTCGGAGCTTGCGATAACGGCGGCCGCTTCGATCGCGGGCGCGATTTTCCAAATGGGGCAGCAGATTGGTTTAGTGACCAACGGTCGCGATGCGGCCGATCGAATCCGCACCGAAGGGTGGCGTCACGACCAGTTTCACACACGCTCTCAGGCTCGAGCCACCGGCATGCGCGATAAGAGCGAACGGTTGCGGCCGGTCGTGGTGCCTACGCTTCGCTCTAGCACCCAGCTTACGACGATTTTGGAAACCTTGGCACGGGTCGAGAAGACGGATGGCCTGGACTTTGCTCATTTAGTGACCGAAGCCGCGAGCCAGCTTCCGCAAAGCGCCACGGTAATCGCGATACTTACCCGTGTGACTCCGGCCATCGCCGTTGCGTTGAGTAGTTTGCAACGGCGTGGAATGGCGGTGGCCGCGATTGTGAATCTCTACGATGAACGTACGTTTGAAGAAGCGGCGGCACCGTTGGTGGCCGAGGGGATCGATGTCCGCCAGCTTAAGGAACGGGCATCCATATCGCGAGTTTGCATGAACTGCGTTCTACGATAATGGCGAAGCGACTTTTCATGACCGAGGCCGACTACGTGGTTATTGCCCTTAGCCCGGCATTGATCATGACGCTCGTTGGCAGCCTGGTTTTTTTCCTGATCGACATTCTCTACGTGGGCGACTACCAGATTCGCCTCACCTATGCGTTCGGATGGTTCGTGTTCGCCACGGTTCTGATTTCAAGAATCGCGATCGAAATGGGCTCCCACCGCGCGGTTCTGTTCGGCCTGCCGCTCGGCTTGGTGATGTTTTTGTTTTTGGTGCGCTTTGTGGAACATACAAGTCCGCTAAGCCATGTCATCAACCTTGGTTTGATGGGGTTGGTGTGGTGGTGCGCGCACAAGCTGACTTGGGATTCCACGGTCATCGACGACGATGAAGACGCTTCGGGAGCCGGCTTGATGCAAGTGATCGGGGTCGATGAGCAGGCCGCCGCGAACGATAAGGACAAGCGGCGCGAACCTTCGTCTGCTTTCTCTGCTTCCGGCGCTTCCGATAATGAATTGTTCGACGAGACAGAGGCGTCGAAGCCGAAGCCGTGGTGGAAGCGTTTGATGGCTTCCGACAAGCGGCACATGCCGGGCGTTTGGGTGCTCTATTTTTCGTTGGCCGCGTTGCCGCTGTTTGGCGTGTTGCAAACCCAGATTCCGGTTTCTGATGTGGGGCGGCGGCGATATGCGTTTGGGCTGTTGCTCGTGTACGTGGCTTCGGCCCTGTCGCTGTTGGTGACCACGAGTTTTCTTAACTTGCGTCGTTATTTGCGGCAACGCCGGTTGGAAATGCCGCTGCAAATTGCCGGCACGTGGATCGCCACGGGTGCCGTGATCATTGTTTGCATCATGGCAGTCGCGTTGCTCATTCCTCGACCGAGTGCGGAGGTCGCCATTTCGCAAGTTCCGTGGAAGGCGAAGTCGTCGGAGGAATTGTCGGCATCGCGCAAGGCCATGCTACGCGACGGCGGAGAAGAGCAGGGAGAGCAGGTTGACGCAACTGGTGGGGAGAAGACAACCGACGAGGGGCAGCCCTCGACCACGGTGGAAGAATCCGAGGGGAGCCCCGTGGATTCCGACCAACCGGGGAGTCGGCAGTCGCCCACGTCTGAGAATCGGGCACATGGAAGTGGCGAAAAGAATCGGTCGCAGCAACCTACGTCTGGAAATGACGCCGAGGCGAAACCTGGTGAGCCATCGGGGCAGGCTGAATCCAAGGGAGAGGCGGGGGACAGAGGTGAGAAGTCGGAGGGCAGAGGTCAGAAGTTGGCGGACGAGGCGAAGTCGAGTGAAAATCAGTCGAGCGATCAGCAAGCTAATGATAGTGCAAGCGAAAAGGGGCAAGGCGACACTACCGCGTCGGATACGATGCAGTCTCATTCGTCGCCGCAGGTTTCGCCACCGTCGATTGTGAACCAACTGACGGGATGGAGTGGTGTTCTTAAACTTCTCGTTTATGCGCTGGCTGTAGTCGGAATCGCTCTGTTAATTTGGCACTACCGGGAACAGATTCGGCAAGCGATTGCCGATTTGTTGCGTGCGCTGCGCGATTTGTTTGGTGGCGGGCGATCTGCCGAGGTGGGCGAAGAAGAACGCGGAACTCGAGTTGCTAGAATCCGCAGCTTCTCAGAGTTTCGAGACCCCTTCGCTGGCGGTCAGCATTCGCAATGGCCGCCCGAGGAGTTGGTGCGGTACACATTCAGTGCTTTCGAGGCGTGGGCGAGCGACCGTGGTTCGCCCCGAACACCGGATTGCACTCCTCAAGAACTGGTGGCTATGGCGGTCGATCCCTCCAGCTCGATGCACATCGAGGCACGCAAGCTCGTGCATTTATACAGCCAGGTTGCCTACGCTTCGCAACGAGTTCCACGCGAAGCAGCGACTGAACTACGCACGATTTGGCAACTCATGCGCATGGCGGGGACGGAGCAGCCGATCAACGTTTAGGAATGTCTCAATAATAACTTTTCGCCATTTCAGGAATAACCACGGAGGCACGGAGGGCACGGAGGATGAAGCAGGGAGCGTGGAGCAAGGAGCAGGGAGAAGAGAAGACGGAATTTAATTGAACCACGAAGACTCAAAGACACGAAGGTCCATTAAAAATTCTACGCGACTTCATACCACCAATAGAAAATGCCAAATCGTAGGTGCATCAGTTGTTTAAATACTTCGTGCCTTCGTGGTTCAAAATCATTCTGCCTTCTCTTCTCCGTGTTCTCCGTGCCTCCGTGGTTAATTCCGTTTGCTGAAGTTATTTCCGAGTTATCCCTTAAGCCGGGGCGGCTATTTCCGCCGGCTTGTTCATTGCCGAGGCTTGGTTTACAAGCCCGTGAATGAAGTCGAGTTTGGTAACGACCGGTTGAATGATGATTTCGGGGACGAGATCGATCAGTCCTACCGTGCGATTGAATTCGTTGACTAGAATCCCCACTTCTTGAAAGCGTTCTACGAGCGGCTGCGCGGTGGCGTTTTGCATATCGGCTGGTGGCAACCGGAATAAATTGGTTGCCGTATCGAGCACCGAAATTATGTCGAGGTACAGGGCGAAGGTTTCGGCGAAATCCTCCCATGGGTGGGCCGATGCGTAAGTGCTGATGAACGACTGTGCCCAATCTGGCCGAGGGCCATTTTGGTAGTAGGCTGCCATCGCCTCTGCGTACGGCGGTGCGTTGTGATCGCCAAATAGCTGCACGAAAGCGGGTTCGTTTTGATTTTGCACGAGCAAATCCCAATAGTAATGCCCAATTTCGTGATGAAAGTGGCCGATGAGGGTTCGTTGAGCTTCGTGGAACTGCACGCGTAACGATTCGCGAACGGCGTCATCGGCCTCGCGGATATTGATGGTGATCTTGCCAGCCGCGTGGCCCGTGTAAACAACTTCCGCCGGGCCCGCGCTCCGCCACTCGTCGCCCGGGTGCTCCACGTCCGCCTTGAAGTCGAACAATAGTTTCGACTCGACCGACGCATAGGGCAGCGAAACAAGGTCGAGCGTATACAACAAACGTCGCTTTGCGGTTTCCAGCCGAGCCCACTTCTCACGGTTTCCTTCCACCGTGAGATCGGGAATCGTTTCTGTTAGCTGGCAAGCGGCACAAAGTAAATTGGCCGGTGCGGGCTCACCGTTATTGGCGGCACTTTGTGGAGGGCCATTCGGATCGCACGTGTAGCATCGGTTACAAACATTCTCAACGGCGAAGTTATGGCACTTTCGCAGCGACTGGCCGCAATCCGTGTAGCTGCAGCGATAGTTTCCCGATTCATCGACCGGCTCGAGCGTCGTGATTCGGCCACATCCTTCGCACCAACCAACATCTTTGTTGCACGCGAGACAATTCGTGTTATCGAAGAACAGCCGATTGTTACATGTACACCGATAGATTCGCATAAAGATTGATGCTGAAAGGAGTTTTGTGGAGCGCGGAATCCGAAGCGAGCGGCAAGGCGCAACTCATGTGCCGATCGAAGAATGCAGCCTAGCAAATAGGAAGCGTGTTTGACGAGTGAGCTAGTTCGCAATTAGGGCGTTTTCCAAGTTCATGTATCGATTTGGGTGAGAATTTCTGCTGGGTAGGTAGCCCCTTTCTGAAGCAGGATGATGCAAGTGCCGTCGGTCGCGCAGCGATCAAGGAATGTAGCCGGGGACGCAAGTCCCCGGACACGGGTAACCTGAAACGCATTCAGCCGCAGAGCGGCGACGGAAGCTTCGCCGCTTCGCGGCTCCCAATCATCAGGCATATTGACTGTCCCGGGGACTTGCGTCCCCGGCTACACTCTTTCGTCGCTTTGCGACTGTTGGCATGTGATGGATGGCTGGAAGGAATTGGGGCGGTGCCTCAGCCACCCAAGTAAATGCCGGCACACAAACTCGAAAATGCACTAGGGCGAACTGGCCGACTGCGGTGCCACATCCACGCTTACGCCGATGCGATGCTCGCCCGTGCCCACGAATACACCCTGGATGGGGCAAACGTCGTCGTAGTCGCGTCCCCAAGCGATCGTTACGTAGGAATCGCTCACGAGGCAGTTGTTGGTGGGATCGAAATCAACCCAACCGAGCGGGCCGCACCAGCAGGAGCACCATGCGTGCGAGGCGTCGGCTCCCACCAATCGTGGCTTGCCGGGCGGCGGAGTGGTTCGCAGATAGCCGCTCGTATAGCGGGCCGCCAAGCCAAGCGATCTCAGGCATCCCACGGCTAGATGCGAAAAATCCTGACACACGCCGCGCTTCAGGCGCAACACGTCTGCAAGGGGCGTGTTGACATGCGTGGCTCGCGTATCGAATTTGAAGTCTCGATGAATGCGAGTCGTGAGGTCTATCAGGCATTCAACGATTGGCTTGCCGGGGTCGAAGCTTCTTCCCGCATATTCGTGAAGTGCAGGCGGTAACGGCACACGGTTCGATGGCAGTGTCAGTTGATAATGGACTGGCTCGAATCCATGCCCGGTGATGCTCTTTCTTACGCCACCGGGCGTTCGGATGATGCATTCTTCCCAGTTGAGCGAGGCCGCTGCAAGCCGCGACAGCGGTGATCGAACATCGACAATACTTTCGGCCGTAATCTCGAGCCGGCGATGTGCATTTTCGATCGAAAAGTATTCCGCCATATTACCGAAGTAATCGACCCGGCTCGCCATAAACGCTGGGTTGGGGTCCACTCGCAGTTGGTATTCGAGACATTCCTGGTCGTAGGTTGCTCGCGGAGTCAAATGCACCATGTTGTGACACACGGGTGCAAGCTCCGCGTACAAATACCATGTTTTGTGGATAACCCGATACTTCACGACGAAGAAACCTGTTTCTATAGCTGGGGCGGCAATTCGATTTCAATCTCGGCCAGTCGCTGCATCGATCCGGAGTGGTAGAAGTACCGGTGAGACAAAACATCCGAGAGGGCGGGCAAGTCGGTATCAATGGCGTCCAGCAAATCGTTGAGCGGCGTGCGGCGGCCAAGTTTGTATTCGCGCGAAATGCGAACGATATCCGTGTTGCGGATGCGTTCGAGCAACGAAGTGGCAATGCCTCCATCCACCGGCGGCTGAGAAGGCTGCGAGTTTTGCCCCAGCTGTACAATATGTTCAACGCACTGCACTAGCTGATAGGCGATCGAGCGCGGGTTCGATTCGTCGCACAGCATGAGGTCGAGTACCGCGCTAAGTTGGAAATTCGAAGCATATCGCGAGCGATAGGTCATGACGCTATCGGTGATTTCCAGCAGCGCTTCGAGCGCTTCGGGCTCGCTGCAACCGCCGTGCGAGAGCATTCCGCGAAATAGCTGCGACTCTTGCAAAGCCCGCTCTAAACGGCGGCCCAAATCGAGAAACAGCCATGCGTACGTGCGGGTCATGCTTTCGGCGATTTCGCCCGTGTAGGCGGCGAGTTGAATAAGCAACACGTCGATCTTATCGAGCAGGTCCAAGAAGCTGTTGCGCCCTGGCGATGGCCGGAACGATTCATCCATTTGGCGAATCGTGCGCCAGCTATCGAGCGACATCAAATCGCGAACCGCGGCGGCGTAGCCCACGAGCGACGAGACCGTGGCGCGCAGTGCGCCTGGAACGTCGTCGAACACCGCGGTGGGTAACTGGCGCTCGATGGCCGGTAGTTGCTGGCGAATTTCCTCGACCACGTAGCCGGGCTCGATTTGTCCTTGCTCGGCCAACAAACGCAGCAAATGGGGCAACTCCGAAATGCGATCGACTTGCTCCTCGCTCGCCAGTCGTCGTGCCGAGGAACGCAGCAGCTTGGCGAGGGATTCGGCACGCACCGTTTGTCGCCCGAGCCAGAAAAAGTTCTCTGCCGCACGGCTGGAAAGATCGATACCGCCTCGCCGCAGGGGAAGTTCCTCGCCAGCCGGTTTGAGTAGCGAGATTGTCGGCACGGGTCCCTCGGCCAGCACCCAGGCGTCTTTACTGCGTTCGCCATCGAGCAGCGAGAGCTCGAGCGGCCGAAGGTTGGGCGATACGCGCACCAAGCCACCCGGCATGACGTTGTAACTATCGCCCTGGGCCACGGCATAAGTTCGTAAGGCGATGTAGCAAGCCTGCAATTCGTCGCCCGCCCAGGCCGGTGCGCCCGAACGCACCACATTTTCTTGCGCCACATAGTTGGCAGGGTCCGATTTAATGAGCGCGATAAGTTGCTCGCGCGGCATTTCGGCAAGGTGACTGATCTCAGCGGGCGGAGCGCCGCGATGACGATACGCGGGCATCACGCGCAACTCCGTAAGACGTTCCAACACGTATTCGAGTACTTCGGGTTCGCCGCACCACCATGTTGCCACTCCTGGCATGAGCAGCGGTTCGCCGAGCACGGCCTCACAAAGTCGCGGGATAAAAGCTCTGAAGATGGGCGATTCGACCAACCCGCTTCCCGGTGAGTTAGCGATGGCCACGTTTCCCGATCGCGCGCTCTGCAACAAACCGGCCGTGCCTTGCGAGCTGGCGTCTGCAATCTCTAGCGGGTCAAGATACTCGCTGTTCGGACGTCGCAGCAAAACACTCACGGGCGACAGCCCGGCCAGGCTTTTAAGGTAAACGCGATTTCCGCGCACCGCTAAGTCGCCCATTTCGGCTACGGTGTAGCCCAAGTAGCGAGCCAAATAAGCGTCTTCAAAGTAGTTGGTGGTACCGGCGGCCTGGCTGAGCAAAACGATTCTTGGTTCGCCGTTGCGTTTTGGCGCGATGCCGCGCAATCGCTCTTGAACGGCGATGAAGTACGGCGCTAGCCGAGCAACACGCGACTGCCGAAACACATCGGGCAGCATCCGCGAGATGGCGATGCGATTTTCCAGCGCGAAACCGGCACCGCTGGCGCTCTCGGTTCGATCGGCCAGCACCCACCAGCGGCCGTCGGGACCGCGCGCAAGATCGGCCGCGTAGAAATGCAGCATTTGCGAATCGGGCGAGTCGAACGAACGGCAAAACGGCAGCCGAAATCCCGGGTTGCGATATAAAACCTCGGAAGGAAGCACCCCGTTGCGGAGAAGCGTTTGAGGTCCGAACAAGTCTCGCAAGATACGATCGAGCAAATAAGCTCGCTGCTTCAATGCGGTTTCTAGCGTTCGCCATTCATCGGCGGCGATGACCAAGGGCAGGCCGTCGAGTTCCCATGGACGGCGGCGGGCTGCCGGGTCGCGCAAGTCGGGATACGAGAGGCTATTTTGCCGCAACAGCCGCTGGGCCTGTTCCCAGCGGTGAACGTACTCTTTACGAGTGAGCCCTGTGGCTGCCTTCGCGAACACCTGCCACGCCGGTCGAAGCACGCCAGGCGCAGCATAAACTTCATCATACGAGCCGCGTGCTAGCCGATACCCGCGAAACAGCTCCAGATCTAAGCTGGCTTCCGTCGCCGGCACGCCTAACTCGCTTACGGTTCAACTAACCGCGGTGGAACTTCAATGTTCGCAAACACAATTAAGGTCGACGCTCAACAATCCCTAAACGCGTCCCCATCATGGTATTATCGACCGCGTCGCAGGTCGAGAGTGAGTGGGTAGTCACGGTTCACTTCCTCGGCAGGTTCCTGGTAGGCCTCGCTACGGTATCGAAGTGTACTGAAGCGGGCACCACGGCGGCTTTCCGCCTCGAAAGCATTGACAGGGAACGTAGTTGGGTTCAAACCGCCCGGGTGCCCCACGTGGTAAGAGGCCCCCCCTAGATTCTGTTTCATCCAGCGATCGTGCAGGCTGAACACCAGCGGCACATCAACCGGGATCGTGGGATGCAGGCAGCTCGGCGGCTGCCAGGCGCGGTAGCGCACCCCGGCCACGAATTCGCCCTCGGTGCCAGTCGGATGCAGCGGCACCTTGCGGCCGTTCACCGTAACGATATGCCGAGGATCGATCATGCCGCGTACCTTTACTTGCAGTCGCTCGACCGAGGAATCGACATAGCGGGCCGTGCCTCCGATGACGCCTTCTTCACCCAGCACGTACCAGGGTTCAATTGCCTTTCGTAATTCGACCTCGACCCCCGAGTGAGCAAACGAACCAATGCGAGGGAAGCGGAATTCGAAGTGGGGTGCGAACCAGTTATGCTCCAACGCAAATCCGCTGCCGCGCATTTCTTCGATCACATCGTTGAAATCTTGCGACACGAAATGGGGCAACATGAACCGATCGTGCAGCGACGTATCCCAATCCACCATCGGCTCGGTGTACGGAGCGTTCCAAAATCTTGCCACGCAAGCGCGTAACAAAAGCTGCTGCACCAAACTCATTCGCGAGTGAGGCGGCATTTCGAACGCGCGGAACTCAACAAGCCCGAGGCGGCCCGTCGAGCTATCGGGCGAATAGAGCTTGTCGATGCAGAACTCGGCCCGGTGCGTGTTGCCGGTGCCATCCACGAGCAAGTTGCGGAAGATTCGGTCTACCAACCAGGGCGGTACCGTTTTGCCGAGCTTCACTTGTTCGAAGGCGATTTCCAATTCGTAGCGTGCATCGCGGCGGCCTTCATCCACGCGCGGTGCCTGGCTTGTAGGGCCGATGAACGAACCGGAGAACAGGTACGACAACGACGGATGGTTGTGCCAGTAACCAACCAAGCTGCGCAACAAATCGGGACGGCGTAGGAACGGGCTATCTGCCGGAGTAGGGCCGCCGAGCACCACGTGGTTACCACCGCCGGTGCCCGTATGCGTGCCGTCCAAATCGAACTTCTCGGTGCCCAATCGCGAGAAGTGGGCATCTTCATACACGCCTGTGGTAATGGCGCTGAGTTCTTCCCAATTGCCGGCGGGCGGAACGTTCACTTCAATCACGCCGGGGTCCGGTGTCACCTTCAAGTGGTTGATTCGATAATCGTGCGGTGGCTCATAGCCTTCGATCACCACGGGCTGCGATAGTTCCGCGGCAGTCGCTTCGATCGCAGCCGTTAGTTCCAAATAGTCCTCGATATGGTCGATCGGCGGCATGAACACATGCAGCACCCCGCCACGAGGTTCCACGCAAATAGCCGTCCGTACCACGCCTGCCGGGTCATCCGGCGACGAATAAGTAGGAGCATTCGTTGTGTTACGGCCATTTGTCGGCAGGGAGACGGCATGCCCGCCGCCTTCGTTCAGGCCATTGCGGTTGCCGTAGCGACCGTAGCCACCGGCATCCGACGAATCGCCCGAGCTGCCAGAGTAGCCGTAGCTACCAGAATATTGAGTTACCGTCTGCCCAGGCATTTGCTGGGTCACCACGCTTGTTGAAGCCAGTGCCCGTTCGCGTAGCTGATGGTAGAGCGGCAACGCGGGCCGTTCTGCGAATACGTCGCGGGCGTAGCCAGCCGCTTCGATCAACGGCCGGTCGTACCACAACAGCGACTGAATCGGCAGACGGAAGCCCATTGCCGAATCGCCCGGTATCAAGAACATTTGCTCGGAGCGTACGATCCACTCGCCGCTTTCCCAGTACGGCTGAGCTGCCCACCAAATGCGGCGCAGCGGCAGCACGCAACCCACGGGCGACGTAAGCCCCTGCTCGAACAGGCTCGCCAATCGGTCCCGTTCTTCTTTGTTTTCTAATCGCGAATCGCGCAAATCCACGTTGCATGGCAGCCGACGTTCTTTCCATGCGTAGTAGAACGTGTCTTCATAGCCATCGATGACGTGGCTCGGATTCACCGCAAGCTTTGCGGCCAGTGTCTGGCTAAAACGCCGAGCATCCTCTACGGTCGCATTGCCAGGTTTGGTCGGATCGGCAAACAGCGAGTCGTCATTCCAAATCGGCTCGCCGTCGATTCGCCAATAGCATTTCAAAGCCCAGCGCGGCAACGGCTCACCGGGATACCATTTGCCTTGGCTCAAGTGGAGCAAGCCGCCGGTTCCGAATCGTTTTTCAAGTCGATTCAACAAATCGCCAGCCAACCGGCGTTTATGAGGCCCCATGGCCTCGGTCTTCCATTCGGCACCTTCCATATCGTCGACTGAAACAAACGTCGGCTCGCCGCCCATCGTGAGCCGCACGTCGCCGTCGCGCAGCACTTCGTCAACGTGGTAACCAGCCGAGTTAATCGCTTCCCATTGTTCTTCGGTGTATGGCTTCGTAACACGCGGATCTTCATGCGTGCGTGTCACGGTCATTTGGAAGTCGAAGTGTTCCGCGCGGTGCGATGACGAGCCCGTGATCGGTGCCGCGCTCACAGGTTCTGGCGTACACGCTAACGGAATATGTCCCTCGCCAGCGAGCAGCCCCGAGGTGGGGTCGAGCCCGATCCATCCGGCACCTGGCAGGTAGACTTCGGTCCAGGCATGAAGATCGGTGAAATCTTCCGCGGCACCTGCCGGGCCCTCGAGCGGTTTCACATCAGCCTTGAGCTGAATGATGTAACCCGAGGCGAAGCGGGCCGCGAGGCCCATGCGACGCAAAATGTTCACCATTAACCAGGCCGAATCGCGGCACGAACCGCTGCCCGTAGACAGCGTTTCATCGCACGTTTGCACGCCCGGCTCCATGCGGATGAGGTAACGCACGTCGCGGCTCAAACGCTGGTTGATATCAACGAGGAAGTCGATCGTCTTGCGGCGTGTACGATCGATCGATTGCACATATTCTGCGAACGGCGAGCCGTCGACCATCGGCGTTACATGCAAGAACGGCATCAGATCCTTGAGCATGTCTGGCGAGTAGGCAAACGGGTAATACTCGGCGTCTGGCTCGAGGAAGAAATCGAACGGGTTGATCACAGTCATGTCGGCGGTGAGATCGACGCTAATCACAAAATCGTTCGTCGGTTTCAGCACGACGACGCGCGCCAAAAAGTTACCGTAGGGATCTTGCTGCCAATTCAGAAAGTGGTCGCTCGGTTCGATCTTCAGCGAGTAGCTGAGGATTTTCGTCCGACAATGAGTAGCCGGACGTAAGCGAATTACCTGGGGCCCGAGGCCGGCCGGCTGTTCGTAGCGGTATTCGGTTCGATGATGCAGAGAAACTTGGATAGACATGCGAGGCTCGGCGGGGAGGTATTCCGGCAGTGGGCGCGATACAGTGCGCCGGGGGAAACTCGGAATGGCGAACTTTTCTATTTAACAAGGATTGCACGCCGTTACCGTTCGTGCTGACCTAAACAACGTAAACCGCCTAGCCAAACTATCGTCGCAACGGGCTCGCGCCGCGCCAACCCATACCGTTACGACATCTAGGATTTTACCAGATTGGCTAAAGTTGGTGCCGTTAACCAGTTTTTGTCCGCAGATGACGCAGATGATCGCAGATTTTGCAATTCTGAGAGAACGGCATTTGATCCGAAAACGCTGGTAGTTTGCTGATCTATCTGCGTCATCTGCGGACTCTCGGATTAAAATATAGTTAACGGCGTTGGATGGCTGGGGTAGCGTTCTGATCCCAAATAGCGATGGGAGCAGACTAAGGAATGATGCAAAAATAACTTCAGCAGATGGGGATTCACCACGGAGACACAGAGGATTTAGAGGAGTGATTTTTAACCACGAAGACACGAAGGCGCAAAGAGTTTTATCCACTGGAACACTCTGCATATTGTCGTGGTGAGTGACCTACTTTCCTTTCTATACCGTGAAACTTTAAAAAGCCTTCGTGTCTTTGTGCCTTCGTGGTTCAATTAAATTCCGTATTCTCTTCTCCCTTCTCCACGCTCCCTGCTTCATCCTCCGTGCCCTCCGTGTCTCTGTGGTTGTATTCCAAAATGGAGAAGTTATTATTGAGGCGTTCCTAAGGCACGAAGCGCGTTGAGAATTTCACCCACGTGCAGCAGGCCGTCTCCATTGGCATCGATGCTCTTGAAATGCTCGCTGAGCAGTTTATGGTGGGCCACTTCCTCTGCACTCAGTCCCCCATCTCCGTCGAGGTCGCCCGTGTCGAACACGCCGACGAAGTCCAAGCCGGTCTTCACGGGCTTCTCGGCCGATTTGCGATCGTCGTCCCGCGGTACGACCACGTCGAAGAAGCCAAGCATCATTTCCTCCCACGATTGATCGCCCCACCGCACGGTTTTCGTGGGATCGGGGTTCGCCAGATTCGCTTCCGAGTTATCGAACGCGGCGCGGCAGAAAATCACCGACCCCTCCGGCAATTCGCGGGGCTCGGCCAACACATAGCGCGTTTGCCAGTTGAAATCGTAAGCCGGCACATCGAGCAACACTTCACGCTGCCCGTTCGGTGTAAGAAGCTCGTATCGAAATGCCTTGCCGCGAAGGTGCATATGGGGCGACATCGAGAGAAGGGTCATCGGCTCTTTCGTCGGGCGGCTGGTGGCCGTTACCGCATGTTCGCTCGCACCGGGCGGAATCTCGAAATTGATATTACCGACCTCGGCCGTGACGACCTCATGGTCTACCTCATTCACATCGGCGAAGATCAGTCCGATTTCGGTTCGATCCTCCTGTTCTGAACCGTTCGGCGTGTAGTGCATCTCGAACAGCAGAGTGGAACCAGCCGGGATACGTTTGGCCGATCGTTCCGGCAGCGGATCGAGCCTCAACCCTGGCACGTAAGCGTTGAGAAAAATTCGGCCTCGTCGTCCCGTCGCGCCGGGTGGTTCTACATACACGATCGTGTGATGCACCACGGCCGGGTTTCCTGGTCGTATCTCGCTTGCTTGAATCCACTTGTCTTCGGTGAACCCCGTAGGCACGCGAAATCTTTGATACGGCACGCCGGAAGGCCCCGCGTCGGCAGGCACCGTGAATTCTTCCTCCATCGCGATCACCGTGTCAGGCTGCCGTTTCAGTTGCCATCCCTCGGTAAACTTTCTTCGCTCGGGCATCTTGCTGGGATCACCTTCGGGGCAGCCCGCTTGAACCCACTTTTCAATGAGTTTCTTTTCCGACTCGGGTAACCGTCGGTCGTTTGCGAATTTGCCGTGTTGAGGATCTGCATGCCACGGCGGCATTCTTCCGCTAAGAACCACTTCTTGAATCATCTCGCCCCAGCCAGCCGCTTCTTCATAGGATGACAATTCAAACGGCCCGATTTGCCCGGCTCGATGACACTCCACGCAGCGGTTTTCGAAGATCGGAGCGATATCGTTGGTGTAGGTTACCTCGCTGTTTTCCTGGACTGGCCGCGAACGCCCGATCACGCACCCGATCGGCTCCGTTTTGGCTACCGTAATCTCACCACCGCGAAGTAGCTCATCGAGCGCGATCCGCAAGTCGGCACGAGTCGGTTTGTCGCGGGCCACGCCTATCAAGTACTGGTCATCCACACGTCCCGAGTATCGGATCGATCGATTCGAGTCGAGCAGAAAGACCTGCGGCGTTCTTTCAGCACCAAAAAGATCGGCAATCCGGCTTTGCTGGTCCTTGAGCACCGAGTATTGCAAGTTGTGAATCCGAACGAAGTCGGCAATATCCGCCCATGAATCTTGCGAGTTCGACATGACAGCCACTACAGCAACGCCGCGGTCTGCATACTCGTCCGCAATCGCCTGAAGGCGCGTGGCGTACATCTTGGCCAACGGGCATTGCGTACCCAGAAAAGCCACGACCACAGCTTTGCGGTCCTGCAACTCGTCGAGAGAATGCATCTTCCCTTGCTGATCGGCCAATTCGAATTCAATCGCTGGCTTGCTGGAAGGGTTCTCAGCCCAAGCGGCCGTCGCCAAGAACAACGATGCAAAGATCGCGGTATACAGTACATTGCCACGCATATTTATTCTCCAGCCAACTTGCGGTTCCTGCTTTTTCTCCGTCTAGGAATGCCTCAATAATAACTTCCCCATTTTGGAATATAACCACAGAGACACGGAGGGCACGGAGGATGAAGCAGGGAGCGTGGAGC
>CAZTWS010000121.1:0-5920 GCA_964618225.1 uncultured Planctomycetaceae bacterium
GAAGACTCCGCAAAATCGGGACAGTCCCCGCCGGTTTTGTTAGAGTTCCTAAGTGAATTAGTGGGTGGGTTGATTTTGACACATACTCACTTACTCACCTACTCATGCAAAGGGCAACTCAACAAAAAAAAGAGGCCCGGCTCTCGCGCTAGACGAGAACCGGGCTCTGTTATTTGCGTTCTGGGTTAAGGCCTCGATGACCCAGCTGAAGTCAAACTTGGCGTTCACGCAGAAGCAGGTGGTGGCCGCCTGAGGCGACCCGCCGGCCATCTCAGGTTAAACCACCTCTATGGCAAAGACATATGTCGGACAACAAAGACCACCTCCTTCCTACTAAAGACCTAGCGAAACCCAGCTAGAAAGCCAAAGTCAGACAGCTGAATTCCACTCTCTAGTAATGTCGTGCTGCGTAAGCACAGACCCGTCGCCTTTCATTATAATCGGGCAACCGACGACGGCTACATCATTGTTGCCCGAATTTCTTGAACAGTTTTTAGACGCCAGCGGTGGGGGGAGGTTCGGGCTTTTTTCCGAGAGGGAGGCGGAAATTATTAAAAGAGGGGGAGACAAGGAGAGGGGGAGAGGGGGAGTTTTGGGGGAGAACCTTTTTGGTGGGGCGGTGCCTGTTCGATCTGTAGATTGCGTTTGAATGTGCCAAGCGAGCCGGGGCGTCCTCGCCCCCGAGGGGGCGGACGGCCGTTCGTTACACTTAGAAACTGGATTTAATACTCCCGCGGGAATACTTTTCACCTTGAAAAGTCGTCGGTAGTAGGTTCCGCGAGCCGAGCGGAACCTGGAACTTGCAAAACAGTCTCCACTTACGCTCAGGTGCCGCTCGGATCTCGACGCCTACTGTCATTGTCCACCTTGAGAAAGGTAAGCCGCCCTGCTGATCCCTAGCCCCCGCCCCCCCAGCTCCCGACCATGAACCGCAAGCAGTTGCAAAAACTAGGTGTTCCGCCCGACTGTGCGAGGGCGGCGATCAATGCTCTTGGCAAGGCGGCCACGAAGGGGCTCGGCTTGGGCATGAAAGGCAACCGAGCCCGACAGTTAGTCGCCGCGGTGGTCGAAAATCCTGGCTCGTTCGAGAGCGACCCGATCTGGGGCGAATTGGCTCGCGAGCTGCTTTCCCAGGCGGTTCCTGTGGCTCATGAGCCGATCAGTTACCGCACGTGGGGCGACGATATCGATACCGGCGCTCATGAGCAAATGCGCGTTGCTTGCCAAGTGCCGAACGCCGTGGGAGCGGCCCTGATGCCGGACGCGCACGTGGGTTACGGCCTGCCGATCGGCGGTGTGTTGGCCTGCGAGAACGCGGTAATACCTTACGCCGTGGGAGTCGATATCGCCTGCCGCATGAAGCTTTCGGTGCTCGATCGGCCCGTGGAATCGCTCACCACCAAATTTGGCCAGTTCAAAGATGCCCTGTTGCGCGGCACGAAGTTTGGCGTCGGCGTTGAGCACAAGCCGGCCCAATCGCACGATGTGATGGATCTAGACTGGAGCGTTACGCGGATCACGCGCGAACGAAAAGATACGGCGTGGAAGCAGCTTGGCACCAGTGGTTCGGGTAACCACTTTGTGGAATTCGGCGTGCTGAACCTTGCGAAAGATGATAAGCAGCTTGGTTTAACCGCGGGGCAATATGTGGGACTGTTAAGCCACAGCGGCAGTCGCGGTGCCGGTGCGGCCGTGTGCAGTACTTACAGTCAAATCGCCCAACTCGGTTTGCCAAAACGTTACAAAGAACTGGGACGCCTGGCGTGGCTCGATCTCGATAGCGAAGCGGGGCAAGAGTACTGGCTGGCTATGAACCTGATGGGCGATTACGCGGCCGCGAACCATGCCGTGATCCATCGGCTGGTGACGAAGCTGCTTGGAGCCGAGATCATCGCAAGCGTCGAGAATCACCATAACTTTGCGTGGAAGGAACGCCACCAAGGACGCGAACTGGTGGTGCATCGCAAGGGGGCCACGCCGGCCAGTGTGGGCGAGTTGGGTGTGATCCCAGGAACGATGGCCGACCCCGCGTTCGTCGTGCGCGGGTTAGGAAACCCGCAAAGCTTCAACTCCGCGTCGCACGGCGCGGGGCGGTGTATGAGCCGTAAGAAAGCGAACGATACGTTCCGTTTTCAAAACGTGCGAAAGGAGTTGGAAGCACGCGGCGTACACGTGCTCGCGGCCGGTTCCGACGAAGTGCCAGGCGTTTACAAAGACATCCGCAAAGTGATGGCAGCCCAAGAGGATTTGGTCGAAATCGTAGGGCAGTTCGACCCCAAGATCGTGCGCATGTGCGGCGACGGCAGCCGAGCGGAGGATTAGGCACTTAGGAACTCTAACAAAACCGGCGGGGACTGTCCCGATTTTGCGGAGTCTTCGCAGCAAAATGGGACTGTCTCCCTCTCTCAGTCGGTTTTGCTAGAGTTCCTTAATAGAGTACGATCAGAATCACTGGCTGGCTGGGGCAACGTCCCAGTTCATTCGATTTCTGGGGCGTTGCCCCAGCCACCCAACGAGGTGTTTTTGGCACACCAACTTGAAAATTGCCCCTATCGTTGCCCACGAACCATCGGCACGGCAATCTTCCTGAATGTGCCGCCATGTGCATTGGCAATCATCGTAAGATTCTGCTCCGCATCCCGTGGAATATCGCCCATTCCCAGCGTATGGACCGGGAAGTTCCACAGATTCGGCCGAGTCAGGTGTGTCATTACTTCCACCCGTACCTTTTCGCTGTACCGCATGTCGCCATCCCAAAGTAAGAAAACCGCATGCGGGCGCAGTGCGGCGGCCATATCCATGGCCTTCATCAATTCGCGGTTCTTGCCAGAGGCCAGAATCGCATTCGGCAGCCACTTCGCTAAACGCTGTTTGTTAGCAGGTGTTGCGGGCACCATATCCGGCTCGGCCTGGGGAAAAAACATCGGATACGTCTCATCGCTGACGAAAATAACGTAGAACGATTGCTTGGGCGTGAGCGCATTGGTAGCGTTCAAAAGCTCGGCAATCGCCGACTCCAATCGGCCATCTTTCATACTGCTCGAGTTATCGACGACAAATGCGAACCGGTCCCCTTTGGAGCGCGCCCCAAAGAACACGGCCTCACCAACCGGTCCTCCGGGAGGGGCTGCGGCCGGTTTCCCGGCCCCAGCCATCAAAGTGCCTAGCTCGCCCGGCAAAGCATCAAGCTGGCCAATTTCTCCGTGCGGCTGCGTGCCGACGCCAAGCTCGGTCGGTTCTACAAACGCTCGCGTGTCGTCTGAAAGACTAAACTCTGGTTTCTTGTAAACGACATTCTGAATCTCCGCATCCTCGAACCGAGTGATCGGAATCTCCACGTCGCTAAACTCATCCACCGAAACCTCGTCCAGCGCGTTCGGTGTGGATAATAACGGCACGTTCTGCCTCACGATCGTGGCAATCGTGAATGTGAGGCAAAACAAAAGCAGCACCCCATGCAAAGCAAAGCTGCACAGCAAGGGCGATGCCGCATGTCGGTAATGCTTTGTCCAACGCCTGGCTGTTGGAACTTCCGCCGTTGCCGACTCGTCGAGTCGTAAGTTTGCGACTGGCGTCGTTTCTTTGTCAGATTCTTTTGCGGCACACTCACTGTGAGTTTCTACTCGATGCACACTCGTGGTTACCGCATCAACACGGTTTGATCCAGAAAGAGAGATATCGTTATTTTCAACATCGCTCGCGTCTGCCAACGCAAAGTCGGCTTCAGCGTCCGCCGGCACACATTCTTTGCTTCCAGGGGCAACGATTCCAAGAATCGCCGGAGCGTCTACAGAAGATTGCCCATGCAGATCGAGACTAAGCCAATCGGCAAAGTCATCTTCGTAATTCGCCTCGAGCCTCGCCAGATCCGCTTTGATGCGGTGCGTTTCAATTTCCAACCGGCGCAGCCGACGACGCGTAGCCTCAAGGGCCTGCTCGCGCCGCGCGAGTTTCGGCGAGCCTGTCGACATGGCAAAAACGGTGAACTCGGAATAGAGAGTTGATAACAGGTTTTTGCCTCAAATTTGTTCCGACTCCAATGTAAGCGCTCACGCGACAATTTCAAGGGCACGGTCGATTCGGGCCAAACAGCGTTCGCGGCCAAGAATAGCCAGCGTATCGAAGAGTCCAAATCCGACCGCTTTGCCGGTTACGGCGACCCGAATGGCATGCACCACATCGCCAATTTTCACTCCCTTAGCCTCAACAAACCCGTGCGTCATCTGCTCCAAGGCTGCGGGCTCGAATGATTCCACCTTGGCGAGCTCGTCCCGGTAGCTCTTCAACAAATCAACAGCCCCGGCCGGTTTGCGCAGCCGTTTTTCGATCGTTGCTTCATCGAACTTCAACTCTTCGTCCGCAACGAAGAAATCCTCGAAATCGAGAATATCGCCTGCCACCTTGATACGGTCTCCCGCCGCCTCAATTAAACGGGTTACATAGGGGGCCGTATCGCAGGACGGCGGAACGGCCACCAACTGTGCCCGCTGCAAAAACGGAACCACTTTGGCAACCCGTTGTTTGATCGGCAACTGCTGCATGACGCGGGCCTGGAATGCCGAAAGTTTCTCCGGGTCGAAGCTGGCCGGCGCTTTATTCACGCGTTCAAGCGTAAAATGCTCCAACATGTCGTCGCGCGAAAACTCTTCCGTTTTGTCATCGAGCGACCAGCCAAGCAACAGCAAGTAATTCAACAATGCGTCGGGAAGATAACCAATCTGCTCGTAGAAATCGACAATTACCGGGTTGAACGTATCGGCAACCACGGCAAGCCCCATCCGCGCGGCGATCGATTGCCCATGCTCCATGAGTCGTGCGAAACCTCGGTTTTTAAGATACTTATCCAACTTCCGCTTGCTGAGTTTTGTCTTGCTCCCCGGCTCGGCCACGTAAGGCAAGTGGGCGAACGCCGGTACCGTGTAGCCCAGTTTCTCGAACATGAACACCTGCCGTGGCGTGTTCGAAAGATGCTCCTCGGCACGAATCACGTGCGAAATTTGCATCTCGTGATCGTCGACCACCGTGGCCAAATGATACAAGCACGTGCCATCGGCCCGCTGAATCACATGGTCTTGCTCGCTCGCCCAATCGACCCGCACTTCGCCGCGCACTAAATCGTGAAGCACGAACTGCCCTTCGCGTGGCATCAATAACCGCACCACGCCCTGGCGTCCTTCCGCTTCGAAACGCCGCGCATCGGCCTCCGTCTCGGCTCGCCACTTGCGGCTATACACGTAGGGCCGGCCTTCTTTTTGAGCTTCTTCGCGTTCGGCCTGCAACTCCTCGGGCCTGGCGAAATCGCGATAAGCGGCCCCCACCGCCAGCAACTGGTCCACCGCCGCCTGATACTTTTCAGCTCGTTGCGATTGATAGTACGGCCCAAACTCGCCGCCCACCTCGGGCCCTTCGTCCCAGTTCAATCCGACCCATTTCAAGCCGTGCAAAATCGGCGCGAGAGCTTCCTGTACATTTCGTTGCGCATCCGTGTCGTCGATCCGCAGAATAAACTGCCCTCCCTGACTCTTGGCAAACAACCAGTTGAACAGCGCCGTTCGCACTCCGCCGATGTGCAAGTAACCAGTCGGACTCGGAGCAAAACGCGTGCGGATAGTCATGGGGGAGATATCAGACTTGAGAAGTCAGAGGTCAGTGTTTCACACAAGGGTTTATATGGCAGCAAGATAACGGATATCAAGAGAACCGAAAAGCGACACAAGCCGCGTCACTTGACTCACGCCACCCAGCGAGCCGGGCCGTCCTCGGCCCCGCGTGTGAAGCAAACACCACGCTATCCCCAAATCCCCCACTCAAAACACTTCCCCACACAAAACACCAAGAGACACAAAAAACAATCTGCTTTTTGTGTCTCTTGTGCCTTTTTGTGGCAATTTGCCCAGTTCCCACTCAGGGGCAAATCCGC
>CAZTWS010000121.1:6020-14944 GCA_964618225.1 uncultured Planctomycetaceae bacterium
TTTGCCCAGTTCCCACTCAGGGGCAAATCCGCGCTGCTTAGGCAGCACGATTTTGTGCTTTGAGTTTCCGCTGTCGCTTACGGTCGGATTTGCTCATCTTCGAGTCCGACGATTCCTCATCTACTTCATCATCGAAGTCGCGATACCGCTTCCGCTCGGGTCGTCGGCCATCCACCCAGCGATCGTCATCTTCCTCAGCTTCCTTCGCCCTGCTTTGAGCGTACTTCACAACCGACAGTACCGAAGGATTCTCTTCCGAGCTGTTTGCCTCCGATCCAGCTTTCGTTGCTGATTGTGATTCTTGTGTCATACGCTTTGGCTTGGTTTGACGGATCTCGATCAGCCCTTGTGCATCGAGAATCACGAACCGTGCGTAAGAAATCACACCGGCAAAAGCCAACCAGTTACCAAGCAGTGCCGTTACGCCCGTAATCATCGAGGCGTTCTGTTGCTCGCCCGCAACGCCAAAATGGTTCGCGACGGCCGTGGTGTAACCTATGCCCGCAACGACCATCAACGCCGTCGCCAATCGGCATTCGCGAACATCAAGCAGCACACGCACGGCGATCCACAACAGCGGCAGCCCGGCTAGCGCAACCCACCAAACTCCGCCATCGCGAAGCGCCGACCAACCGGTAAGGTTGCTCAGCCCGTTGGCTAAAACATGGTGTAAACCAGCCACGCTATTGGCGCTAAGCACCAGGCAGGCCATGCCCGCGGCAAACCAAATCCGGTAGCGTCCGCGGAAATCGTCGATGCGATGCCGGCGAATCGAATACACGAGCAAGCAAGATACTGAAGCAAGGAACAGCACAACCGCGCCAAGCCATGCGGCAATGCTTCCCGGTGCGCTAACATCAAAAGGGCGCAGCGTGGGCATTCCGGCAACGCTGGCAATCGTGGGCGCGAAATAATCGAGCGCACCGAGCACCACCGTCGTTGCCACACCCGTGGTTACGAACATGCCAATCGAACGGTACTTCCGCGGAATAAAATCGGTGACCTGAGGATGATTCTCAACTCCGGCCGCATCGCTGTAACGAGGCGCTTGCGAAGTATCATGATCGGCCGAGGATACACGCGCGGCTCGACCGCTGGATACGGAAAGAATTTCTTCGTTCAACACGCGGCGTCGCCGACCGTTCCGTCCGGGAAAATTCACCATAACTACTGCACTTACCTGAAAAACAGTCGCATCTCGTTCCAGTAGCACGACAGCGCCAAATGCTACGATCCGCACGGGGCGCATAATCCCAATTCGGCATTCCCCCAACGGCAACTGACGCCAAGCGACACGGCTTCGTGTTATATCGACCGCGTGTACCTTTCCGACTGGTGAAACTTTACCGGGCAGCCTGCCCCAGCTCCGTCATTGAATGCTGATTTGCTGATTGCCACACTTATAACTCCACCCGCCAAACGGAGGATGCCAGCTTTGCCAGCAACGCCAATATGACCTACGGTTCTACAGAGAACTCTGCGATTGCCCCCGCTCCGACCGCGCGATTCGTCGTGCGAAGGGGGTAGCGCAACCCCAGCACGACATTATCGCGAACAAGATCGAACAAGGTCATGGCCGATTTTGTGGAAACTATTTCATTCGACGCTCAAGCAAATCTGGCGTCGCCTGCTCCCACTCAACAATCCGTTCATCGGGTTGCGCACATTTCGTCGTTGCTCGAATCACTGGATGACGTGGCTGCCGAGAGCGGTCACTCGTTAGTCTCCAAGCGCGGCGACTCCGACTTGGAGAATCGCCTGGTGCAAGCCCGGCTGGGCATCGCCAGCGCGTTGTATACCGCCCTTCGCGCCAAACACTCGCCTACGGCGTCTCATTGTTTGCGAGTTGCTCTCGGCTGCAGCGCCTGGGCAGCCGCCATGGGCTTAGACGACCAAACTCGCGACACGCTCGAAGTGGCCGCCCTATTGCACGACGTCGGCAAAATCGGCGTGCCCGACAAGCTCCTGCTCAAACCGAGCCGCCTTCAACCAGAAGAAATCGTGATGATGGCGCGCCACGCCGCGCGCACCAGCGAGATTCTTGCTAGCGCCGGGGTGCCGCAAGAACTCATTGAAGTCGTCCACTACAGCCGCGCATGGTACACCAGCAACAATCAGCAGCAAGACCGACAAGGAAACGACTTGCCGCTGGCCTCGCGGATGCTGTCGATCGTCGACGCGTTCGACTCGATGACGACCGAACACGTCTACCGCCCCGCCCGACCACGCGAACGTGCGCTCGCCGAGTTGTTCCAGTTCGCGGGCACCCAGTTCGATCCAGAGCTCGTACACCGATTCCAGGAAATTTTCTCGAAAGACCAAAACCTGCTCACCGAGAAGCTATCGCGCCGCTGGCTCCACCGCCTCCCGCAAGACGGCGTTGCCATGCCGTGGAATATCGCCACCGAATCTACCGCTGAATGCGTGCGAGTCGAGTCGAAGCCCGATTCCACGATGTCGATCTTCGAAAAGAAACTCATCGACAACATGCACGACGGCGTGGTGTTCGTCGATAGCCAGGTCACCATTTTGCTTTGGAACACAGGGGTTGAACGCCTCACGGGCGTCAGCGGTGCAGCCGCATGTGGCCGAACCTTCATGCCGGCACTGCTCGAAATGTCGAACATCCAGGAAAAGCCGATCCCCAACGAAGATTGCCCGGTAATGCACGCCATTACGACCGGCGTGCAATGGCTTGGCCGCGTCAGCATCATGGGACGGCAAGGCCGAATGATTTCTGTCGATTTGCACGCCATCCCCGTTCGCACCAACGATGGCATGATCCACGGTGCCACCGTGCTGCTGCACGACGTTTCCAGCGAAACATCGCTGGAAGAAAAGTGCCAGGCGCTTCATGCCCAGGTCGCCAAGGATCCGATGACCCAAGTCGCGAACCGGGCCGAATTCGACCGCATGTTGATCAATTTCGTGGCCGCCCACCAAGAATCGAGCTTGCCCTGCAGCCTCGTCATGTGCGACCTCGACCACTTCAAGTCGATCAACGATACCTTCGGCCACCAAGCGGGCGACGAAGCAATCATCACTTTCGCTTCGCTCCTGAAATCGATGTGCCGCTCTGGCGATCTCGTGGCACGTTACGGCGGCGAAGAATTTGCAATTCTATGTGCTGATTGCACGAACGCCGCCGCCGCTCGCAAAGCCAACGCGGTTCGCGAAACACTCGCCGGTTTGTCCCAGCCCACGCTTGGCAACCGCCGGCTCACAGCAAGCTTTGGCGTTACCGAACTTCAAGTAGGCGATACTCCAGAAACGATGCTACGGCGCGCCGATCGCGCACTGCTGCAGGCAAAGGACCAAGGACGCAATCAAGTGGTCCAATTGGGAGAGGGAATGATGCAAGAAAAAGTAAAGCACAGTTGGTGGCCGTTCCAAATCTGGCGCGGAGGCTCACTCGTCGAGACCACGCTCGTTACCATGGTGCCAATCGAAGTCGCCGTGCAAAAACTCCGCGGTTTCATCGCCGATCAAGACGCCAAAATCATCAAAACAAACGATACCGAGTTGCAGCTTCTCGTTGACGATGCCGGCGTCACCCGCCGATCAAACGATCGACCAACCTCGTTTGTCATCCGGCTGCAACTGTCGCAACAACACACGGAACGCACCAATGCCCTCGGCTTTGCCGCGGGCCACTATGTGGAAACTCGAATCGTGGTCGATATTCGCCCACGCCGCGACCGCGATCGCCGCCGCGAAGCAACCACCGACAAAGCACGCCGATTGCTCGGCAGCTTGAAGTCGTATCTCATGGCCCGCGAAGATAGCGGAAAAAGCCTTTCCTCTGAAGAAGCCCTGGCGTCGCTCACCGAATAACCATCTGGCACGCCCACCGGCAACGTCCCCCACGGTATCGCTATGCAAACCGCCCCGCATTCGTTCGAACTCGCTCAAGCAACTCGTCAAACTCGTCGTGTTTGGCACGGGAACGGCTGCAGCCGCATCGTGCAACCTTGGAGCGACGACTGCAACCAAAACCAATCGTTCGCAAAAACCGACTTGAGTGCCACAGCAGTCGACGAAGCACTGAGCGACTTCGAGCCTCTTCCAAATCAATTGGCTGCGGACGCTACTTCAATTACCGAAGCCTGGCGACAAAACAAAGACTCGCTCGTTGCTCAACTTGCCAAACAACTGAGCGCTCTCGATCGCCAGCGCGAACAACTGGCCTCTTTACTGCGCGAAGTGAAATAGAAATAGAACCGTCGCGACACGGCCACCGCATAGGCTGAACAAAGCAAAAGCCGGTCAAATTTCGCTGGTTGTATTTTCAACCGCAGGCGATTGGCTCTCGCTCGCCTTTCGCTCGTCCATCGCTTGCTCCAGACCTTTTTTGGCAGATTCAACGATCGCCACGGTCGCCGGATGGGTCAGCTTGCGCTCCGTAGTCACCACGAAATAGCGAATCCGTGCGCCCGTCAAGCGGCCGACCAGTTCCACGTCGTACTGCGTTTGAAGTTGCGGCAACACACTCAGCACCACAGGAAACAGCGCCGCCCCCGCGCCGCCAAACTCTTTCAACAAACCGCTGTCGTCGAACTCGGCAACCACGCGTGGGTTCAAATTTCGATCGTCGAACCAACGGTCGAGCAAGCGGCGCATCTCGGTTGCCGCACTCGGCAACAACAGCGGACAACCGTCCAGAGAATTCGGAAAGTCATTGCGGTAATGCGTGGCCCATGAACCCGTGCCGCATATCGCGATCTCATTCTCGCCCAATAAATGATTGAAACAGCGAGCACCGGTAGCCCCCTGGATTGGCCGATCCGTAAGAATCGCATCGAACTTATGGCGAGCCAAGCCATTCACAAGCTCGTTCAGCTCGCCTTCGTGACACACAAGCTGAACTTCCGGCTGCAGTCGAAGCACCGGCCTCAGTAATCTATGGGTAATTACGTTGGGCAAGAATGTTGGAATGCCCACATGCAGCCGACCCGTGCGCTTCCCCGGCAATCCACGCAATGTACCAAGCAACTCGCGGCCAAGCGAAAACATTTCGTCCGCGTAATCAAACACCGTGCGGCCAACATCCGTGAGCACCAGATTTCGTCCGGAGCGATCAAATAACCGGTGCCCCAGGGCCCGCTCCAGCTTGCGAATCTGCATGCTGATCGTCGGCTGCCTCAGGTGCAATCGTTGGCAAGCGCTTGCAATGCTACCATCCCGAGCAACAGCCCAAAAATACAACAAATGCGAGTAGTTCAACTCTTGCAGATTGTCGAGAAGGTGAGGCTTGCCCCCCGGCTTCGCGGTGAATGAACTCGGCTCGATGGATGGCGGGAGATTCGCGTCGTGCATAGAAGGCTTTTTTACTTGAGCCTGTACGAGTGAGCCTGCGGGAACTTGCAACCGAATTGCGTCATTAATCAACTCCAGCAAGTATCGACTTTACTGCATCGTCTTCAAACGCCTAATTATCCACTCCGTTGTTACTCCCGCCAATGCTTTAATGTTCGAAGTTTTCTTAAAAAACCAGCCGCGCCGAATGAATCCATAGATATTAACGAAGCAATTGACATTATCTATCCGCCGCATCCAGGAGTCGGAATAGGTTCCTGCTTTCCTCGTGCGTACACTCATACGTGGCTTACTCGACACTCATTCCAGTAGGCAAATCTTCTTAGGGAACTCATCTATCCTTGCGGCAAGGCGAACCATGTTAAAAAGCGTCCTGCTATATCTCGAAAGCGCAGAACGCGCTGCCCCAGTTGTTCGCTTCGGAGTTTCTCTCGCCCAGGAAACCGATGCCCGGGTTCGAGGACTGACCCTGCTAGACACTCGTGATTCTAGCGATGCCCAAGCTTGTGAATCAGCCATTTATGCCTCCCTGGCCAATGCAAAAAGCGCGATCTCCGAATACGCCCACGAAGCGGCGCGGGCCGAATTATCCAATGCGTGTCTCAAAGCACGCCTGGATTTCGATGTCCGTCGCATCGCCGGCGATCCCATGAAAGTGCTGCCCCGCGAGGCACGCTTCCACGATCTCGTCGTCGTCTCCTCCAATGGATTCGACGAACGCTTCCCCGCATCGTCACGCTTCCATCTATCGAACGGCGAAATCACCCAACTGCTTCATCGCGGCGTTCAACCAATTCTATTGCTACCACCACAAGCCAAGCCAATCGAGCGCGTGCTCCTTGCCTACGACGGCAGCGAAGCCGCCAGTCGCGCAATCCGATCCTGGCTTACGCTCGGCGTGCTGCACAATGCCGAATATCGCCTGCTGGCAATCGGGGGCGATGAATCCGCGGCACGCACGTCACTCGCCGAAATGGCCGAATACTGCTCCGCACATTGCTCCAACCTCGAAACCGGCTGTGCCATCGGGAAAACACGCCGCGTGTTGTTACCTTATGCCCAAAAATGGGAGCCCGACTTGCTCGTACTCGGAATCAATCCACGAAACCGCTTCGTAAACCATCTCCTGGGCCACGCATCCATCGACCTGGTTCAAACTTTGAACTGCGCACTTTTTGCTCAAATCTAAACGACTGACACCGAGGCAACGCCCCAGAACAAACCACGGTACTACCTTCGTCGCCTCCCCGGTACACCAACTTCAAAAACGGCAGGCTGCGGGTTATTTGCCGCTCTGCATATAAAAGGATAAACAACATGGAACGCAGCCAATTTTGGACCGAAGTTTTTACGCTGCACAATACGGTCACGCCTTGCATCAAGTGGCGAATCGTAATTTTCGGTACGGTCGCCGCAATTGTCTGGGCTTTCGGAACCTACACGAACATCATCCCAGCCTCCGACATCGCACCCTACGAACTCATCGGCGTCACGCTGGCCGTGCTGATCATGATTCGCACCAACTCCGGCTACGATCGCTGGTACGAAGGCCGCAAGCTCTGGGGCGGCATCGTGAACCAATCACGAAACCTGGCTCAAATCGGCCTCATCTACGGGCCGCGCGACCACGAATGGCGCGATCAACTCGTCCGTTGGACCGCTGCATTCTCTCACACATGCCGCCACAGCCTGCGCGGCGAAATCGACGTCGAAGACATGGACGACTTGCTCGATGAACACGAGCTGGCTCAGCTTCGCGCCGCGCAACACATGCCCCTCTACGTATCGAATCGAATCGCCAGGCTCTTGCAAGAAGCCGTCGAAAACGACCAGCTCGATCGTTTCGCGTTTCTGCAAGCCGAGCAGCAGCGGAACACGCTCATCGACCACGTCGGCGCATGCGAGCGCATCCTGAAAACACCACTCGCCGCGGCACTCTCCGTAAAAATCCGCCGCTTCCTGTTTCTCTATCTACTCGCGTTGCCCTTCGGGATTTTCGACAAGGTTGGCATCGCCACGCCGATTATTGTCATGCTCGTAGCCTACCCGCTGCTCTCGCTCGACCAAATCAGCGTCGAATTGCAAAATCCCTTCTCCAAGCAACGGCTAAGCCACCTGCCGCTGGGCGATATTTGCCACACCATCCAAAAGAACCTGCTGGCACTGCTCTACGAGCAACCAGCCGAAGGCGATCGCCCCCACTTGTGCGACGAGCCACAACGCGCATCCCTCACCGCATAAACTAATCACCACTCCCCTACTCCTCCACTCCACTCCCCAACCACTTATCCGCAAACTGCATATACACTTCCCAATCCGCTAGCGTCATGTCGTGCTTCCCTGCTCGTAGCCAATAGCCCAATCGGCTTGCAATCAGCGGGGCATCTGGCTTCGGCATTCCCTCAGCCACCAAACCCTCCACGCCGACAAGCTCGTATGCCGGCGAGGCGGCACGCAGCACCTCGAACTGTCCCGTCGGGTTTGCGTTCAAATCTTCCTCCGCAGCCGTGAACAGCACAGGCCGCGGCGCACAAATCGCCACCAGCGCGTGCTGGTCGAACGGTAATCGCGAAGGCTCCGCCCCAAACGCCTTGAAGTACTCGCAGAACCATTGGGGACGAACCGTATTCAGCCGATCGATCCGCTCCGCCCTCGGCTCCTCGGTCCGGCTCGGTGCCGATCCACCGCAACCCGCCTGGTTCGCCACCACCAGCGCGATTCGGTCGTCGTAAGCCCCGGCCACAAGCGCCGTCTTGCCCAGCCGCGAATGGCCCACCACGGCAATCCGCTGCTTGTCGATGGCAGAATCGGTCACCAAATAATCCACGGCACGATGCAGCCCCCAGGCCCACCACATAATCGCACCTGCCGCCGCAGGATCACCAGGCCCCTCGCTCTCCGGCACCGTTGCCATCATGCCTTCATGCACTCCCGGCCGATCGGGCTGAATCTCGCCACAATGCACCGAGGCCAACGCATACCCGCGGCCAACGATCTCGCGCAACGGCCAACGCCCGGCACGGCCATTCCTGCCCGTCTCGGTCGCCCGAAACTTCACCACCCCCGGATACGACGCCGGCAACCAGTTCTCTGGCAGACGAACCCGCTCATGATCGGTCAGCGTATGATTCCCGGCAAAATTCAGCCCCAAAAAGCACGGCACCGGCTCCGACGAAATCGGCGACACCACGAGCAAATGAATCTTTTGCTGATGCTTTGGACCAAACGAAATCTCGATCTCCCGCATCACCGCCGCGCCATCGAGCGCCGTGGCGTCTTCAAACAAAACACGCGTTCGCACGTTCTTCGGCTTCGCCGGCAAACGGCCATACATGTAGTGCTGAAAAAGCCCCTTCAACTCGGGCCGGCGCTTCGACCGCCAATCGTCGGCAGTCGTCACCGGCTTACCGTTAAACATCGTAAGCACATCCGGAAACTCTCGCTGCGACGGCAACTGATGCGGCAACGGATACTGGGCCATAGCAGGTCCGATGAAAGACATAAAGCAAATCACAGCAAATAAAATTCTCATACACACGCTACTTTGGGGGCTGGGGGTTGGGGACTGGGGGGAGTGGTCAGTGGCTGGTGACGTAAGTTGGTAATTT
>CAZTWS010000122.1:0-14776 GCA_964618225.1 uncultured Planctomycetaceae bacterium
GCCATCGCGTGGGCCGCCTTTCAAGAAAACTCTAGAGTTGTGTGGAACTGACAGGTCGATAAGTAATGCTTCACGGCATCGAGTTGAGAAAAGCTGACTGCAAACACACCATAACCGTTCTGCCATTCGAAGTTGGGCATCTTGAGGTCCGAATGTATCCATGCGGATGAGTTGGATTTCATAACGCGAACGAGGTCGGCAATCGCGATGGTGCGCCCGAGGGATATGAGAAAATGAACGTGATCGGGCAAGCCGCCAGCAGCGATCAAAACGCTCGAATGGTTGCGAGCAATACCGCCGACATATTCGAAGATGCGTGGTTGAAGTTCTCGTGTAATTTGAGGACGTCGGTTTTTTGTGCTGAAAACGATATGACAATGCAGTGATGCGAAGGATTGCGGCATGGTTGTGTTGCAGAGAAATGGGAAGCTTTACTGTCACCCCGTTGGGGCGGAAAGAGCTGGTGATCAATTGGATTTGCGGTGCGAGTTATCGGTATTTCCTTTTCCCTACTTCCACTCCGGCTGCCGCTTCTCCACGAACGCCGCCAAGCCTTCTTGCGCCGCCTCGGTCGTTCGGGCCGTCGCGCTCATCGCGGCTCCTACCGAAAGCTGCGTGCTCAGGTGCTCGCCGATCGTTTCGTACAACAGCCGCTTAGAAAGCTGCACCGCTTCCGGGGCACCGGCTGCGCATTCCTCGGCCAACTGGGCACAGCGGGCCCATAATCGTGGCTCGTCAATCAGCTCGTGATAGATGCCCAACCGCATCGCTTCCTCCGCCGAGTACAACGACGACGTTAGCAATAACCGTGCAGACGGCCCGCCACCGACACGAAACGCGAGCAGCGGCGCTACCACCCCGGCTACCAATCCGCGCCGTGCGTCCGGCAGTCCGAATTGTGCTGCCTGCGTCGCGACGACAATATCGCTCGCCAGCACTAGCCCTGCCCCGCCCGCCACGGCGGGCCCGTTCACCGAAGCGATGATCGGCTTGGGGATTTCGATCATCAGCGACACCACCTCGCGGTAAGCCTCGGTCGTAGCGAGCCAGTCGCGAGATTTTTCCGTATCGGGCAGCGTGGCGGCCGCGTGCATTTCGTACACATCCATGCCCGCGCAGAAAGCGCTGCCAGCGCCGGTCAGCATAATCGCCCGTACGCGTTTCTCGCGATAAAGGTCGTTGAGCGCCTCTCCGAGCTGCGTCAACATGGCCCGGGTAAGCGCATTCCGCCGATCGGGCCGGTTCAGCACGATCGTGCCAACGGGCCCGCTTACCTTCACATCAATTGCGTTGCTTTCCATAAACATTTTCGGGTAGCGGGGACTGGGGGCTAGGGGTTGGGAAATAAGAATCCGACCCCCAAACCCCGACACCTCGCACTTGTATAAAGATTTTTCTATCTACACGGCCCACAAACCAGCGACCTCCCTCGAAACAAATCCCCTTCGCCGGTCGTAGTGATTGTAGGTTTCGCGCGCGTCGCAGACGAGCCGGCATGATGCTACGCCGCAACGCCGCCATCGGCAAATGATGCTGGTACGCGACATTCTCGTCTGCACTTATCCCTCCGCTCGCACGGCTAACTCGTCACAAGTCTATTCCCAGAAACACCTTACACACTCCCCGCCGCGATCTCGCTCGGCTCTTGGCACCACGACTGCATTTGGTCGCCGTCGTCATCGCCACTCCGACGTGCATCACTGCGAGGAACTGCCCGTGCGTCGCGCTCAACCAAATCGCCCTGTGAACGGTAAAGACCACATCAATGGCAACGCCAAAAATGGAGTAGCCAAAAATGGGGCCCGTGACACTTCTTTCGACGACCACAACGATCGCGAGTTTCTCGCCGACGACGATGTGCATGTTCACGAGGAAGAGCACCTTGAAATCGAGAACGGAGATGATCTCGATCATCTGCCCGAAGACGGCAGCGCCGAGTCGCATATCGACGATCCGATCCGCATGTATCTCATGCAAATGGGCGAAATCCCCATGCTCTCGCGTGCCGATGAAATCTCGTCTGCCCGCCGCATCGAGATTACTCGCACCCGCTTCCGCAATCTCATGCTGGGGAACGATTTCGTGCTCCAGGCGGCTGTCGATCTGCTCGAGAAGGTACAGCAAGGCGAATTGCGTCTCGATCGCACGATTGAAATCAGCGTTACCAACACGTCGGAAAAGAAACGCACGCTCAAGCGTTTGCCGCCGAACTTGGCTACGATCCGAGAATTGCTGCGACTGAACCAGTTCGATTTCCGCGTGGCCGTGGATCGCAAACGCACGCCTGCCGAGAAGCGCGCCGCGTGGCGACGCCTCGTGATTCGCCGCAATAAAATCGTCCGCTTGGTCGAAGAACTCAACCTTCGCCAAGGCCGCCTGCTACCCGTGATGCAGCAGTTGCACAAAATCAGCGAACGCATGACGGTCATCAAACAACAGTTGGCCGAACCAGAGCGCCTCATCAGCGAACGCCAACGCCAGGAATTGCTGCAAGAACTCCGTTACCTGATGCGGATTACGCTGGAAAGCCCGGCCACGCTGGCTAATTTGGTCGCTCGCACCAATGCCGAACGCTACCGCTACGACGAAGCCAAGCGAGTTCTCTCGGCCGCCAACCTCCGCCTCGTGGTTTCCATCGCCAAGCGTTACCGCAACCGTGGCCTGAGCTTTCTCGACCTCATTCAAGAAGGGAACACGGGCCTCATGCGAGCCGTGGATAAGTTCGAGTACAAACGCGGCTACAAGTTCTCCACTTACGCAACCTGGTGGATTCGTCAGGCGATCACCCGTGCCATCGCCGACCAGAGCCGCACGATCCGTCTGCCGGTCCACATGATCGACACCATGGGCAAGGTCCGTGCGGTCACCGCCGACTTCGTGCAGAAGTTCGGCCGCGAACCGAATCCGGAAGAAGTGGCCGAGCGTGCCGGCATGAGCCTCGAAGATGCCCGTTGCATCATCAAAATGTGCCGTCAGCCGCTGAGCCTCGACCAACCGGTGGGCGACCACGAGGACAACTTCTTCGGCGAATTCCTCGAAGAAGGCCGCGACGATGATCCGCTCTACGATACCAACATGGAGATGCTCAAAGCCCGGTTGGAAGACGTGATGATGGAGCTTACTTACCGCGAACGCGAAATTATCCGCCTCCGCTACGGCCTCACCGACGGCTACACCTACACGCTCGAAGAAGTTGGCAAAATCTTCTCGGTCACCCGCGAACGCGTCCGCCAGATAGAGTCGAAGGCCGTCCGCAAACTCCAACAACCTTACCGCACCCGGGCCCTCGCCGGTTTTTTAGATGGCGTCGAACTCCCCCCGGTCGAAGCAACGTAGTAACTGTAGCCGAGGTCTGCGACCCCGGCCAAATCCCAAATCTTTCCCCGTTTCCCCATTCGACATTCCCCGTTACCAATCCTCCTAGTTCCGTCCCGCCTCCCTCCCCAACCGCATGTGCCGCCGATCTCTCCCACCTCCACCGGGATCGGCGGCACATTTCTTTTTTGGCCTTTGTGGCCATCTCGCTCCGCGGGATAAAATTGTATTTCTCCTAAATAAGCGAGCCGGGGCGTCTTCGCCCCCGAGAGTGGCGCATCTATTCCTCGGGGCCGAGGACGGCCCGGCTCGCTCTCAAACCTGCACTCCGTTACACACCTTGCTCCTCCACCACTCGAACACTTCCCCTGCATAATGCTATGATTGAAACCATCTTCCGATCCCATCCGTCGCCGTTATCACAGAGTTTCTACACTTCTTAACAACCAGTTTCAGAAAGGTGTTAATGTGACTTCGCACGCGGCTACTCTTGCAGAAGTTAACATTTCTGCCGAACTACGCCGCTTGCTCGGCCCCGATCGCGTACTCGACGCACACTCCGACTTGGCCGTGTTCGAGTGCGATGCGTTCGTCATCGAAAAGCACTGCCCTAACGTGGCCGTGTTTCCACAAACCACGGCCGAAGTCGCGTCCGTCGTCAAGCTGTGCAACCAGCTCGGCGTGCCGTTCGTGCCGCGAGGAGCCGGTACGAGCCTGGCCGGCGGTGGCCTCCCGGTCGGTGGCGGCGTGATGATCGTACTCACGCGCATGCGCGACATCGTGGAAGTCAATCTCCGCGATCGTTACGCCATCGTCGAGCCCGGCGTCGTGAACGGCTCACTCAACAAACGGCTCGCGGGCACCGGTTTTCACTATGCCCCCGATCCCTCCAGCCAAGGCGCATGCACCATCGGCGGCAACGTGGCCACCAACGCTGGCGGCCCACATACGCTCAAGTATGGCGTCACGGTCAACCACGTTCTGGGCGTGGAGGTTGTAACCGCCGACGGCCAGATCGTGCAAATTGGCGGACCAGCCGAAGACACTCCAGGCCCCGACCTGGTCGGCACGATCGTCGGTGGCGAAGGCACGCTCGGTATCGTTACTAAAGTGTGGGTTCGGCTCACGCCCAACCCGCAAGGAGTTCGCACGATGCTGGCCGTGTTCGACTCGGTCGACGACGCCACCCAGGCCATCAGCGGCATCATCGGCGCAGGCATCGTTCCGGCCGCGCTCGAAATGATGGACCAGGGAATCCTCGTCGCCGTGGAGCAAGCGTTCCACTTCGGCTTCCCGCTTGATGCCGAAGCCATCCTGCTCATCGAAGTCGACGGCATGGAAGTCGGCCTCGACCAGCAGCGCGACCGCGTGGCTGCCATCTGCAGCGAACACCAAGCACGCGAGGTGCGCTTCGCGAAAGACGCCAAAGAGCGGCTGCAACTTTGGAAGGCACGCAAACAAGCGTTCGGCGCGATTGGCCGCCTCAGCCCCAGCTATTGCACGCAAGACGGCGTGGTGCCACGCACTAAAGTGCCGCACATACTGCAACGCATCCGCGAGATCGGCCAGAAGTACAACCTGCGAATCGTAAACGTGTTTCATGCCGGGGATGGTAATCTGCATCCGATTCTGCTGTTCGATGAACGCAACGAAGGCGAAGTCCAACGCGTGCTGGCCGCCAGCGGCGAAATCCTCAGCGAATGCCTCGAATGCGGCGGAAGCGTCACCGGCGAACATGGCATCGGCCTCGAAAAGCTTAGCTTCATGAACCGCATGTTTACCGAAGACGACCTCGACGTGATGACACGCTTGCGCGACGCCCTGAACCCCGGCGGCCTCCTCAGCCCTGGTAAACTCCTGCCCACCGCCGGCGCATGCGGCATGGAACAAGTCCACCCCGGCCGCCGTGCCGCAATGTAAAAACGAAACTACAAACACATTTACCTCTATCCTCTCTGACCAACCACCACCTATGCTTGCGGCTTAGCGACGCCCCTTTTTCATCCCTCATGCTCCCAACGCCCTCAACCGCCGAGCCCCCCACCGTTCTCCCGCCCGAGCAACGCGCCATCGCCGATAAAATCCGCAGCGCCTACGAGGCAGGAACCGCGTTGCTACCCGTCGGCGGTCGCACGGCCCTCGATTACGGAGCAGCAGTCGCAGCCCCCATCGACGAACTCGACCTCACCACGCTCAACAAAGTCATCGACTACACGCCGCGCGACATGACGATCCTGGTTGCAGCCGGCATCCGCATGGCCGATCTGGCCTCCACGCTGGCCTCCGAAGGGCAGACGCTGCCCATCGACGTGCCGCGAACTGCCGAAGCCACGCTCGGCGGCGCGGTAGCCACGAACTGGAACGGACCACGTCGCTACGGCCACGGCACGATTCGCGATTACGTCATCGGCATCCACGCCATCGACGGCCGCGGCACGCCGTTCAAAGGCGGTGGCCGCGTGGTGAAAAACGTGGCCGGTTACGATTTCTGTAAACTGCTCGTTGGCTCTTTGGGCACGCTCGGTGTCGTCACCCAACTCGCACTCAAATTGCGGCCGATCCCGGAATCCACCGCCACGGTGGTTGCCGCGTGTGCCGACACGGCCACCGCCGAAATCCTGTTGCAGCGATTCGCACAACTCCCAGCGATGCCCGTGGCAATCGACTACCTGCTCGGCCCCGGCTGGCAAGTACCAACCAACACCAGCACGCAACAAGCGGAAATTAACGCCGGCACGCCGCACATGGTAATTCGTGTCGAAGGCACGCAGCAGGAAACAGCTTGGCTTTCGGATGTCGTCCAAACCGAACTCCAAAAAAACGGCGGCATGAGCGTGGCCGAACTTTCGACCGCAGATGCTAATAAGCTCTTTGCTCAACAAGTCGAATTCAGCGATCGCGGCACCGGCTCCGAATCAAGCCGTCCACCGCTGGTGGTGAAAGCGGCCGTGCCTGCCAGCGGCGTTGCGCGGATGGTCGCCCTGTTCCTGGCATTCGACCCCCAATGCGCGATCCAGGCCCACGCCGGCAGCGGCATCGTGATCGCCCGCTTTACCAAGTTCAGCCACAGCAACGTAACGCCCACCTTGCTCGGCGCGTTCCGCCCCGCCGCCGTCAAGCTCGGCGGCAGCCTTACGGTCGTCTCCACAACACTCGATGGCCTCACCCCACACCTTATCTGGGGCCCTCGAACCGATGCCACCGTGCTGATGGAAAACATCAAACGGCAATTCGACCCGAAAAATATCCTCAACCCGGGCCGGTTCATCTATTAGCCATGTGAGATATAAGATCTAAGATAGAAGATGTCAGAACGGACACCTGAGCAGTCCCCCAATTCTGACATCTTCTATCTTACCTCTTACTTCTTACATCGCAGTACGACTACGCGTGACCAACAATACCTCTTCCAACCCGGGCACCGCATTAAACTACGAGTTGCTGCTCGATTGTGTCCATTGCGGTCTTTGCACCTCGGCTTGCCCCACCTATGTGGAAACTGGCAACGAAAACGAGAGCCCGCGTGGCCGTATCTACCTCATGCGCCAGGTGACCGACGGTAAGCTCGAGCTGAATGACCGCATTCGCGGGCACCTGGAACTATGCCTCGATTGCCGCGCCTGCGAAACAGCCTGCCCCAGCGGCGTGCAGTACGGAAAACTCATCGAGCCCTTCCGCGTTGCCATGAATTCTACTGGCGAAGGTGCCGAGGCCACTGCCAGCAACAACGACTGGTTCCACCGCTATATTCTGTTCGGCATGTTCCCCTACCCCGCCAAACTGCGTCGGGCACTCATCCCCGCACGCATCGCGCAGCGCACCGGCATTCTGAAATTCTTGCAAGCCACACGGCTCACACGTTTGCTACCCGGCCCGCTGCGCCGCATGGTTGACATGCTCCCCCCGCCACGCCGCAACGAAGGGCCGCTGCCCGAATTCTTGCCCGCGATTGGCCGCCGCCGAGCAACCGTCGCGCTATTCACCGGCTGCATCGGCGATGCCATGTTTCGCCACGTGAATTGGGCCACCGCGCGCGTGCTGCAACACAACGGCTGCGACGTACACGTTCCACAAACTCAGGGTTGCTGCGGGGCGATTCATTTCCACGCCGGCTCGAGCGAGCCAGCTCGCGAATTCGCCGATAAAAATCTCGCCGCGTTCCCCATCGAGCGGTTCGACGCGATCGTCAACAACATCGCCGGCTGCGGCTCGATGCTCAAAGACCTGGGCCACCACTGGCACGACGATCGCCAAACGGAACGCAACGCCTGGTCGGCCAAAGTGCGCGACATCAACGAGTTCTTAGACGAACTCGGCCCCGTGCGGCCCGAAGGCGAGATTCGCACGGTCGCCACGTACCACGACGCCTGCCATCTGCTGCACGCTCAGAAAATCCAGGATGCGCCACGTCGTTTGCTATCGATGATCCCGGGCCTCGACCTGCGCGACTTGCCCGAAACAGAACTCTGCTGCGGAGCGGCCGGCACTTACAACCTCACCCAGCCAGAAATGGCCAACCGATTAAGCCGCCGCAAAGTGGACAACATCAAATCCACCGGTGCCCGTGTGGCAATTACCTCGAACGCCGGTTGCGCGTTGCAAATCGCCCGCGAGGCCCGCGACCAAGGCCTCCGCCTCGCAGTCGTTCATCCAATGGAAATTCTCGACTGGAGTTATCGCAAGATTAGTCCAACGTGGTGAGCGTTTTTTATGAATGCTCGAAAGATACTCGACAAAGCGCTATCAAACTCTCGGAATCTATCATTCCGTGATTTCTGCAAGCTCATCCAAGCTTTTAACTTCAAATTGTCTCGTGTAAACGGCAGCCATCACATTTTTAGTCATCCTGACATTACCGAACTTGTTAATGTTAATGTTCAGAATGTCCAGGGCCAAGCAAAACCGTACCAAATCCGTCAATTCTTACGACTCGTTGAAGAGTATAATATTAAATTAGAGGACAGCGAGCCATGAAAGACTATCACATCAACATCTTCTACAGCGAGGAAGATGGCGGCTACATCGCCGACATCCCAGATCTCAAACTCTGTTCAGCCTTTGGCGTTACGCCAGAAGAAGCGCTTCATGAAGTGGCTGCGGCAAAAATCGCATGGCTGGAAACCGCAAGGTCAGAGGGTAAGCCGATCCCAGAACCCGTTTATCGACCAGCCATCTACCAAGTCGGCTAACGTCGAAAACGAATCCCGCAAAACTACCGCTTGCGGTTTAGCGCAACGCACTTCCCACCGCCGCGGCCCCAACTACCGCAGCGTAAAGCTCTCGATCTCCAATCGCACGAGCTTTGTTGCCAGTTCGCAAGCCGACCCTGGCCGACGTAGCGGGTCCTTCGCCAGCATGGCATGGATCAACTCCGCCACCCCCTGCGGCACTTCGGGCCGTAGCGCGCGTACATCGGTCGGCTTCGCCTGCCGATGCAGCGTGGCCAACTCGCCCGGGTCATCGCTCTCCCACGGTCGGCGTCCCGTGAGCATCTCGTACATGGTAACGCCCAGGCTGTAGATATCGCTACGCGGGCCCGCAGCCAGGGCCGAGGTCACCATCTCCGGGGCGATATACGCAAGCGTTCCGGCCAATGGCCGCGTGGCCCATTGGCTTGCTTCCGCCGGCGTTTGCACAAAACCAAAATCAATGAGCGTGGCGTGACCGGCCGGCGACACCAAAACATTCGCCGGCTTCACGTCGGAATGAATCATGCCCGTTGCTTCCAGCAACGCGGCCAGCCCGTCGGCAATCTGCCGTGCCACCCACAACGAAAATGGCACAGGCAATTGTTCGTGTTCGCGAATCAACTGGCTCAGCGGCGCTCCGTTCAACCTCGGGCCAACCACGTAAAACGGCGGCTCGCCAACGCTCGACGCCAACACCGGCAACAAGTTCGGGTGCGATACTTGTGTTCCTACCCACGCCTCGCGACGTTGCATCTCAATCGCTTGCGGATCGCGCCACCACTGGTTCCGCAACACCTTCACCACGTACGACGCCGGCTGGCTCGGCTCCGCGTCGGCAGGCCGCGCCTGATACACGCGAGTGAAGTTTCCCTCGCTAATCAGGCGCACGAGTTGCCACGGCCCAAGTCGGCCCACGAGCGGCGTCGCTTCGGCGGCGGGTGCATCTTGTCGGGCGGTGCGAACCGTTTCCAATGTTGCCATAGTCGATGAAGAGCATGGTCACGCCGCATCTGCGCGCACCGAGAGCATGCGCGAGAATAGAGCGTGGCAAGCAAATACGGGGATGAAGATAAGGTCGATGCGAACACGTACGCTGATACGCGTTGCACGAAGAAACTGGGTCTGCGGATTGAATCGGACGTACCGCGGGCGAAAATCAAACTGGCTCGCGGCGGACGATACAAGTTGCCAAGTCGATGCCGCGCCAGCACTGCTATCACATCACATCGAGTTACGCCCCAATGTAACGTGCATGCAGTGTTCGAGCCGTGGCCACATCGTTCGTCCCGCCCACGATCGTGCGGCCATCGGTAAAGACCGTGAGCACATACTCGTCGACCGAGAAGCGAAGCAAAAACGCGTTTCGCTCCACTCTGCCCAGCCCCTCGAGCTTCGAGGCCAACTCATCGAACGATACGTTCACATCGCCGTTGCCAGCAAGCTGCACCGCATTGCGTCCACACAGCGTGGCCGACGCATCGCCATATTCGCCGCTAAGCCAACGAAACTTGCGATGAGTACACACACGGCAGTCGGCCCCTTCTCGAAGACGAGACAGATCGACTTGGCGAATTTGGTTGCTCCATAAATCCACGATCGTAAGCCGCCGGCTCAACGCCTCGCGATGCCCACCGAGAATCTTGAGCGCCTCGCACGCTTCGATCGAGGCAATCGCGCCGACGATCGGCCCCAGCACGCCTGCCGTGTCGCAACTGGGCGTCGTGCCGGGCGGCGGTGCCTCGGGCATCAAGCACGCCAGGCAGCCCGTCTCGCCGGGCAGAATCGTCATCGACTGCCCCTCGGCACCAATGCAACCGCCGTAAACCCAAGGCTTGCCCTGTTTCACCGCGAAGTCGTTGATGAGAAACCGCACCGCGAAATTGTCGGTGCCATCGACAATCACCTCCACATCGTTCGCTAGCGCCGCGATGTTCTTGTGAGTCACATCAGCAACCACTGGCTCGATCTCGATCTCTGAGTTAATACGACGTAGCTTCTCCGCGGCAGCAATCGCCTTCGGCAAGCGCCGCGCCACATCCGATTCATCGTACAACACCTGGCGCTGCAAATTGTTCAGTTCAAGAAAATCGCGATCCACGATGCGAACGAAGCCCACTCCCGCGCGCACCAGCGTCTCGGCAATCACCGAGCCCAACGCACCGCAGCCGCAAACCAACGCGCGCGCCGATGCGAGCCGGTCTTGTCCTGCTCGACCAAACGGCGCAAACCGAGCCTGTCGGTCATATCGGCTTGGCGACTCATCACCCATCTTGCTGGCTTTCTGTAGTTAGGAACTCTAACAAAACCGGCGGGGACTGTCCCGATTTTGCGGAGTCTTCGCAGCAAAATGGGACTGTCTCCCTCTCTCAGACGGCTTTGTTAGAGTTCCTTAATTTATTATTAGACAGCCTCACCTAGAAATCCCAGGCAACTCTAGATTGAGGAAGTTAGACTCTGGACTTATCCAGCACAGCACATAGTATCCTACCGCCAACCCAATTACCGAAGCGAGCAAGTGACCGAGGATTTTAATCTGTATAGGCAGTCCGCGTATTCTCCGGCGCGGACGATGTGAAATCAGAGGCTCTCCGTTCGTTTGAGAGCTCTCATCAATAACGGTGTCAGGTCCGTAGCTCTCTTTCCCAAATGTCGAATTCAGTACGCCAGCGGCAGCTTGTGGCGCGCCGAAAGGCACTGCTGGCTCTGTCTGACGTCGAGGTGTAGAAGTCGGCTCCTTCGGTGGCGTTTTATGAGCCGGTGCCTCGTCGATTTCTCCAATAAAATGAACCAGCGCTTCTTCGAAATCGCTATAGCCCCCGTCTCGCGCGAGCACTTTCTTCCAACGGACAACTTTATCCTCTGCAAGTCCCCTAACGCGATCCACTTCAATTCGTGCTTGGTTACCCACGTTTGGGATAGCTGCCCGCACCGCAAGACGACCATTCGCCTGAAAGGAATACCAAACGTCGATCGCCGTACCTGCCGGTAGGCCTGGCGGCAGATTTCGAATCCCAGCAAACGCCAATTCCGTGCATTGTTCTGGAAGGCAGCTTTCACCTTCCAAGAGCTGAATCTTAACGGTGCGTTGATTATCCACTTTCGTAACAAAACTTCGGTGGACCTCGCGCGGAAGCGGCGTATTGCGTGGGATTAAGATCACATTCTCACGCCGAAGTGTGCGCTGATTCACACCTTCTATTCCAAGGCCGTGGGCGTTGACATCGGTAATCGCGAGTTTTACCGCACCAGGAATCTTGCCCGATTGCGAAAGTAAATGGTGAGCGAAGATTGCAGCACCACGCACCACCGCTTCCTCGGGATGCACTTGATCGTCTGGCACGATACCCGACATCTTATAGAGGGCGCGTCGGACTGCCGGCATTCTTGACGAACCGCCAACGAGTAGCAGCCGGTCTATATTCTTCCAGAGTAAACCTGAAGCCTGGACGGCTTGGCGGGTCGTGAAACACGTCCGTTCCACCAAGTCTTCGGTGAGACTATTGAACTCGTCAATCGTAACCGGAAGTGAAAAATCGTTGCCCTGAGCGCTAAACCTAAGCGTAGCAAGCGGCCGGTCAGAAAGCTCCACCTTGGCTAGCTCGGCCGCACGTTGCAAACGTGTACGCTCCGCGGGTGTAAATTCGCCTGCATCGGGGTAGCGTTTGCGATAGTGCTGCTCAGCATGGTTGGCAAGACGCTCGTCCCAGTTGAACCCGCCTAACTCGACATCACCATCCGTTGCTAGTGTGCGAATGCTGCCTGGCGCAAGTTGAATGACCGTAACATCAAAGGTTCCCCCGCCGAGATCGAAAACCAAAAGCGTTAGGCATTCATTGGCGCTCCCCTGAGGATCCAGATATCCAAGCTGCTCGCCAAATGCCAGCGCTGCCGCGGTTGGTTCGTTCACAATGTCCAATACTTCCAAGCCACTCATGGCACCTGCATCGGCGGTCATTTTTCGACGCAGTTCATCGAAGTACGCTGGCACCGTGATCACGGACTGAAAACTATCGCCGACAGACGACACGATATCGTTACGCAACTCTCGCAAGATACAGCTCTGCAAAACTTCCGGAGGATATTGATGACCTCCAATTGCCTTGCGGTAATGCGATTGCCCCATGTCGCGTTTGACATACTCCACAAATCGATCCGGTGCGCTTTCGGCCGCTTCATAGGCGCTGCGTCCAACTTTCACCGATTCATCCGTGAACAGAATGGTGCTGGGGGTCAACAACTCGCCATGCGAGTTGGCAATTAACTCCGTTTTGCCTTGCTGATTGACTTTAGCCGTGGCGGAGAAAGTCGTGCCTAAATCTATACCGACGGGAGTAATTACAGACATTCCGCTGACCTTTGCCCGTCCTATCCACGACCCTTGGCAGAGATGCGGCCGTTCGTTGGTTGTTTATTGGCCCGCATGACATTACTATAGCCATCTGGGGGACAGGGTCTCAAGTTCAGTGCTTCTCAATGCTTCTCAAATAGCTCCCGCAGATCCCGGCAGTTTCAGCGGATTGCAATATCCATGAAGCAAATCGATGCGATAACATTCGATGCCTACCACAAGTGGCTGGCGATACCCCCGCACGAGCAGCCGCCAAATCACTATCGCCTCTTGGGCGTGGAACTTTTCGAAGAAGATCTGGATGTAATCGCCACAGCGGCAGATCGCCAGATGGCGCATGTCAAATGCTTCATTTCTGGTAAGTATGCCAGCCACTCTCAACGGCTACTCAACGAATTGGCCGCCGCCAGAATTTGCCTCTTGAACCCAGAGCAGAAGGCTCGCTACGACATGCAATTGAAGCAACAGTCGCTTGTCAGCCAACCAGCGGAGCCATTCTCCCCGCCACCGGCATTAGAAATTAATGTGTTGCCTTTACGCTCTTACACTTACAGGTCAAAAAGCAACAAGCGCCGCAAATCCCTACCTGTTATCGTATTCCTGATTGTAGGTGGCGCGATGGGACTGCTGGCAGGCTACGGTGCATTGTCGTTGATCAAACAAAACCAGGTCGGTATCCAGACGACGCTTTCGCCAAAGCATGTTCCAAAGACCGAACCTCCCCCAAGCCAGCCACTACGCAGGCAACTCCAACGACCGGGGGCTAGAGAACGGGGGTTTGAAAATACTCCTGACGGTCGCGATCCTATCCCGGAGGTTAACGCCCGCCGAAGGCCGCCCCCCATTCCAAACTTGGAGGATCGGACCAAAAGACGCGAGCAAGAACCGGAGGCCCCTGAGCCGGCTGAGCCGCGGGAGGGGGAAGAATCGCATTTTCCGCAGCCATCGATCGTCGTCCCATTAACGCTCGACGAACCGAAAATCCTGGTTCTAGCAACACCCGTCGATATTGAGGTAAAGGATATCCAGTGCGATATCGGGCTAAGCCAAAACTTGTTGCGTAATATAGCGAATCCCAATGTGCATGAGATCGTCGTCGCAAGACTCGGCAACCGAGGCACCCATACGGCCGAGTTTGCCACGCGGGTCCCTGGCTGCCAGGTGGGCCTCGATATATCGATTAATCACCATAGCTCCACAGTTGCCTGCGATATACGCCCGCGTTTTTCCCTTCCCTCCGGGGAGGTACAGCCGTTTACGATTCGCGATTTGGATAAACAACAGAAGATACTGACTAAGCTCCAAAGTAAAGTCCAAGGTGCCAAGTCCAGCCTGTCACGGCTACAGGCCACTCATAATCGCGAATTAGAAAGAGTAGCTGACGCGAGAAACGCTCTGGCCATGCTAGCGCGTGGCGGCAATCCAGCCACCGCAGCAAATGCGCGGGCCGCTGCACAAGCACAGTTGTTGAGGGCGGAAGCCGCCGTCTTACTCACGGAGAAGAAAATGGCTGAGGCACGGAATTGGATTGGAAAAGAACACGTATTACAAAACGACCAACGCGCCCTAGAGAGTGTAAGCGCTTATGCGAACCAAGTTGCCACAGTCGGCAGCATCTACATTCGGTTTTACGCCGGCGAGACAACTATTCCGGCAACGTTAAAATAGAACCTGCATAGGATGCACTGGCTCCGCCCATAGCGGGGGTGCTCGTCACGGATTGTGGTTTATACCTGCTAGAGACGCATCGTGACGATTCGAGCGCAACGCCAATACATGAGTGCGGAAGCACCCACGTTACGTTCTTCGTGGCTATCCAATCTATCTGCGCCATCGGTGGACAAAAATAGCCCCTTTCTTTCGTGTTTCTTGTGCCTTCGTGGTTCAATTAAACTCCGCCTTCTCTGCTCCTTGCTCCACGCTC
>CAZTWS010000123.1:0-1477 GCA_964618225.1 uncultured Planctomycetaceae bacterium
CAGGAATACGTCGACTCGATCATCGACGACGTGCGCTGGCTCGGCGGCGATTGGGAAGATCGCCTGTTCTACGCCTCCGACTACTTTCAGCAGCTTTTCGATTGGGCCGTTCAGCTTATCAAGGCCGGCAAGGCATATGTGTGCGACCTGTCGGCCGACGAAATGCGCGAATACCGCGGCACGCTCAACGAGCCGGGCAAGAACAGCCCTTACCGCGATCGCTCGGTCGAGGAAAACCTCGACTTGTTTGAGCGCATGGAGCAGGGCGAGTTCCCCGATGGTGCCCGCACACTGCGCGCGAAAATCGACATGGCATCGCCCAACATCAACCTGCGCGACCCGGTCATGTACCGCATCAAACATGCCCATCACCACCGCTCGGGCGACCGTTGGTGTATTTATCCATCCTACGATTACACGCACGGCCAGAGCGATTCGATCGAAGGCATCACCCACTCGATTTGCACGCTCGAATTCGAGAACCACCGGCCACTCTACGATTGGTTCTGCGAAGCACTGGGCATCCACCACCCGCGGCAAATCGAGTTCGCCCGGCTGAATCTCACGTACACCGTAATGAGCAAGCGCAAGCTGCTGCAACTCGTGCAAGAAAAACACGTGTCTGGCTGGGACGATCCCCGCATGCTCACCATTCGCGGCCTGCGCCGCCGTGGCTACACGCCAGAAGCAATGCGCGCGTTCTGCGAGCGCATCGGCGTTGCCAAATTCAACAGCACGATCGACATGGCCTGGCTCGAAGACGCGATCCGCGAAGACCTCAACGAACGAGCCCCACGCGTAATGGCCGTGCTGAAGCCGCTCAAAGTCGTCATCACCAACTATCCGGAAGGACAGGTGGAACAACTCGAAGCGGCCAACCATCCGCAAAAAGCAGAGATGGGCACCCGCACCGTTCCCTTCACTCGCGAGCTGTACATTGAAGCTGACGATTTCATGGAGGATGCCCCCAAAAAATTCTTCCGGCTGTCCCCCGGTCGAGAAGTGCGATTGCGTTATGCATACTTCATCACTTGCAACGAAGTGGTGAAAGACGCCGCCGGTAATGTGGTCGAGTTGCGTTGCACTTACGACCCAGCGACCCGTGGCGGAAACGCGCCCGATGGCCGCAAGGTGAAAGGCACCATCCACTGGGTCTCCGCGCCCTTCGGCGTTAATGCCGAGATCCGTGTCTACGACCACCTATTCAAAACCGAGACTCCCGACGAAGCGCCGGAAGGAAAAACATTCCTCGACAACATCAACCCCGAATCGCTGCACGTGGTGCGCAATGCGAAGATCGAGCCTTCGCTGGCCGAGGCCAAACCGGGCGAACACTTCCAATTCGAACGGCTTGGCTACTTTTTCACCGACCCCGTCGATTCAAAGCCAGGGCACCCCGTGTTCAACCGCACAGCCACCCTCCGCGACACTTGGGCAAAAGAAGCAGCCAAGTAGGTCAGGCTTTCTAGCCTGACAA
>CAZTWS010000123.1:1577-14741 GCA_964618225.1 uncultured Planctomycetaceae bacterium
CGTCAGGCTGGAAAGCCTGACCTACGTGACGCTTGACCGCAGAGTAGGAACTCGGTATTTTTGACTAATCAAACATTGTTTTGATTGTTCAAAATACACAGGGTCGGCCATGCAAGCTTTTCATCGTAAAGCCTTCACACTCGTCGAGCTTTTGGTTGTCATCGCCATCATCGGTATCCTGATCTCGCTGCTTTTCCCGGCAATTCAAGCGGCTCGGCAGGCCGCGGCGAGAACACAGGTGCAGAATCGCCTCAAGCAAATCGGCATCGCCCTACACGGTCACCACGATGCGAAAGGCCACCTGCCAGCGGCCTATTTGAGCGACTCGACCCATGCCGACCGCGATCCGGAAACCCTCGATGCCCCCCCTGGCTGGGCATGGGGCACACTTCTCTTGCCTTACCTCGAAGAGCAGGTGTTATACGACCGGCTCGATTTGAAACGCCCCTGTTGGGATACCGCGAATGCGGAACTCGTCACCACACGGCTGCCCGCATTCCTCAATCCGGCTACGCCAGACGATGACCAACCAATGCAGGTTCATTCGTCTTCTGGCACAACGCTAGCCCGCTTCGGCAAGAGCCATTACGTGGCCAACGTGGGCCACGACGAGCCTTGGGGATACACCGTGGCCGACCACTCAAAAATCGCCAACGGTCCGTTCTACCGCAACTCGCGCGTGCAGTTTTCGCAGGTGACCGACGGCCTCAGCAAAACGGTATTCATCGGCGAGCATTCGGTCATCAGCGATAAAACCTGGGTAGGCGTCGTGCCCGGTGCCGAAGTTTGCCCCACCGAGCCCGGTCGGTTTCCTTTCACCGAGTGCGACTTGGCCGCCACGCTCGTGCTGGCCCACAGCGGCCCCGCCGCCGGCGAAGTGGATGTCATCCACCCACCGAATTTCCCCACTTGCCACGTGTGCCAAATGTACTCGCCCTTCACGGCGGGCGCTCATGTACTCCTTGGCGATGGCAGTGTACGCCTCATCGAAGCCACGATCGACGTCGATACCTGGGCCGGCCTGTGCAGCATGAACGGCGGAGAAACGTTGGCGGATCAGTGAAGACTATTTATTATTTGTCCACAGATGACGCAGATTATCGCAGATAGTTTTTAGAGAGCATCCCGTTGAACCATCTCAAAAAAAATCTGTGGATATCTGCGAAATCTGCGGACAAACAAAGTAGGTAGAAAAAGACAATTCCTAAATGTTCTCAGCTTATTCAAAGACACGAACCAGGAGCGGGAACCAATAATCTAACGGTTAGATTAGCGACAATCAGCAAAGATCAGTGTTCTCAAAAACAACCATGAACTGGAAAACCATAACCGCGCTTCTTATCGTGCTAATCGCCGCATACTTCTTTTTCGCCCGCCGCGAATATCCCGAAGCAACGAGCACCGAAAGCATGCAGCTAATCAAAGCGCTCTACACAGCTTGTTCTTCAAGAAATGCTGACCGGTTAGCTAGTGTTGACAAACAACTAGCCACGATCCGCAGCGAAGGCAAGCTTCAAGATCGGGAGTTCGACGCATTCAAATCGATCATTGCTCAAGCAGAGCAGGGCGATTGGAAAAAAGCGGCCGACGCCTGCTACCAGTTCGCACAAGATCAGGTGCGCTGATCACATATCCGCGGCGTTGACTTTGACACCAATTTTATTGATAAGTCACGAGGAGTAACTTAGAATTCGCTGAGGCCTAACAAACCTGGAGCTGCCACAACTGTGGTATCAAGCACAATGGGTATCTTTGCGATAGGTTTAGTAGTCGGTATTATCATCGCGGCTTCGACGTACGGAATCGTCGCATGGTGCCGCCGCCGTCCATCGCTGGGCCGGCTAATTCTCAAGCACTTTGGCACCTCTTCGGTCGACATCGAAGTAAATACTCGGCAATTTCCCTATCGCGTTGCCGTCGACGTCTATCAATCGCTTGGCCAATGGGTGGAAACGCAGTGCAAAGTTTGCTCACTGGTCGGCGTTCCTATTACCGAAAGTTTTCTATCAAGCGTAAATCTTGGCGCGATGATGTCGCCGCACCACGACAGTTACAACTATTTTCCCACTGCCGTCGAATACGATTCATTTGACATTGGCGGCGATCAAACTGTGCAATGCGTCAAGCATGCATTGTGGTTATTGGACCACCCCGCCGGTAAATTAGCCGTGCTTTGGACAAGCGAAACATCGCATGCAACATGCGGATTCAAAACAATGTTGAATTTCGGGGTGGCCCACCTGCGAAATCTAACCGCCGCAGCCGCCGCGGAAGATTTGCTCAAAGTTGTTGAGCAAGCAATCGCCAAAGCACAATCGTATCGCGGAAAGATTCTGTCGCTCGAAACCTCGACCGACTATCGCGGCCATTCCGCAGGAGTCGTTGTTCACGAGCTCAAGAAGGTGACGCGCGACGACGTCATTCTGCCCGATGAAACGGTGCGGATTCTAGAACGAAACATTGTGCGTTTTATTCAACAACGGGCCCAATTAAAGAAGTTGGGCATGCCCGTGAAAAAAGGCTTGCTCTTCTACGGGCCACCCGGCACCGGAAAAACCTACACGATTCACTACCTGATAGGTTCGCTTTCGGGCCATACAACGTTGTTAGTCACGGGCGAACAGGTCGGGATGCTCGACGAATACATGTCGTTGGCTCGCCTCTTGCAGCCAAGCATCGTGGTGCTGGAAGATGTCGATCTCATCGGTCGTGAACGCGATGGTGTAGCCACCAGTCGCGAAGCGCTCCTGAACCGTCTGCTCAACGAAATGGATGGGTTGCGTGCCGATTCTGAAATCATCTTCCTGCTCACGACGAATCAGCCTGAATCACTAGAAGAAGCACTGGCGGCGCGGCCAGGACGTGTGGACCAGGCCATTGAGTTTCCCGTTCCCGATGAGGCAGGTCGCCGTAAGCTGATTAGGCTTTACGCATCTGGGGCCGACATTTCCGAGGAAGTTGTGAATCACGCAGCCCAAAATACCCATGGCGTAAGTGCTGCTTTCATCAAGGAGCTCATGCGGCGAGCACTGCAATTCAATTTAGAATGCCGCAGCGACAGCGAAGCACCTTGTATCTTGCAGAACGACATCGACCAGGCGATTGACGAACTGCTGTTTGCCGGTGGGCCGCTCAACCGCGCGATGCTAGGCGCTCAAGGCATGTCACTTTCAGGCGACGATTGACAATTCCCAGTGCGATAAATCACTGCACCGGCCCCGCCGTATCTGGCGTAATATGAGCGTCGTGTGCCTTTTTCTGCGCACTTTCAATATCCGGTCGTCCGTGGCCCCACCATTCGCTGAGGCTTTGGAACACGACAAAGAACACTGGCACGAAGATTACCGCGAGAACGGTCGACGCCACCATGCCGCCAAACACGGCGGTGCCTAGCGCCTGCTGGCCTGCGGCACCGGCACCGTTGGCAAGCATCAGCGGCACCACGCCAAGAATGAACGCGAACGACGTCATCAAGATCGGTCGGAAGCGAAGCCGCGCCGCCTGAGCCGCCGATTCGCGAATCGATTCGCCGCGCGCTCGAATCGCTCTGGCGAACTCCACGATGAGAATCGAATTTTTGCTCGCCAGAGCGATGATGAGCACGATGCCGATTTGCGTGTACACGTTGTTATCCATGCCGCGCGCGGCCACCGCGGCTACCGCACCAAGCAGCGCCAGCGGCACGACCATAATCACCGCCAGCGGCACGAACCAGCTTTCGTACTGAGCAGCCAGCACCAGGTACACGAGCACCACCGCCATCGAAAATACCCAAATGGCCTCACCGCCTACCTGTTTTTCCTGATAAGCCATGCCGGTCCACTCGAAGCCCATTTGCGGCGGTAAATCGCGATCGGCAATTTGCTCCATCAGCTCGAGCGCCTGGCCTGTGCTGTAACCAGGCGACGGCTCGCCAGTAATCGGCGCCGAAGGATAGAGGTTGTAACGACTCACAATCTGCGGCCCGAACGACTGCCGCACATTGGCGAACGTGCCTAACGGAATCATTTCATCGTCGCGATTGCGCACTTCCAATCGGCGAATATCGTCTAACGTCGCGCGGAAATTGGGCTCGGCCTGCACACGCACCTGGTACGTACGCCCGAACTTATTGAAGTCGTTCACATAAGCCGAGCCCAAGTAAGCTTGCATCGTGGCAAACACGTCCGAAAGTGGAATATCGAGCAGCTTCACCTTCTCGCGATCGATATCCACATAAATCTGTGGCACGCCGGGGCGGAACGTCGTATTCAGCCCCATCAGGCCCGATTGGCTGTGGCCATCTTCCACCGTTTGCTGCACGACCTGAGCCAGCGTGGCCCGACCGATGCCGCCGCGATCTTGAATCTGCATTTCGAAACCGCCGCGCACGCCTAAGCCGCGAATGGCGGGTGGCGCGAACGGAAAGATCACGGCTTCCTGAATCTGGCTCAAAGGTACTCGCAGCTTGTTCAGCATCACCTCAAGCGTCAAACCTTCGGGCAATCGTTCGCCCCACGGTGTGAACGTGACGAACAGGGTGCCCATGTTCGATGCCGTGCTTTGGTCGAGCAGCGACAATCCACCGATCGTGATCCAGTTCTCGATGCCCGGTGTGTCGGCCAGGATCTTGTCGATCTTTCGCATCACTTCTTCAGTGCGCTTTTGCGACGCCGCGTCGGGCAACTGCACGCTGATGAACACATACCCCTGGTCCTCGGTCGGCAAGAAGCCGGTCGGTATCTGCCCGTACCACCACACGGTAAACGCCACGAGCCCGGCAAAAACCAGCATCACCAGCGTTACCGCTTTCAGCAGTAGCCGCACGGTTCGGTCGTAAACCGCCTCGACCCAACCGTATACACGGTTAAATGCCCGGGCCGCTATGTTCTTACGTTTCTTGGGCGGCCTGAGCCACGTGGCGCATTGCGCCGGCTTGAGTGTCATGGCGTTGATCGCGCTGATGATCGCCGTGGCGGCAATCGTGAGCGCGAACTGCTGGTAGAGTTGCCCCGTAATGCCGCTAAGAAACGCGCTCGGCAAAAACACCGACATCAGCACGAGCGTGATGCCGATAATCGGTCCCAGCACTTCGCTCATGGCCTGAATCGTGGCCGGTTTAGGAGCCATGCCTTCTTCGATATGGTGCATCGCGTTTTCGACCACCACGATGGCATCATCCACCACGATACCGATCGCCAGCACCAGCCCGAACAGCGTCAGCATGTTCACGCTAAAGCCCATCACGTCCATGGCGAAGAACGCGCCGATAATCGTCACCGGCACGGTCGTTGCCGGAATAAGCAGAGCGCGCCAATCTTGCAAAAACACCATGATCACGAGCAGCACCAGCACGCCCGCTTCGAACAGCGTGTGATACACGGCCTCGATCGACGCATCGACAAACTTCGTAGTATCGAGCGGGAACTCGTACTTCATATTCTCGGGGAACGACTTGCTGAGCCGTTCCATCGCTGCCCGCACGTTCTCCGCCACTTCCAGCGCGTTGCTACCGGGCAACTGGTAAATGCCCACGTTTGCCGTCGGCCGGCCCGACTTCAAATTGAACTGGTCGTAGGTTTGCGCGCCCAGCTCGATGCGGGCCACATCCTTGAGCCGCATGATTTTCGTGCCGCCCTCGGCCTTCAGCACGATGTTCTCGAATTGCTCTACATCGCTCAGCCGGCCAAGCGTGGTCACCGTGTATTGGAACGGCACGTCCGAGTCCGCGGCGGTCGGCGGCTGGCCCACCTGGCCTGCTGCCACTTGCACATTTTGCTCATTGATGGCCGCCATGACGTCTGCCGTCGTAAGCCCACGCTGCTTGAGCTTTTGCGGATCGAGCCATATACGCATGCTATAGTTCGCGGAGCCGAACACGGTAACATCGCCCACGCCTTTCACGCGGCTCAACTCGTCGCGCAAATGAAGCGTGGCATAGTTCGCCAGGTACAGCCCGTCGTACTGGTCACGCTCCGAATTGAGCGAAACGATCAGCACGATATTTGATGACTGTTTGCGCACCGTCACGCCCTGGCGACGCACTTCGTCTGGCAAAAATGCTTCCGAGATGGCCACACGGTTCTGCGTGAGCACCTGGGCCACGTCGAGATCCGTCCCAATGTCGAAGGTCACCGTCAGCGAGTAGCTGCCGTCGCTCGACGACGAGGAGGACATATACAGCATGTTTTCCACGCCGTTCACCTGCTGCTCGATCGGCTGCGCGACCGTATCGGCAACCACTTGCGCGTTGGCACCGGGATAGTTCGTTTGAATGCGAACCGTGGGCGGTGTGATGGCCGGATACTGCTCGACCGGCAACCGGTAAAGCGATACCACGCCCGCGATCATCGTCACAATGGCGATGACATTGGCAAAGATCGGCCGTTCGATGAAAAACCGCGAAAACATCCGCTATTGATTCTGCTCCGTTGCCGATTCGTTCAAGGCCTCTTCTTCTTGCACGCCCGTTTCGTAGCGAGAGGGCGGCGATGCCGGTTGCAACGGCGCTTTTTCCTCGGGCACCCCGGGCGGCGTGCTTGCCGGTGGCGTGGTGCTATCCGCTTGGTCGCCATTCGAGTGAGACGGGGCAGGGGGGCCGGCTGATGTGGCCGCTGCACCCATCTCGGTTTGCACTGGGCGAACTTCCGCTCCGGGGCGCGCTCGTTGCAGGCCATTGATGACAACCCAATCTTCAATCTTTACGCCTTCTTCCACCACGCGCATGCCGTCCACGGCGATGCCGAGCCGTACTGGCCGATACTCGACCACATTCTTGTCGTTCACCACGAGCAGGAAATCGCCGCGTTGGTCGGCACCGATCGCACGTTCCTCGACCATGAGCCGCGACGCGGTGGCTCCAATCTGCGCACGAATCCTCACCGACATGCCTGGCAGAATTTCACGATTCGGATTCGGAAACACACCACGTCGTCGTGTGGTGCCCGTGCCGGGATCAACACCCAGCTCGCGAAAATCGAGCGTCCCCTGGTGCGGAAAGTTGGCCTCGTTCTCCAGCCCTAATCGCAACACGGGCGGATTTTTCACCGGGTCTGGTAGCTCACGTTTCCGCAGCATTGCCATGAATCGCAGCAAGTCGCGCTCGTTCACATCGAAGTCGGCATAAATCGGGTCGATGCTTTGAATCGTCGCCAGCAGCGTTTGCTGCGCTTGCACCAAATTTCCAATATCGACCAGATGTTGCCCGATGTGCCCGGCAATCGGCGCGCGGATCGTAGTGTACTGCAGATCGAGTTCGGCCGTTCGCAACGCCGCGGCTGCCGCCGCCACATTGGCATTTGATGTAGCAACCTGTGCCGCTTGAATCTCCAACTCGTCGGTCGTAATGGCTCGTTGCGCGACGAGCGGTTCCAAACGCCGATACTGTGATTGAGCAAGTTGCAACTCGGCCTGTGCTTTCTGCAAGGCGGCCTTCGCCGAATCAACCGTCGCAATGTAGGGCGCTTGCTCGATCTGGAATAATTGATCGCCCAGGCTCACATCGGCACCGTCCGGAAAATCAATCTTTTCCAGATAGCCATTCACGCGGGCACGCAAATCAACCGTGGCCGTCGCACGCGTGCGGCCGACGAATTCCATCGTATCGGCAATCTCGCGCATCACGGGGTGAGCAACCGTCACTTCCGGCGGCGGTGGGGGAATGAATTCGTTCTTCTGCTCGCAGCCCCCCAGAAAAAAAGCAGCCAATGCTGCCAATGCGGCTCCGCCTGCTCGAAAACCACTTGTCCGCATTTCTGCCTCGTGAGTATTGTAAACTTGCAGCCGCTTAGGTTCGAGCGGTAGCGAGCCGGGCCGTCCTCGGTCCCGTCGGGGACGACAACATTCCCATCATCTAGCCTAGTTAATATCTATCCAGCCACGAGTGGGGATTTCCCGTGCCTATCGTATGCCATGCCCTACTACTCTTGAAAGGCCAACCACGATACGCCTTCGTCGGAGTCTTCATACTCGCTACGCTAATCGCGATCGTGGCCTGCCCGTGTTTTGCGGAACAGCCGCTTGACAACACCGACCGGCTTGTACGCGACAAATACGGAGCCATCGTGCGTGGCGATGTCGAAACCAAAAAACTAGCGCTCGTCTTCACCGGCGACAAACGAGGCGAAAGCACTCAAGAGATTCTCGATATCCTGAAATCTTGCCGTATCCACGCGGGCTTTTTTGTCACAGGCAATTTCGTGCGCGATCCGCAACTCCACCCGTTGCTAACGCGTGCAATCAAGGAGTCGCATTACGTCGGCCCCCATTCCGATTCCCACCCTCTCTACTGCGATTGGGACAATCGCGACGAATCGCTCGTCACTCGAGCATTCTTCATCGACGACCTTCATAAGAATATGAACGGATTACGAAAGCTCGGCGCGCTCAACAAAGACCAGCCGCCTCTCTTCATTCCGCCGCACGAATGGTTCAACGGCGACCAGGTAAAGTGGTCGCGCGACGCGGGCGTTACGCTATTCAACTTTACGCCCGGCAGCGGCTCCAATCGCGACTACGTTCCCGAAGACAATCGCGCGTTCGTGCCATCGCAAAAAATCTACGACGACATCCTTGCCTACGAACAGTGCGATCCTCACGGCCTCAACGGATTCATCCTGCTCTTGCACCTGGGCTCCGGCCGCAAAGACCCGTTCCACACCAAGCTGCCCGCGCTCTGCGACGAACTAAAAGCCCGTGGCTATGAATTCGTCCGCATCGACGAACTACTGCAACCGCAGCACGGAAATTAACCGGGTGGCTGGGGCAACGCCCCAGAGAGATCAATAGAACCGCTTTTGCGACTTGTTGTGCCTCTTCGCGGCCAACTCTACATCCCCGCGTGCGGCACCAATATAGAAGCATGTTCATTTGCCGAACGATGCTTCTCCGTGGTGCCAGACGCTTTTTCCGCCACATCGGCAAGCAAAAATACCTCAACGCAGTTGTTCTCATCCTGCCAGGCCGATTCCAGCCGCGTAGTCAGCGGCTCGTAAGCGGCCGATTGGCTTAACCGCACGCGCTCGGCCTCCACGCCGTTCAGCACCAAAAAGTTCATCGTCGCCAGGCTGCGGTCGTAGCACAACTGCCAGTGATCGCGATACTCGCTTTCCTTAGGCAATGGCCGACGAGTGCAGTGTGCTCGCAGCTCCACGCGGTGACGCTTGCCCACCAGCGCCGGCAACAAATCTTTAAGTCGCTGCTGAGCAAGCTCCGGCAAATCGGCCGACGCCTCCTCGAAACTCACCACCAGCGCAGGAAGATTCCGCCCTGGGTTCGGCACCACATGCAACTTGTGCTTCTGTTGCCACACCGAGGCCGCGCCCGGATTCTTATCCGTCGCGTTCTCCATATTCGTTTGCGGCCAGCGCTGCGGCAGAATGCCATTCGGTGTATCGGAGAATGGCAGATCGCCCTTGATGCCCGTGGCCGCTCCGATGCTCGGCGTGTGATCTTCGCCCGATGTGCCCCAAGGATCTTGGAAGTAACCGCCGATCGCCTTCTTGACGCTATCGTCGCTCTGCGAGGTGATCCACATCACGAGAAAAAACGCCATCATCGCGGTCACGAAGTCCGCGTAGGCCACCTTCCAAGCTCCACCACCACCAGCCATGATTCGCTCCGCGAGCGGGGAGCGAGAAGCGAGGAGCGAGGAGTATGTTTAATTTCCCTGCTCTTCGCTCCAAGCTCCCCGCTTTTTACGCCGCCTCCGCTTCTTTGAACCAGGTATCCAATTCCTCGCGTTCCGGCCGATGCTCGCGGCAAATGCTGCGGCGGGCCGTCTCCAGAGCCACTTTCGGCGGCAAGTTATTTGCAAAACCAACGATCACCGAAGCCACCGTGCGGAAGAACGCACTTTCCGCGTGTCCTAAAAATTCCATGCGGGTCGCGAGCGGTGCCGCGAATCCGTACGACAGCAAAATTCCAAGGAACGTACCCACGAGCGCGGCACCCACCTTGTGACCAATTTCCGAGGGCGGGCCGTCGATATGGCCCATCGTAATCACGATACCGAGCACCGCCGCCACGATCCCGAACCCCGGCAACGCGTCGGCCACCTTCGATAACGCGGCCATCGGTGCATGATGTTCCTCTTCCATCACCTTGAGCTCCGCCTCGAACAGCTCGCCCATTTGTTCTGGCTTCACCGAAGCATCCACGAGCGGTCCAAGCCCGCCGCAAACAAAGTGCAACAAGTGATGGTTATGCAACACTTTCGGGTACTTCTGAAAAATGCTGCTCTCTTCCGGTTGAGAAAGATGCGGCTCCAGCGCGAGCATGCCGTCGCGCCGCGCAAGCCGCAACAAATCGTACAAGCATTTGAAAGTTTGTTCGTAGGCCAACTTCGTAAAAGGCGAGCCTTTGAGCGATTGCACCACGCCCTTCGCCAGGTCGATAAGCACCTTTTTCGGCGAGCTAACAATCAGTCCACCCAGCGCGGCCCCGCCGATCGTCACCACTTCGCTCGGGTGCAGCAGCGAGCCGATATGCCCGCCGGCCATCGTGAAGCCGCCAAGCACAGCGCCAATAACCACAATACAACCAACGATGACAATCATGGGGCAATCCAAATCCGTAATGGGGCAAACCACGCGCGGCCTGCCGTGTCGAAACGATCCTGCGAAAACATAGCTTTGCAAAAACGCAACGTCCGCCGGCCTCGCCAGAACGTCTGGCAAACCACGCCTGCCTGGCCGAAAAATCGCACCCCCGCACCAAGAAAAATCATTCCTGGCCGAATTACCGGCATAACCCGTCGCCACCCGGCAACGCACCAAAGCAGCAGGCACACTCCGTGTGCCGTCCGCCTCTTATAAGGCATTGGGCATTAGACATTGGGCCATCCCCGTTCGACATTCCCCGTTCCCATTGTTCCCATTCCAAATTTGACCCCTGCCTCGATCCGCTTTAAGCTGACTGGCGTACCGCTTTTCCATTTCCCGAACGAATCACGATTCCACCGGATTTCTTAGAACGATGACATCTCCTTACCGCCCGTTGCGTTTACGCCGAGTTTTTCGTATTTCAATTTGCTTGAGCATGGCATGGGTAACAGCGCTAGCCCCCTCGGCATCGCTCTTCGCCCAAAGCCCCGGTGTTCAGGCCGTTCGCCAGCGCTTTGAGGGCGGCATCGAAACCGGGGAGACCCCCGAGCAGCCGCCAGCCGCTGCCGAGCCCACCGCTCCCGCAATATCCGCCGTCCCGCTCGGCGACGGCATCGACACCGCGTTCGTTTCACCCGCCGCGGTGGCCGTCGTGGTGCTTCGCCCTTCGCAGCTTCTCAAGTCGCCCATCGCCCAAATGCTGCCTACCGAAGTGGCCACCGCCGCCGGCATGCAGTACCTCGGCTTCGATCCAGCCGACGTCGAACAAGTGGTCGCCTTTGTGGAAATGCCCGCCGGCTTCGGCCCACCCAACTACGGCATCACGTTCCTGTTCGATCAGCCCTTCAAGGCGTCGCAAATCCCCGAACAATACCGCGCCGCCGCGCAGCTTGCCGAACTCAACGGAAAGAAGTACCTGCAGAGCGCCCACCCAGTTTTCCCCAGTTTCTATGGCTCGAACAGCCGCACGCTGGTCGTCGCGCCAGACGCCATGCTCCGCCAGCTTGTCGAAGCACAAAACGAGAAGGCCAGCAGCCCGCTCCTCGACCGCATGCGGCAAGCCCCTTCCAATGGCGACCTCTACATCGGCGTCGACTTGGTCACGCTTCGCCCGTTGATCGGCATGGGCCTGGCCAGCGCGCAATTGCCGCCAGATGCACAGCCGTTCCTCGAACTCCCTGGCCAGCTTTCAGCTCTTGAAGTCGGTGCCAACATTTCCGGCAAAGGCCCCACGTTCGTCCTGGCCCACGCCAACGATGAAGCCGCCGCCGAGCAAGTGCTTGCCGTCCTCAACGAAGCGAACCAGAGGCAGCAACAAACCTTGAAGGCACAATTCGCCGAACAAGCCGCCAGCGAAGACCCCATCGAACGCGCCTTCGCACAGTATGCCGAGCGCGCGTCCACGCAATGGTCGCAGAACTTCATGCCCACTCGCGAAGGTGCCGCGATTACACTCTTCCGCAACAACGGCCTCGACGAATCTCAAAAGAAAATTCTCCTCGGGGCCGTTGGCATCAGTGCGTCGTTGATGCTGCCCGCCGTCCAGGCCGCTCGTACGGCCGCACGGCGCAGCCAGTCGATGAACAACCTCAAGCAAATCGTGCTCGCATTGCTCAATCACGAAAGCGCCACGAAGACATTACCCGCCCACGCCATCTACAGCGAGGACGGCGCGCCGCTCTTAAGCTGGCGCGTCAAAATCCTGCCCTTCATCGACGGAGGGCAGGAACTCTATGCCCAATTCCACCTCGACGAGCCTTGGGACAGCGAACACAACCGCGCGCTCATCCCGCAAATGCCGGCCGCCTTTGCGTCGCCGAGTGTGAATCTGGAACCTGGCAAAACCAATTACCTCGCCGTGGTCGGCCCCGAGTGCATCTTCGACGGTACCAAGGACGGTACCTCATTTAGAAGCATCACCGATGGCACCAGCAAAACGATTATCGTCGTGGAAGCCGACCCATCTCGAGCCGTCGAATGGACCAGGCCCGACGACTTAACCGTCAACCTGGATGATCCCAAACAAGGGCTGGGCAACGTATTCCCGCAGGGCTGGAACGCCGCCTTCTGCGATGGCTCCGTCCAATTCATCAGCGACCAAATCGACCCCCAAGTGCTCCGCGCGATGTTCACCCGCGCCGGCGGCGAAGTCATCAACAACCAATGAGCACCCGTACGTGCCGCACCCGTACCCGCGCCTCAATAACCCCCACCCCTCGCGGCTTCGGATCACGGGAAGAATAACTTCGGTGTTTCAAATGCGGATGGGAATAGCTCCTACACCGTAGGTGTTAAATTCCAAAGCCCAGGGTCGCCACGAAGTGGCGCACCCTGGGGCCAGGAAATAATTCCGGCATTACGCCGAAGGCGTTACACCCGTCCGCGCCGCGACGAATGTGTAACGCCTACGGCGTAAATGGGGCTTCTCCTCTGTTTACCCAGAGTGCGCCGCTAACGCGGCGCACTCTGGGCTGTGGAGTAGAACGCCTTCGGCGTAAAAAGCACTATAGTCGTTCGTGAATAACTTCAAACCGCCGAAGTTATTTTTCCCGCGTTCCTTAGCGACCTCGACGCCCCAACACAA
>CAZTWS010000124.1:0-14737 GCA_964618225.1 uncultured Planctomycetaceae bacterium
AGCCTAGCAAATAACATGCCCTGATGGCGTGACACAAAAAACTTTACAAGGCCATCTCTATCTACGCTGATTCCCAAAGCGGTTCTGTATAACTATCGCACCATTGCAGATAGTGTTCGTGGCATATCTGGGGAGAATTGCCCATTAGTCGCGCCAGCGTTTCGATGTTCGTTGGCTTGCCTGACCAGTAACCTTGAAGGATGCGTTTAGCGTAGGTATGTCGGCAAGAGTACATACAAGCGTCGTCGTCAAACTCGATTCCTTTACCTATCAATTTGTTTTTTAGCTTGCGGAACTTTTCAGTTAGCAATTCTCGCGACCACGGCCTACCCTCTGTGTTTCTAAAAATCGGCCCTTGGGGATGACAAGCAATCTGTTGCCGTACAATCGCAAGTATATCCGGGTCTGTAATGCGAATAATACGCAAAATGTGCGTCTTACTTTCTTCCGGTCGAAAAACCCATTCCATCCGATTGCCATGATCTTGAATATGCTTCGCGGTCAATTTTGCGAATTCACAACCCGGCCTAGCGCCAGTACGAATACAAACCTTAATCGCCATGCCCAACGATGCGTTTGCAGCGCCGATAAGTGCCGATTCTTGCTGCGGAGTTAGATAGGTTGTTCGCGGTCGTTGTTTTGGGGTTTCGTATCCCTTAATCGGGTTCTTTTCAATCAGGCCAGCCTTAACGGCATAGTTCAATGCGCGCTTGACCGCCTGAATTTTCGTGCGCTTACATCCCTTCCAACCCGGATGAGCGCCTACCCAACGGTCTATATCAATTGGGCGCAACTCGCTTACAAGCGTTTTTCCTAACCCATCATGGATGTAATCGTCTTTCTTGGGTTCCGGCTTTGGCTTGCCGTTGGGAATGAATCGCGACGGCAACCCGTAGCATAAATCGAATAGAGTGCTTTGGCGGACGATGAATGTTGACATTGCCCCGTCTGCTTTAGCCTTTGCGAGATAAGCCGTGCAAACGTCTTCGACCGTTACGCCTTCGGTAGTCGATTCTATTTCGGGCGGCGCGGTAAGCTGCCTCAGATAGGCCGCTTTTAACTCGGGGGTGGGCGTATTGCGGTCGATAATTCTACCGCCGTTTTCGTATTCGAGGTAAACGCGGCGTTTATCGTCGCCCTCGCCTATGTCGGCAGCCCATCCTCGATTCTGGATGTAATAGTAGCCCTTATTGCGGCTGCCTTTGCGCCTGCCCATATTCCACTCCCCGTGATAAAATTAGCCGTTTAAAGAATAGGCCATGCAACCGGGATTTACTCCCAAATTTACTGACACGACCTTTTCAGGCCGTCGTAAACGTCTGTAAAACAAGGCCAAAAGCTTATTATGCCCTCGTAGCTCAGGGGATAGAGCAGCGGTTTCCTAAACCGTTGGTCGCATGTTCGAATCATGCCGGGGGCGCTTACACTTACGTCGATTTCACCTCTTGGTTGTACCTAGGTACAGTCAGCAGTTGGCGAATAATACCTGCCGATTCCTGAACAGTGCCGGGGGCATAATGCTTGCGGGTGGTTTCCACGCTCGCGTGGCGTAGAACGCGGCTTACCTCTCGCTCTGGGACGCCAGCCGTTACAAGCCGCTCGGCACAGCTACGGCGTAGGTCATGGGCGCTGGCATACTTCGGTTCACCGTCGCCAACAGCGGGCCGTACAATGACGCCAGCGGCTTCACCGATGCGGCTTACAACCTTGCCCACCCACTCAGAATCGGGGCGCTGGTGACGCGCACGACGCCCAAGCATCGTTTGCAGGCTCATCGGATTAAACACCCAGCCGAAACGTTCCCGCTCTGGCGTTTCGTGCAATAACTTCTCGAAACCTGGTAGCAGTGGGATCGTTTCTTCTGTCTCGTTCTTCTGCATTGAGGCGGGGATAGACAATACCGGCAAAGCGCCGCGTTTCCAGTGCGGAACGATAAACCGCTCGTCGCTCCAATGAACGTGCATTAGTTCATCGAGTCGTAGTCCAGACTCCCACAAACCGCTAAGCAAATACTTCCACGAGGCTTTGGCATCATCGCCAACCTTATCTTTAACCTTGTCGAGCATCCGCTCGAATTCTTCGGTACTGATGGGTCGGCCCTTCATCTGCCGCAACTTTGCAACTTTGATTTTCTTGAGTCGTGGCACAGCAGGAAGCCATCCCATCGTGGCAGCCCAATTGAGCGCCGCTACAACGGACGCCATGTAGTTGCGAACCGTGTAGGCGGCTCGCGGACCTTTGCCCTCGTCGCCAGCAACGAGGCGCGATTGCAACTCATGCAACGCCTCACTATTCGCCACGTCGGCCAATGCGCGCGGCTTCAAGATTCGCTCTGCAATGTCCAGTCGGCTTTCGGCAGCGCTCACCGTCTTTGCTCGCAACGTGGATAGTTGCAGGTCTGTATAGCGAATCCGGAAGTCTGTCCACGCCATCGTGGGCCCACCGGCCCTACGCTTTGGCTTCGCATCTATGCCGAGCAATAACTTTGCTTCCAGTTTGTTCTTTAGTTCGATCGCTACAGCTTCGTCATAAGTCTCCGTTGTGATGCGCACTTCGCGCTTTGTTTCGGGGTCTGTGTACCGCAATTGCAACGGCCGACCCTTTGGCCGTGCGATTCTTACCTTGGGTGGTTTCTTGCTCATCGCTTTCCTTTCATAAAAACCCCCGGCCCTGCCCGCCGGGGTTGGGGGTGGTTAGTTAAACACTGCAACTCGCTGCGCTGCAACGATGGCTCGCATCATGCGGTTTGGACGGAACCGATACAGCCGCGAAGCCTTATCGAGAATGCGGACCAACCGCAAAATCTTGTCGGCACGACTGGCTGTGAACACGCCAGCAGACACTAGCGCCCTCACTAACTGTCGTGGGGTTTGTTCGACCGGTCGGCATTGGTGCTGGTCGCACAAATTGCGAAGCTCGCGACGAACGGCTTCGCGAGTGTAACACGCTGCGCCAACCAACTCACCCGACTGAACGCGGGTAGTTGCTTCGCTCAGCAACATCGAAGGGGTACGGGCCATGATGACGGCCTTTCCTGCACGGCTATAAACTCCGTGCAACAAAAGTGTGTAGGCGAACTGGCTTGCTAGGCGGCATAGACCACCCCGGGTTCGTTACCTCCCCCGAAGGCCCGCTCGCCTACACACTCTGATTTCTATGCGATTCAGCAAAAACGCCGGTGTTAAGATTTCTATGTCCGCTGTCTGCTACAGATGGCTGACAGCCCGGAATGGTTTAGCCCCCGCATTATGCCTTGCATGCCCGCGAATAGTCAACTTCACTGTTTTGGGACCCATGGGCCCCATTCCTAGCTTCCACCTCGACGCGCTTGCCAATGTTGGCGGTGTTGATCGTGCGACCATCGCGGCCAGTACGCTCGGGCGACTGGGGAATTTCCCCAGTCGGAGCAAGTTGGCTGCGGTATCGCGAGACGGTTTTGTGGTCCACCCCAACATGCTCGGCAATCTGCCGGTCACTTTTCTTCGCACCGTTCGGATGCTTCAGGGCGGCGATTACAGTCGATGCGTTCTCTACCGTGCGCGGTGATACGTTCAATGCGACTGCGGCTTCGTCGCGTGGCCGTGATACCGCTTCGGGCAAATTTGCCCTAACCGATTTTGCTCCGTTCGATTTCTTGTCGCCGCCTTGCTTCTTCCGTTCCTTCGCCTTTGGCTCGTAGAGCTTCTTCATGCGAGCATTCTCGAAAATCAATCGCATGGTTTCGCCTCTAACGCACTCCAGCGTATCGGGTCGATACTTTACACGTCCTCCGCAACCCTTCGTTAAATCGCCGCTCTGGCGTTCGCCTCTCATAACTGAACGGCAACGGCTTATACTCGCGAGCCAGGTCAAGTAGCTCTGCTTTGCTGCGCCTACGACCAATGATTTCGTCGGCGATCAGCAGCGCGAAGAATTCGACACGATCCCCAAACCGCCACGTTGAACTACCATCGGGAAAAGTGTGCTCGCAGATTTCCGGGGCGACATAAGACAACACGCCAGCCAACACGGGGCCGAAACGAGATCGAACTACGGCAACAATTTCGGAGTCGGTTGTTTGCATATCCGTTGAGTGAAAAAAACAAACCGACGCGCGCCACAAAGACATAACGCGCGCCGGCTTGTAGGAGCAGCTTCGCCACGAGCGAAAACCGCCAAGTGAACTATCAGCCGCCGCCGCTTGCGGTTTTGAGTGCGACGTAGCATCCGGCGTTTGTGTCATCGCCAGGGGCGTGAACCTTGATGTCGTAGCGAGACAACGACTTGAGTGCGATTTGATCGTGCAGGAATCGGTACTCGTCACTGCGACCAACACGGATGCCGGTTCGCTCGCCGAGAATCGCGCCCATGCTGAACGTGCCGAACAGAGCGCAGACGGTTGAGGCCGCACTCGTGCGCGGCATCTTGTCGGTCAGATAAACGCGGTATCCTAAAAAATTCCGCTGGCCGTTGTCCCCGGCTTGAAGAGTTCCTGCCCAGTTACCTCCGCCGCTGACGAGAAGGCGCAACATTGCGGCCGAATAAAATCCGTGGCTGCAAACCCAAACCGGGTCGCGCGAGTACTTGTCTGGCAGACGAGAAATTGCAGCGGTGAAGTCGGCAACGTCCAACTCACCCCACGTATCGTGGCCGGTTGCCGCATCGACCACGCCAGCCGTACCAATGGCGGCTTTCAAGCCGAGCACGCCGCCGTAGGTTGAAGTGCCATCACCGTTGATGGTTTCCTCGTCTTCTTTGTCGGCGAGTGCGTAGGCCATCTCAGCCACGGCGTCATCGACAACGCTGATAATCGCATCTTCTTGAAGCTCTTGGCTGATGAAGTGCGCGACACCGCGTTGCTTGGCGATAAGCTCGATTTGATTCCAAGACTTGTCGCTGTCGGTGAGTGCATGGTTTTCAGCCTTGTAGTAAACCGTGAGGCCCTCAGCACGCCGAGCGATGCTTAATGTGTCTGAACCCATCGGCATGACCGCGAGAATCTTGCGAGCCACACCAACGCTTTCGCGAACGTCGATGATGGTTTGGGCTAATGGTGTTGGAACCAGATAGCCGCCGGTAACACCAGAGCCTTCGCCGCCCGCATTGGTAAGCTTCCAGCCACGGCGGTGGCAGTGGTCCTCCGCAGCTTGGTTGACTTCGCCGCGACAAGTCCGCGCGACAAGTGCGCGGAAATACTGCCCAGCGTCCAGCGCGTCCGATTCGTTGCGAAACGCGCGAAGTTTCTTGCACCGCACGAACGGCGCGGCTTGGGATTCACTCGGAAGTCGGCCATTGGTTGGGAGAACTGTTTGTGAATGGTCCATGCTTATTGCCCCTTGTGGTGATTCCAGTGCTTTCATTGCCGCGTCGCTCTTCTTCGCCAAGGCAACGTATTCGTAGAACTCGGCTCTTTCGCCGTCGTATAACTCGCGTTGCTCGCGCAGCGCCTTTTCGTAAATTTTCTTAGCCGCAACTTTTGCGCTCAGGCCTTGGTCTGCGACCCGCAGGTAATTGTGATTCATCGTTTAGCCCTCGTTCCGTGCTTTCCGATCAGCAGATTCGGGCAACTCGACCCGCTGCTGCGGTTTGATTGGAGTACTGCCCGCCGCTAACGTGCGAGACTTCGATTGGCGATTCGCCTCGATTTCGTTCGCCGTAACCAGCCGGGGATCGAACCTCGGATTGCCAGCGGTGGAGTAAATCGGCGGTGCTGGGCCACGGGGGCCATCGGGGTCGATTCCACGGTGTCGGCACTCATGGCGCTTTCGCAAATACTTCTCGAACTTGCGAATGTCGTGCTCGCGAAAGCGGACGCAATCGCCTACCTTGACCCCCTCGGGCAGCACGCTCTTCGCGTACAGAAAACCCACTTGTTCAAGGGTCAAGTCGAGTCGCTTGCAAATGTCTTGTGCGGTCAGCATGTTGAATTCCTTACTTTCCATTGTGGCGGGTGGATTTGTTTCGTCGATGTGATTCGCGGCTTGAAGTGTGCGTCCTCGCACTGTCGGCAGAAGTTTTTTTGCTAAGTGTGCGTCCTCGCACTGTTCGTTTCTCGACTTCAAGGATTTTGATAATCTCGGTCTTCAAAATCACAGCGTCTTCGTGTCCGCAAAACTGGCACTTGCGGCGCTTGGTGGTCGTGCCGTCTCTGCGCGGTACGCTATGCGCGAACTTCATTCGGCCACCGCATTCAGCAATGGGGCAGAGATGCTCTAGCGGGATTGGGCGCGGCGTGTTCATAAAATCAACTCCGCTAGTTCGTCGTCGGCGGTCGGCCCGCTAACGATCATGCCCACCCGACTTGGCGGGTTCATGCCGAACATACTGCCCAGCTTGATAATCTCAGTCCGCGCTTTGTTGGCGATGCCTACCGCTGGGTGCTGGTACTCCGCGCCACTCTCCGCAAACGCCACCATTCCACGCTCGGCAATGATCGCTTTTGCGTCATGTAACTGCTGCCACGCATCGCAGTAAAGCGCGAGCGCCGGGCCATCCACTGGCGACAGTAAACCCGGCGTTGCCATCATCTGTTCAATTCGCTCATCCCACACGAGAGATGCAATCTCACCGAGCCAATTCGGCTTCAACGGGGCACCATCCGGCACACGCACACCGCCGCCGTGCCGATCCTCTCGGTAGGTTCCCTCGAACACCTTAATCGCTGTCGGTATTGGTGCTGGTCCGCGTTGGCCCATCGCCCTAAGTCCTTATTTCTCGTCCATCAGAAATTGACGTAAGTCCTTATTCTTCGCCCCAAAATCGGTATTCGGCATCCTCTACAGCGTGGTTGGAATCGCACAGGATGCCCCGCAGTGGTTGGTTGCTCGACTCGACCTTTGATACGGTTCATGCGTTCCTCGTGATTCTTGGCCGGTCCTGCTTCGCCTCACCCCCCCCTGTTAAAACCTGCCAAAAAACTGCGCACCGGCCCGCTTACGGTCATTCGCGCGATCGGCTTGGAAAATCCATGCCCCCCCACCACGGCTTGCCAGCATCAGCCTTGCCCAGCTTCCCTATTGTGAACACCCGTTTATAAGCCCTCAGGCGTTCACTGAGAGTGTTCTTAGTTGTGGACGCACTGATACTGCCTTGAGTGCTGGAAACGCGGGAGAAACGCCATCCGGCGCTCTCGGATGGTTTTTCTTTTGGTGGCTGGGTGTTCATTCTGAGTGTTCCAGGTTGTGGGCGGATATTCATTGTGGACGGGTGTATCTGAATAGAACTCACCACGGCTGCACCTCACGCTCGTTAGCCAACGCCTGCCGCTCCTGCTCGAACTCGGCAACCTCACGCTGGCTGCGTACCCGGTCGCTCTCGTCGGTAGTGGAGACGCCGAGGGGTGGATGATGCTGGCCCATCGTTCCGAACCGTCCACCCGGACTCGGACTAACTTCATCACTACATGGATTCGCTCGGCCACCACACACACAGCCGGACTCCCCTATTACATAGGGGGAGTCCGGGTGAGTGTCGCGGCACCCGGACAGCATTGAAAATCCCGGGTGAGTCCGGGTGAGTCCGGGTGTTTCATTAGGCGAGTGTGAAGGCTTCATATTGCTGCCCATTTCCTTTCGCTACGGTGGTCGGAATTAGAATCTTGTCGGTTAAGAGCGAAGCCAACGCGGGGGAAAATCGGTTCGTGTTCAAACCCGCCGCCGCTTTAAGATCGGTCTTGGTGGCCTTGCGGTCGGGGAGTGCCGCTATCGCTTCGCAGATTGCTTTGCGGTCGCATTCTTGACGCTCCTGTGCGGCTTGCTTCCTAGCTTCGCTCTGGCGTTCCTTGGCAGCGTCACGAGCGCCTGCTGCATCGGTTAGGTTAACGTCCCATCGTCTGCCCCCGAGGTCGTCTATGGTGCCTTCGTTGACGTCCATTGCCCACAGACTCGAATGCCCAGCACTGCCCCCGAACGAAAGCCACAGACGGTGGTCGCCAGTCCCAGGCGTGTACTTCTCACGGCGATTCACTAGCCACCATTGCCGCGCGAATTCTGCGAATCCAGCCCACGCAAGGTGTTGAAGCTCAAGCGGCTCGTAGGGGTCTTGCCCGGTGTGTTTTTTGGAGTGGTGGCAGATGACGAGCGACACCCCTAACCGCTCGCAAAGCTCCGCGATGTTGCGGAGCAATTCACCTTGCGCCATGAGGTTGCCCGCGTCGGCACTCGGCATCGCCAAATAAGCAGGGTCGATAAAAAGTACCTCGATTCCGTTGTCGGCCAAAAACTTCTCGAGCGCTTCCATATGGTCGTGGCTGCCGAACTTCGGAATGTCAGGCGACCAGAATAAATTGCTAAGTTCTGCTAACCGTCTGCCCGCAACGTTACATACGCGGTGCGCGATATCCTGCAAACTCGCCATGCCGCTTTCAGCCGACATAATCATCGTGCGGTAGGGGCGAGCTACCTTGAACTTGCCGAGGAAATAACCGCCCGAGGCCGCGCTAACTCCACCATCGACGAGAATCGACGTTTTGAGATTCTTCTGCGGCCCGCCAATTAAAAGCGGCTGCCCGAACACCATAGCGCCTTCGATCGCGTACTCAACTTTGTAATCGCCCGTGGCTAACTCAGCCGAGGTGATTAGCTTGTAGGTGATTTCCTTGCGGGGTGTAGCAGCCGGTGTATCTCGATACTCAGCCGGTCGTAGGTCTGACATCCCCTTCGGTGGCCGCGGCGTGCCGTTCGCAAGAGCACTCGCCACGCATTGGCGCAGCTCGCTTTCTTCGAGTGGCGGACTATTGCGCAGATTCCACCCGGCAAGCAGGGTGATGATGTCACTCTCCCCGAGGCTGCTGCCGTTCGTCCCGAATGATGCAACGTGCCCAGCCAAACGGAATGCAGCATCATTGCGAGTGCCCTCACTCGCCGCGCTAGCTTTTGCAACGTAGGCTTGCGCCCGCTGCATAACGTCGCCCTTCTCGGCGTGTGCGATAGGCTGATTAGTTTTTGGTGGCTCTTGGCCCTTACGTGGAAGTGCGCGAATCCAGCTATCGGGTAGTTCGGCAATCTCGATCTCATTCGGTCCGCGCTCTTGCGCCCATTCGTACTTACGCCCGCTCTTATGCGTGCTGGGTGGCGCGATGACGTAACCGCCTTCGGCTTTGACGTCCACACCATTGCGAAAGCCGTTGCGGCTCGTAATCGTTTCGCCTTCGGGCATGCGGAAATAACCATGCCAGCCGCCGCCGCCAGTGTTTACTTCCACAGTTGCGGGTAGCTTGCCGTAGCGTAGCTCTAATTCCTCGAGCGCGTCCCAGCCGTCTTTTTTCGCATCGACGTCGATAACCACGATGCCGTTCGTGCTGCCGGTGGCGATGGCGATATTGGCGTTCGGCCACTGCTCCCACCATGCGGCTTGCTGCGATGGATCGCTCGTTGCATCTAGCAAACCACTCTTGGTGCGCGGATGCTTGCCGGGTGAATGGCAATCGTCGCGGCCACACGTACACTTGCCATCTGCAATCGAGTGGCAGGGAAATACTGCTAACGCTGGTTCTGTGTCGGCCTTCACTTCGCAGCCCCCAACTTTGGTTGGGCTCGCATCCACTCGCGGGCCTCATCCGAATCGACCACAATGCGACGGCTCAGCTTGCGAACCGGCAGTCCCTTGGCACGCATGGCCATGAATGCTTTTCTTTGGATGCCTAACCGGTCGCAGAACTCTTGCTGCGGATAGACACAGCCCGGCTGAATGCCGACCGGCTGTAACGATGAACGTGACATTGATAGCCCTCACTTGGCTTATGATTGCGAACGGCGAAGTACCGTTGCTATGAGGGCATGATAAGACGCAAATACAACTTGAAAACAAGTGTTTTGCTTGTTGGCGGGAAACGGTGGGAAACGGTGACTTAGTGGTGTTTTAGCGGCTATTTTTTTTCAAAACGCGCTACGTCGTCACGGTGTATTCGGATGCTCTTGGGTGAAATAACATCCACCCGCATTTCTTTTCTTCGACGAGAAAAGGTAGTTGGTGGCATATCGAAACGCTTCTGCCATTCGGCTGGCGAAGCCGGGCCTATGTATTCATCATCAGTGCGATCGACCAAAGCAATCACACCTTTAAGGTAGTCTGCAAGCTCGCTCAGCTCATCGGGAATTCTTGCAGCCGCAACATCGCGTGATTCACGAGCCCAGCGGAATGGGTCGGAAGGGTTGCCAGTCTCAATCGCCGCGAGTTCGTCAATCATGGCATTGAGGACGCCGGTAAGACGCTTACGGCGCAATGGGCCGCTGTCAGTGTTTAACTCAATCCAACGAAGAACACTTCGAGACTTGTTTGCCTCGCACGCATCCATCAGAGTCCCGGCTAAATCGTAGCCGGAAAACATTCCGTCGCCGACCATGCCGCACCAACGGTGTCGTGCCGAAACCCAATTTTCCGAAGTCGTTGCAGAGGCAACTAACTCGACAGATTGCAAGATTCCACGCAGGCACTCAACGCAGTCTGCTTTATCGAAAGCCATCTAGATTCCATCCTGCCAACCTGCCGCCCGTTGACGGTCCAGGATGGGATACCGTCAACGGGGAGCAACGCGGGGAGCTACCCCGCTAGTTGGTCGAATATAGGTACACTTCGAAAACTGTACCTAGTTTTTGTTTATTCACGCTCATTCCAGCATGTTCGCCCGTTCAGGATACCCTTCTGTTTTCCGTAAGGGAATACTTAGGGCGCGCTAAGGAATTTGTGCCGTGGCTTTCCTAAACCGTTGGTCGCATGTTCGAATCATGCCGGGGGCGCTTACACTTACGTCGATTTTTCTCTTCACTTGTACACTTTCCCCAGGGGAGCACCGCAATGCAGGCTAACGATGAAGTGCATTCAACTACATCAGGAACGGGGCATGTATACTCCGTGAAAGCGCGTGATTGGATCGCGGTTACGGCAATGCAGGGTTTATTGGCAGGTCACCAGGAAGATTGGCCTGCCGAGTCGCAGCACACAACTTTGGCAAAAGTCGCTTACCAAATCGCCGACGCGATGCTTAAGCAGTCGTCTGAAGGGCTGCACGGATAGTCTTAGTCGGTAGCTGAACTGTTTCCGGGGCGGAATGCTTTGCAGGGAATTCCGACGTTTTGCATGGCTTAGAACTCGGCTTACTTCCCGCTAGGAAGGTTGTCGACGTCAGGCCGTGCGTTGCCGTATGCGTGCTCCTATGCTCATGAAGACAGTGACGAGCAGCAGCACGGCTGTTGATGGTTCGGGAATCGTGGCGTCGAAGCCCAATACGGCCAGGCCATCTTGGCCGAGGATGGCGTGGCCGGCGGCGGTGGGGTGGGTGCCGTCCCAGAAGACGTGGCTGTTTGGGTTGGCGATCACCGTGCCTGGGTACAAGCCGGAGTCATTGAATGCCGCCTATTCGGTGTTGGTGAAGCCGTATGAGCTTGAATCGCTCAGCAAGTGAACGGCTCCGGCCTTCTCCCAGCTTCTCTGGGCTAACTCCTGCAGAACACTTATACTCAAACCAACATTTAGGATGCTGTTGCCACGGGTAGCTAGCTTGATTTCACGTTGCGTTCGTCCAGGTTTGTCTTGAAGTGCCCCGATACATAGTTCGCCATGGTGTCATGCGTAACTTGGGCGTGTTCACGCCACGGGGGCGCGATACGTACATTCGCGGCGACCAGGTGATTGCCCGAACGAGCCGAGGGTTGGAGTCTGGTGAAGTGCTTTGCGAAGCAACGGACGAAGCAGTGGCCCAGTTGCCGGAGCCGAAACAGGGACAGATTCTGCGCAAGCTAACAGGCGATGATGAGCGCGAACTGCGCAAAATGTTCGAGCAAGAGCATCGTGAGTACGAGATTTGCGATCGCGAAATCAAACAGTTGAATCTCGATATGAAGCTCGTTGATGTTGAACACCTTTACGGCGGCGAACGGGTTGTCATCTATTACTTGGCAGAAGGTCGGATCGACTTCCGCGATTTAGTGAAGTCGCTGGCCAACGAGTTTCAAACACGGATCGAAATGCGACAAATCGGCGTGCGTGACGAAGCCAAGTTGCTTGCCGATTATGGCGATTGCGGCAAGCCCGTGTGTTGCAATACGCACTTGAGCGAGATGCCCCCGGTTTCGATGAAGATGGCCAAGCTGCAACGGGCCACGCTGGATCCCACGAAAATCTCGGGCCGTTGCGGGCGTCTTAAATGTTGCCTGCGGTACGAGTACGACACTTATCAAGATTTGCAGCGAGAACTGCCGCCGGTGGGGGCAGATGTAATCACCAACAATGGCCGGGCCCGGGTGTTGGCTCAAGAAATCCTGGCAGGCCAGTTGCTCGTGGAGACCGAGGACCATCGCCGCATTGTCATCCACGCAACCGACGTGCTCACCGTTTTGAAGCGTGAACGGAAGCCACCCCCGGCCGCTAAAGACGATTGTGGGCCAGGAAATGCTGAAGTCGCTGAGGACGAGGCCGCGGTCGCCACCGAAGCATCCGATGAATTTGCGGAGCTTGAAGACGCCAGTTTCCAGGACAACCGCGAGATAGACTCGGAGAATGAGGACTCGAATTAGTTCCTCTGGTTTTTGCGGTGAGCTTCGACACGCGGCTCTTCCAGTTGGCAAACTTCGGACGATCTCAAAAAACTTCCTACATACCACGGGTTTTTCGTCCCCCGTTGCCTTATCTGCAATTCCTACACAGAATAAAGGTATGCTAGACCCCGATCATCCACTCGCCGAATTATTGAGCCGAGACAAGCGGTATCATCGCAATGCTTACTTCTTCGTCTTCGAGGCCCTGCGCTACGCCCAAGACCAACTGGGGCTGGGCGAGCAGCCCGACCCGACTGCTGACCCGCTTGCCGAGGAGCAACGCCATGTCACAGGCCAGCAACTGTGCGAGTCGATTCGTCGCTATGCGGTCGAGCAATACGGCATGTTGGCCAAGGCTGTTCTGAACGAGTGGGGGGTTCACTCCACGGGCGATTTTGGCGAAATTGTGTTCAACCTCATCGATATCGGCCAGATGAAGAAAACCGAGACCGACCGGCGCGAGGACTTCGACAACGTCTTCGATTTCGACGACGGCTTACGCGACGTGTTTTTGCCCATTACTTCTGATAAGTAGCCCATGGAAGTCGAACCGCTCCAAGGCCATCGTTGGCAGTTGTACACGGCCGCCGCATTGTTAGCTCTTTGGACGGCTTTTCTATTGTGGATGGCCCTCACGGCCTGAATGCGCTCAAAAAAGCGACCGTCCCGGCGGTAAAATAAACGCCGCTGCCCTTTCTCCGCGGCTGGCCGCAAAAAATACGCTTGCATTGCTGTTACGGTACTGGCCACCTCGTATAATTCCGGCATTGCCGCAATCACTCCTTCCTGTGGTCATAGCATGCTTAAAATCCTGCCATTATTTGCCTGCATCGTATTTGCCGCTCCGAGCATAAGCATTGCAGCCGAAGACGCCACGGCTAAGAAAACCTCGGAAGAGCCTAGCAAAACCGTTCAAGCGGCTATCGGATTTTTGCGCAAAGCTCAGGCCCAGGATGGTTCCTACAGCGCCGACGCCGGTCCCGGCATCACTGCGATCGTGACGACCGCGCTGCTTCGCTCGGGGCTCGCGCCAGACGACCCCACCGTGGCCAAGTCGTTGAAATACCTCGAATCATTCTTGCAGGACGACGGCGGCGTTTATGGGGAGGGCAGCCGATACAAAAACTACGAAACATCGATTTCCATCGCCTGTTTCAAAGAAGCCAATGTCGATGGCAAGTACGACAAACTGCTGGCCAATGCGGCCGAGTTCATCAAGAAAGAACAATGGGACGAAGGTGAAAGCCAAGACGCCTCAAGCATGGCTTATGGTGGTGCCGGTTATGGCTCCCACAGTCGGCCCGACTTATCGAACACGAGTTACCTGATCGACGCGCTGCATGCCGTGGGCACAAGTCCCGAAGATCCAGCCATCCAAAAAGCGTTGATCTTCGTGTCGCGTTGCCAAAACCTCGACAGCAAATACAACACCACGCCATTTGCATCGAAGATCGACGACGGCGGCTTCTACTACACCATCGCCGCGGGCGGACAAAGCCAAGCCGGGGAAACTCCCGACGGTGGCTTGCGAAGCTACGGTTCGATGACCTACGCCGGCCTGAAGAGCATGATTTACGCGGGGGTAGGGAAGAACGACCCGCGGGCGAAAGCCGCTTACAAGTGGATTCAGGAGCACTACACAGTCGACGAAAACCCTGGCATGGGCGAACAAGGGTTGTACTACTACTATCACACGTTTGCCAAGGCGCTCGCGGCAATCGGCGACGATCGGCTTGTCTCTGCCGATGGAAAGTCGCACAATTGGCGCGCTGAATTGGCCGACAAACTGGCCGCCTCTCAACAAAAGGATGGTAGTTGGATCAACTCCAACGCGCGTTGGCTCGAAGGCGACGCCAACCTGGTAACCGCCTACGCGTTGCTTGCTTTATCGTATTGCGATGAAAAGTAGCGTGGAAATGCTTCCGTGCTTACGGATGGTGTAATCGGGGGTGCGTATTGGGAGCGCTAAGCCGCAAGCGTTGTGCGGGGGCTGGGGATCGGTGACTGGGGTTATTGGGTGGTTGATAGCGTGTTCTGGTAGGACGGCGTGGCCGCCGCCGCTAACGGCTATCAACGAACAACTATCAACTAACGACTAACATAAAAAAAAGAAACGATGGGCCCACAGGGGGCGGGATCTTGGGGACGACGCTTGGAGGGGCTACGTACTTGGGATCCTGAACCCAACCGCCCTGTTTGGAACCTGCCTACTAATAGTCCGGGGG
>CAZTWS010000125.1:0-14651 GCA_964618225.1 uncultured Planctomycetaceae bacterium
GCCGAGGCCGACATTCCCTACGACAAGCTCAAGGAGATGGACGAGATCAACCCGAGCTTCGGCCAGACGGATGTGGTGATCATCATTGGCGCGAACGACGTGGTGAATCCACTTGCCAAGACAGATCCCAAGAGCCCGATCGCGGGGATGCCAATTTTGGACGTGGGAGCCGCGCGGACGGTGGTTGTGGTGAAGCGTAGCCTGAGCCCTGGTTTCGCTGGAATCCCCAATCCGCTTTTTGCGGCGGATAACACGCTCATGCTGTTCGAGGACGGCAAAAAAGCCGTGGTCGATATCGTGGCGGCGATGAAAGAGGCGGGGTAAACGGCTAAGCCGCAAGCGTGGGGTGCATTTGGACTGCCCCTAACGCCAAAGATTCGCTGAAGTAGGCGTTGAAAGCAGAAGTTCAATGCGCTAGAATCGTCAGTAGCTAGTTATTGAGACTGGTTCTCAGTAATTTCGATCTCCAACCGTTCTCGGTCGGCAATGGAACTGGTTCCCCTCAATATGTTGCGGTGTGGCGAAGTCGCCGAGATTTCGCAGGTGCTAGGTACTGCCGAGCAAGTGCGCCGCCTGGAGGAGCTAGGCATTCGTGGCGGCGTTCATTTAGAGATAATCCGCGGCGGCACCCCGTGCATCGTGCGAGTTGGCGGTAGCAAACTCTGTTTTCGGCACGACGAGCTACTGAGCGTGTTGGTAACTCGCAGGATGACGGCATGACACGTTCAGCAGCCGATCTCGCGGTCGGTGAATCGGCGCGCGTAGTGCGAATTGCTGATTCCGACGAAATCAGCCGACGCCTGCTTGAGATGGGTGTCACTCCCGGCGTGGAGATTCGCCGGTTGGGTGCTGCTCCACTGGGCGATCCGCTCGAGTTCGAGCTTCGCGGTTATCGCCTGAGTTTGCGACGTGCCGAAGCCCAGCATGTTGAAATTTAGTCCACTAGCAACCATCGAACGAGTTGAATTGTTGAATGGCCACGGCGTCGAAACCCAACACGATTCGCGTTGCGCTCGTCGGTAACCCGAATACCGGGAAGAGCACGCTGTTCACGGCGCTGGCAGGTGTGCGGCAGCGCGTGGGCAACTATCCGGGCGTTACCGTTGAAAAGAAAACGGGGCATCTAAATCACGATGGTCAAGCGTTTGAATTAATCGATCTTCCCGGCACGTACAGCCTCGCCCCGCGTTCGCCGGACGAAATGGTGACCGTCGATGTGCTGCTTGGCAGGCGCGACAACGCGACAACACCAGACGTGGTGCTCTCGATCATCGATGCCTCGAACTTGGAACGCAATTTATACTTGGTAAGCCAGGTACTCTCGCTCGGTCTGCCGACGGTCGTGGCGTTGAACATGGTGGATCTGGCGAAGGATCGCGGCGTGACGATCGACATAGACGCGTTATCGCAACGGCTGGGCGTACCGGTGGTGCCGGTGCAAGCGAATCGCCGAGTAGGAATCGACAAACTGCTTTCCGCCATCGCGGCGACTGCTGGCCATGCAACCACGGCAAGCCACAACCCATTTCCTGCCGTGTTCAACGAGCGAGCCGCTGAAATTGGCCAGTGGATCCAGGCGGAGTCGGGCAAGGAATTGCCGCATTTTCTTGTCGAACGACTTTTGCTCGATAACGACGGTTACCTCGAAAGCGAACTTTTGAACGGCGCTAGCGACGAGGGGGCAACCAAGCTACGCACGGCCCGCGAGTCGCTGGCTGCCGCTGGATTCCCGACGCCGGCCGTGGAAGCGATCGCCCGTTACGATTGGGTTGCACGCACGCTCGATGGCGTGGCCCAACGGCCGACCGATCACCAGCCCACGGTGAGCGACCGAATCGATGTGGTCCTTACGCACAAAATTTGGGGGACGTTGATTTTCATCGCCACGATGGCAATCTTGTTTTCCGCGATCTTCAGTTGGGCTTTGCCGTTGATGGATTATGTGGACGGCTTCGTCGGTTCGTTGGCCGAGGCGGTTGAAAGCCGAATGACGGAGGGGGCGTTGCGGTCGCTAGTCGTCGATGGCGTGATTGGTGGTGTCGGCGCGGTGGTGATCTTTTTGCCGCAGATTTTGATTCTGTTCTTGTTCATCGCCATTCTTGAAGACTGCGGCTACATGGCCCGCGCGGCGTTTTTGATGGACCGCCTCATGGCCGGCGTGGGGCTTAGCGGTAAATCGTTCATACCGCTGTTGTCGTCGTTCGCCTGTGCGATACCGGGCATTATGGCAACTCGCGTGATTGAAAATCGCCGCGATCGGTTCACGACGATCCTGGTGGCACCGCTGATGAGTTGTTCCGCACGGCTGCCCGTTTATGCCATCCTGATCGGTGCGTTCGTACCGGCCACTACGTACCTTGGTGGCATCGTGGGGCTACAAGGGCTGGTGCTGCTGGCGATGTACGCGGTTGGTGTTTTGGTGGCGATTGCTGTCGCTTGGCTTCTGAAGCGGTCGCTGCTCAAGGGCCCGACACCGCCGTTCGTGCTCGAACTTCCCAGCTACAAAGTGCCGTCGATTCGTACCGTGTTGTGGCGGGTGACCGAGCGAGGTTGGGCCTTTTTGGCACGAGCGGGCACGGTGATTTTTGCCGTGACAATCGTTATTTGGGCGCTAGCCTACTATCCACGTAGCGAGGACCAGGTAGCGGCCAATATTGCGGCTCAACGTGCGGCCGTTGCGAACGATCCGCAAGCGCTGGCCGAGTTCGACGACCCCGAGCATTTGGAACAAGTGGCCGCCAGCTTGCATCAGCGATACAGTTTTTTGGGAAGGGCGGGGCAGTGGATCGAGCCGGTTGTGCGCCCGTTGGGTTGGGATTGGCGAATTGGGGCCGCGGCAATTGCGTCGTTCCCGGCCCGCGAAGTGGTAATGGGCGTGCTGGGGGTTATCTACCAACTGGGGCCGGATGTGGATGTTGGTGCCGAAGAAGATCAGAACCGGTTGCAAGATCGACTGCGTGCGGCCAAATGGGACGACACGGGGAAGCCCGTTTATAATTTGCCTGTGGCTCTGTCGATCATGGTGTTTTTTGCGTTGTGCGCGCAGTGCGCCGCGACGCTGGCGGTGATTCAACGTGAAACCAATAGCTGGCGCTGGCCCGCGTTTGCGTTTGTTTACATGACGGCGTTGGCCTACGTGGGGGCACTGCTCACTTACCAGATTGGGATTCGATTGATTTAGTGGCTGTTAAGTTCACGTTTTTTTGAGCGAGTCGGGTGGTAGTGCTCGGCCTCGTTATAAAACTGGCATTTCACTCGGGGGCGGGGACGCCCCGGCTCGCTGTGCTGATTGATTAGCGTTGCTACCTATGCAGGATTTCATTGCCATCGCGATTGTGCTGCTGGCGGCCGTGTTTTTGGGACGGCGAGCGCTGCGAAGCGTGCTATCCCGCCGCTCGGGTTGCGGAACGTGTGGCAACTGCCCCTCGAATGGTCCCACGTTGGTGAACATCTCCAATTTGTCGCATGGCGAGACGCGGCGTCGCGAAGCGAGTAAAACATAGGCACGCTCCCCTTCGATTTTTCGCCCTGCGACCCCGTGTGAGATTTCCATGGCCACCGCGACGGATCGCGTTGCGACAGACGAGCTTTGCGACGATCTGATTTCTTCCTCGCAAAAACAGTTGTTGCGTCGTCGCTTGCTGGCTTGGTACGCGAAGCATGCCCGCGATTTGCCGTGGCGAAAATCGCGCGATCCGTATCGCGTGTGGGTCAGCGAGATCATGCTGCAGCAGACTCAGGTTGCCACAGTTCGCGATTATTTCCTGCGGTTTGTTGCCGCGTTTCCGAATGTCCACGCGCTTGCCGAGGCCGACGAGCAATCGGTGCTGCGTCTTTGGGAAGGGCTGGGCTACTATCGGCGCGCTCGCCAACTGCACGCAGCCGCTCAATGCGTGGTGACAGAGCACCAAGGCCGGTTTCCGCAAAGTGTCGAGTCGCTTCGAGCCCTTCCCGGCATTGGCCGTTACACGGCCGGAGCGATTGCATCCATTGCTTTCGACCAGCGGGCACCGATCCTCGAAGCCAATACAATACGGTTATTGAGCCGATTGATCGCCTATCGCGAGGATCCACTTGCGACAGCCGGCCAACGCGTTTTATGGCGTGTGGCAGAGGATATTTTGCCGCGGTCGAACGTGGCTAAGTTCAACCAGGCACTCATGGAACTCGGTTCGCTTGTGTGTACGCCAAGCGAACCTAAATGCAGCGAATGCCCTCTTTCGAGCATGTGCCAGGCGTTCGTTCAAGGAGTCGTGAACGAAATTCCGCGAGCCAAAGCCAAAAAGGTTTACACTGAGCTGCGCGAGGCGGCCGTGGTGGTTCGCAAGCAAAGCCAAGTGCTGCTGCGGAAATGTGGGGCTGACGAGCGCTGGGCCGGTTTGTGGGATTTTCCGCGATTCGCCATCGACGCCGAGGGACCGCTGTTCGCAGTGAAGGAAATCGTTTCAAAAGTGCGGCAACAGACGGGCATTTTGTGCTCCTCTCCTCAATTGCAGCGAACGCTACGGCATGGTGTCACGCGTTTTCGCATCACGCTCGATTGCTATGAAGCGGCATTTCATTCGGGCCGGATTCGAGCGGGAAAAGAGGCTGAAACACGCTGGGTGCCGCTAAACCATCTGGGCGACTTGCCCTTGAGCACGACAGGCCGCAAAATCGCCACTTCGCTTTCGCATCGTTAGCGAACGCAGCGACATCTGGCATCGGCCCGCGCGACTAGAACTTTACAAACAATGGCTACTTCGTTCATCAATTCCCCGGGAACTTTTCGGCCGATGCTTCGGCTAACTCTGCCCGTGTTGATCGAACAGGTGCTGCACTTGCTCGTAGGGCTGACCGATCTTTGGCTGGCCGGCAACTTCTTGCCGGGCGAGGCGTATGTCGCGGCCATGACGCTGATGATCTATGCGTTGTGGCTCGTGGGTAATGTGTTTGGCTTCGTGGCGCTGGGATCAACGGCACTTACGGCACGGTTCACAGGCGCGGGCGATCAAATGATGGCGAACCGCGTGATGAACCAATCGATGACAAGCGGGCTGATCTGGTCAGCCGCTCTTGCCGCCGTCACGATTCCCTTGGCGCATCACTTTCCGCGAGTGATGGGGCTGGAAGGACTGGCCGCCGAGGCAGCCCATCAGTATTTGGTGATTGAACTGTGCGTACTGCCAGCAGTGATGGTGGAGCGCGTGGCCGTGGCCTGCTTGCGGGGTGCGGGAGACATGGTGAGCGGGCTGGTCGTGATGGCCATCGTGAATGTCGTCAATATAATCCTCAGCTATTCGCTCTGCACCGGCCTTGGTCCGTTGCCAGCGCTTGGTTGGTCGGGCATCGCCTATGGCACTGCTCTAGGCCATTGCTGCGGCGCGGCGATTCTCATCGCCTTGCTGGTGGGTGGGCGGGCCGGGTTTCATTTGCGGCTAAGCGACATGCGGCCGGATTGGCACATGATCCGTCGCATTCTGCGGATTGGCGTGCCGGGGGGCGTCGATGTGATTCTCGTGAGCATCTGCCACTTGGTGTATCTGCGCATCGTGCTCTCATTGGGCGACGTGGCGGCGGCCGCGCACGGCGTGGCGATTCAGGTCGAAGCGCTGGGGTACATGCCGGGGGGCGCTTTTCAAATATCCGCCGCCACGATGGCGGGGCAGTATCTGGGGGCCAAAGACCTCGTACGAGCGCGGCGTAGCGTGGTCATGGCTTGCGCACTGGCGACGGGGGTGATGGTGATGGCCGGGGCCGTGTTCTACGTGGCGGCCACTCCGTTGGCTTCGTTTTTTCTGGGAGGACGGCAGATTTCGGTCGTCCCACTCGCCGCGCACCTGCTGCGCATCGTGGCATTTGCAATGGCACCGCTTGCAATCCTCATGGTGTTGATCGGCGCGCTCCGTGGAGCGGGCGACACTCGCTGGCCACTGGCGTTGAACTTGATCGGCGTGCTGCTCTTGCGTGTGCCGTTAGCGATTTTTCTCGCGCATTCCGTGGTGCAGATTCCGTTCATCGGCGCGGTTGCCGGCGCGGGCTTGGGTGTTGTCGGCGCATGGTACGGCGCGGTGATCGATATTGTGGTGCGTTGCGGGCTGCTTATCGCACGATTCCGACACGATGCGTGGCAGCGGATTGATGTGTAAACTCCTGCAAATTCACTCAACACTGCCCAAATACAACCGGCGGAGGGGGAAATCCCTCCGCCGGTTATTCAGCTCGTGCCTACAAGATGTTCCGATTACATATCGTAATACAAGCAGAACTCGTACGGATGGGGCCTGAGAGCCATCGCCTCCACCTCGTTCTTTTTCTTGTAGCTGATCCAGGTGTTGATCACGTCTTCGGTAAATACATCGCCACGCAGCAGGAATTCATGGTCCTTGGCGAGAGCATTCAACGCTTCGTCCAGGGAAGCTGGCGTGGTGGGCACCTCGGCCAGTTCTTCGGGCGCGAGGTCGTAAATATCCTTATCCATCGGTTCGCCCGGGTGGATCTTGTTCTGAATGCCATCGAGCGCGGCCATCATGACCGTGGCGAATGCCAGGTAAGGATTGCAGCTCGGGTCGGGGCAGCGGAACTCGACACGTTTGGCCTTCGGGCTCGGGCTGTACATCGGAATGCGACACGACGCCGAGCGGTTACGCTGGGAGTAAGCCAAGTTCACCGGCGCTTCGTAGCCCGGCACCAAACGCTTATAGCTATTGGTGGTCGGGTTGGTGAACGCCAGAATGGCCGGAGCGTGCTTGAGCAAGCCGCCGATTGCAAACAGGCCCATTTCGCTCAAGCCGGCATAGCCGTTGCCCGCGAATAGCGGTTGGCCGCCTTTCCACAACGAAATGTGGGTGTGCATGCCGGAACCGTTATCGCTAAACAGCGGCTTGGGCATGAACGTGACGGTTTTGTTGTAACTCTTGGCAACGTTCTTGATGATGTACTTGTACAAGCACATGTTGTCGGCCATCTTCACCAACTCGTTGAACCGCAGGTCAATTTCGCTTTGGCCGGCGGTAGCAACTTCGTGGTGCTGCGCTTCCACATCGAGCCCGCACTCGATCATGGTGACCATCATTTCGTTACGGATGTCCATCAACGAGTCGGCCGGCGGCACGGGGAAGTAGCCTTCTTTGTGACGCAGCTTATAGCCCAAGTTGGTTCCGCCTCGCGACGAGTAGTCGGTGCCGCGATTCCATTGGCCTTCTTCGCTGTCGATATAGAAAAACGCTTGGTTCGGCGTTTGATCAAAACGAATGTCGTCGAAAATGAAGAACTCTGCTTCGGGGCCAATAAAGCAAGTGTCGGCCACGCCAGTGCTCTTGAGATAGTTCACCGCCTTGCGAGCCACATTACGCGGGTCGCGGGTGTAATCTTCACGCGTGATCGGATCCTGCACATTGCAAATCATGCAGAGCGTGGGAATTTCGGTGAACGGATCGACGAACGCGGTATCGGGCTGAGGGAGCAGGAGCATATCGCTCTCGTTGATCGCCTGCCAGCCACGGATGCTGGAACCGTCGAAACCGAGACCGTCTTCGAACACTTCTTCTTCGAGCTTGGAAACCGGAATCGTAAAGTGCTGCCAGATGCCTGGGAAGTCCATGAACCGCATATCGATCGCTTTGATATCGCGTTCGCGGCACATCGCCAGGACGGTTTGTGGAGTCATTGCTGTCATGTTCCGATTTCTCCGAATGCCTGAAAGGGAGGAAAGCTCGACGCGGGGCTGAATAAGTCTCAACCCGCCATGTCGAGCACGCGATTTTAGCACCCTTTAATCGTCGACGGCAACCATTGCGTTCGTGGGCGGTTTACGATTCCGCCGCTGACTTTTTCGCCCCAGTCCACTATATCTCGACTATGCCGACCGCGCGAGATCGCCAAACCAAGGGATTACCAAGGGACCATACCCCCACGGCTATTTGCCGATGGCCGGTATTTGAGCCGCGTTACTGGATGCTCGTCGTGGCTTTGGCAGCCGAAGCGGTAACGATTGGCAGAACTTGGGCGCTTTGGCAAACGCGCGATAACCCGCCTCACTTGCCGATAATTTCTCTCCCGCAGTTCCCTTTCGGCGTATTCCTGATAGGCTCGCTCGCCATAGCACTTGTAAGGCCGCGGCTCGGGGTGTGGCTTCATGTAACGCTGCTCGGGGTGGCGTGTGCGTTCGATCAATGGCGACTGCAGCCACAAATCATCGGCATGGCCATGCTCATGATCGCGACTGTGGAAACGTGGGGACCAGCCGTAGTTAAATCGTATTTGATCTCGATGTGGCTATGGTCGGGGATACACAAATTACTCTCACCCGATTGGATGAGCCACGCGTCGTGGAATTTGTTGGAGTCGCTTCCGCTCCGTGACGTGGGGACATGGCATCTGCCGTTCGCTGTCGGAGTTGCCGTGGCCGAGATTACCCTTGGGCTGCTGGCCATTTTCCGACCGCGATGGGCTGCCGTGGGATGCATCGCGCTGCATTCGTGCATTGCCGTTACGCTATCGCCCCTGCTGCTCGACTGGAATATGAGCGTGATTCCTTGGAATGTCGCGATCGCGATTGTGGGTAATTGGATTCTCCGCACTGCGCCGCCATTCTTTGCTCAATCGGCCAGTGAACTCGCGGTTGCGGGGATTTTGATTCTGATGCCGATCGGTTTTTACGCAGGAGTTGTCGACCATGCGTTCGCACACGTGCTGTATTCCGCGAACGTGCCTTACGGAGTGGTTACCACAAAAGAAGGCATGGTGCCGATTCCGCGTTACGGAAGCTTCGGAGCCGCGTTCCTTCATTCGCATCGAACGCTTCGACAGTATTTCGAACTGGTCGCGCCGGTGGGATCGAAGCTCCATATCGTCGATCCACGATACGGGTTGAGCGACTCTTACTTTATAAAGTCCGCAAATGGCGACGCGATTGCGATCGATCAAAGCACATTTGCTTCAAACGTTGGTGGACAAATCGCGGGCGTTTTTGCCGACGATCCTCGCAGCATCTTCGCGCTTTCGCGCGCGAAGGCCCGCATGCTCAAGCGGACGGCCGAAGGCATGATCTACGCAGTAGAAGTTCAACCGCAATCCTATCGGCCTGAGTTGCTCGACTTGCTCTGTGGCGTGCCAAACCTTGAACAACTGCAGCTAGCGGGTTGCGATGTCACGGATGCCGATTTGCAGCGACTCGTTGGCTGCCGGAATCTACGTGGGATCGGCCTTAATAACACTGAAGTAACTGAATTGGGTTTAGAGACGCTAAGGAAACTTCCCAAACTAACCTATTGGGAGCTGCAAAGCGCTTCATCAACTAATGATCCCTAGTTGCCTAGCAGGTATTGGGCAGTCGGCAGTTCAACCAGACAATTTCGAGGATTTGGTGTTTCTCTGCCTAGTTCGCGATAAGCCGCAGGCATTCATTCCATGATTTGTGAATCCGATGTTTGCGTCAGATCGAGGATGCTACAGCATTGATGACGTTCCTCAGTACGTTCATTTGGGATGCGGCACGGTCTTCGACGTAGGCCATCGCCTTTTTCACTTTGGTTTCGGCGGCTGAGTAATCCTTATGGATACCGAGCAGGATTTCAAACATCTTCTCGGCGGAAGTGCTATAAAACTCAGGTGCCCATTCCTCGAGGCCAATGTCCTTAAACATCCAGCATTTCGGTGAGTGAAACTCCGAAAAAGTGTGCATCATTGGCGTCCCCATCGCGAGGGCCATGATTGGAGTATGCGGTTCGTGGCAGATGACGGTATGAGCGCAAGCATAGAAAGAGCAGGCCTCGTCCACGTTCCAGAACTCGTCGAAATTAACCACATGCTTTTTGAGGTCGTCTCGGAGCGGATCGTAGACGAACTTCTTATTGTATTCCATTTCTTTGTAAACTTCCGGCGCGATGACCACTTTCCAGCCGGTTTCCTTGACCCACATCGCAATGAGGTCTTGATAAACCTTGGCCCGGCGCGTGTCGTCTGCGATGTTTTCCGGCGTCGGATGAAGCGGGTTGAGCTTTTGAAGACGTCTGTCATCAACACCGGGGCTGGTTGGCGAGTGAGTGCGAAGCTGCATCGTAATAAATTTCTTGTTCTCCAGTCCATACTTTTTCATCCGGGCCAGTGCCTTCTCTTCATCGCGGACATCAATTCCGAAACAGCCATCGGGCGCAAACTCAAGCACAGGAGGTTTTACTCCTGCTTCCCTGAGAGTTTTGAGGGTTTTGGAATCGCGGCAATAGATGAAAGACGCGTCGTTGAGCAAAGCGATGCGTTCTTCCGCGCCGGGGCCTGAAACCATGTCGGCAAAGTAGGATTGACCTTGCAATCCCCATGGTTTGTCAATCTTGTTGCAGTACTTCATGAAATCCGTAGACTGGCCCATGCCGGGACCACGAAGAAAGAAATCTGACCGTTTGATTGCCTCCCGGACGGGACCGTCCTTCTGCGAAAGTGTTCCTTTCACAATCTCCAGTTTCGGAAACCGCTTCATCAACATCGCATCAATTTGCGGAGTGGTGTCTTGAGCCCAAAGAATCACCTTCACCTCGGGCAGGTATTGCTCAAGGAAACGCAGTGTGCCCGGAGTGTGGCCAATGTCACCGATGTTCTTGACGGCCCAGGCACATTGCAGCAGAACAGTTTTCTGAGGCGGAGCGGCCTTCGCAATGGAGGGGATGACACTCCCACAAAGAACCAATCCTGTGGTTTTGAGAACAGTACGGCGTGAAATCATTCTTGTAACCGGGGGGCTATAGCCGTGTCGCGGCCTGATTTTCGGATGGCCATTGCCTAAAGCGACCTCCGTTGTCGGACTTAACAACTCGTTTAACCTAATTTTAGGCCCTGACAAAGCACTGCGCTGCTCAATGCTTTCGACTGTTAATCACTATATTGGAAAACTCGGGTTCCTTACAGATTTCGGCGTAATTGATGACCATTCCTGAAGCATTAGCTGTCCTAGCCTCGGCAACTGCGGCCTCGAAGGACTCTTTCGCACGATCTGTGTTACCTTCCCATGCTTGTTTTTGACCTATGTAAAACCATGCGAAGGTTGTTCCAACCTTGCCCTTCGCGGCTGCTAGCTCGACAAACTTATCTTGATCAACTTGCTCCAAAAAATAGGCTGCGACGAGTTGATCGAGATCTGCCTTAGACAGAGCAGCGTCTCCCAATGCGCTCTTAAAAGCAGATTTTGCCTTATCTGTATCTCCGCTAGCCCAGTGGGCCCATCCAAGCGATTTATGATAAGGCCCTCCGACCGCAATCGCCCGTTCTATAAATTGCACTGCTTCTTTGGGGTGCCCTGTGAGAATTCGAAGTTCTCCAAGGATACACAAGGAGCGAGCGTCGAGCTTGGCGGAAACCGGTATTTGCAATGCTTCTTGCAAGGCCTCTTTTAGCGCTTTCGGCCCCGCCGTGCATTTCATGGGAACTGCAAAAGCTAACACTTCCGTGGCGGTCAGGCCATTTTTTGCCACTTCTTCGGTCCGGATTATATCGTCGAGATATTCTTTTGCCGCGTCGGTTCTTTCCGTCGCCAGCAAACTGCTATAAGGAGTCCAGATCGTGGTACCGCCATATCTTATCGGGCTAATGCCCAACTCTCGATACGATTCCATCGTATCGCGTGCAACCGGAATTGCTTCATCCAGTCTACCGGCGCGGGCACACCGGTGGGCAAGTGTCTGGCGACACCAAATGGTATTTCTACCATGAGGACCATCTGCTTCGATGTATCGCTTTAGCGCCTCTTGATTTAACTGAATTGCCTCGTCGTGCCTGCCTAACTCGGTTAGATCCCAGCAAACATTGGCAAATAGAATTTGTAGAGTATCCTTGTGATTTGGGCCATTGTACTTCTCGCTCAATCGCAAAGATTCACGATGATACTTGAGCCCCTGCTCATACATCCCGAAGTTCGCATAAAGATACCCAGCATTATTAAAAATGCTCTGATACCGGGCATCTGCTTCGGGTAGTATTTCTTTCAAATCCTGTATAGAACGCTCAATCCATTCGAAGGCGCGCGTGTCTCGTTTTTCTCTATACAGCGAAGCAATTAAAGAGCAGGTTAGTCGATAATCTATATCATCCTTATCGGCGTCTCTTGCGGCCTTTGCCGACGCTTGTGCGGTATCGAGTGCCTGGTCATAAAGTCCGACTACAGCTTGAGAATTCGCCAGAGCATACAAGAGCTTGGCGGTCGTTTCGGGATCGTTACCAAAATTCCCAGCAACTCGTTCGCGAGCATGCCTGAATAATTCCGGAATTGTTACCGTTTTCAACTCACCAGAATCGTTTCGTGATAAATGAGGACCTTGCAGTACTTGCAATGAAAAGGTTGTTAGCGCTTCCGATTTAACGCGTGCCGCCTCAGTTTCTTGGCGGCGCTGTTCTGCTATCTTTCTCAAGCCTGCTTCGCGTTCGGCAGCTTCTTCAGCGGCAAGCTGTTGCCGTTTGGCAATCACCAGGCCAACCAGCGACATCGTGGCAACGGCGACAAGCAATACGACCACAGAGGCCGTAAGGATCGCTACACCCTGATTTCGTCGCGTCCATCGCCAAGCCCGCGCGATTCGCCCAATAGGCCGGGCATGAATTGGCTCGCCTCGCAGAAAACGTTCCAGTTCATCAAATAACTCCTGAGCCGTGGAATACCGTTTTGCCGGTTCCTTCTCCAAACATTTAAGAGCAATTGTTTCCAGGTCTTTGGAAACGTTTGAATTCAACTTGCGTGGACTTGGCGGCTCATCGTGAATGACTTGCTTGATGAGCATTCGCGCATTGCCACGAAAAGGCAGTTCACCTGTTAGTAACTGAAATAGAATGACACCAAGAGAGTAAATATCACTGCGTCGATCCGCTGAATGTGCATCGCCCTGGGCTTGCTCGGGCGACATATAGGCCGGCGTTCCCAGAATCTGGCCGTCGACCGTCATCGACACCTCTCCCGATTCGCGTCGTGCAAGACCAAAATCCATTAAGTGCGGCTTCCCGTCGTAATCCATGAGGATATTTGCGGGCTTTAAATCGCGATGGACCACTCCCTGCTCGTGAGCGTGCTCTAAAGCATCGGTAATTTTGGCGCAAAGCTCCGCCGCTTCACGAGAGGTCAATTGTTGGCCGGTGAGCCAGTCGCCTAGAGTTACCCCTCGAATGAAATCGCTGACGATAAAAATCGAATCGCCATCGCGCCCCACTTCATGCACGCTAACGATATTCGGATGCCTAAGTTGTGCCGCGGCGCGAGCCTCGCGAAAGAACTTCTCCTGTTCTTCGCTTGTCATCGCGCCTGCCCGAGGTACTTTGATGGCCACCGTGCGATCGAGCTCTTTGTCGCGTGCTTTCCATACACTGCCAAATCCACCGACTCCAAGCCGCTCGATAAGATCGAATCGGCCTAGCTTTGTCAGCGAAGGTGCCATGCGAGTCGCCTTCGATTGATCCACCAGGCTGAAGTGGCTGCCGCAGCTACCACAGGTAAGATCTGTCAAAGTGGTATCAACTGCAACTTGCGTGGGCTCATGACAATTCGGGCAGCGTACAGCAAGTTGCCCCGAGCCACTTTGAGATGAGGTCTCTTTCGGATTCTCCGCCCCGTGCTGCAGCGCTGTGGGTAGCTCGCGTGTTGCTAATGGATCGTCATCTGTATCGGCCATGGTTACCCCCGCACGATCGATCGATTCAGTTGAGTTTTATTTTGCCGAACATATCGCTTCGCCCTGAGAATCAAATTCACATTATAAGGGAGTCCCGTATTAATGCGAGTATTTGCGACTACTGAGGACCAGCGGGAATTCTGCTGGAGACATGAGGGGAAACTCACCAAACAAAAACGGCACGAGGCAAAAAAGCCTCGTGCCGCCATACTTTTGAAAGTGTCATGCCAGCCGAATCGCTCAACCCGTTGGTTGAAGTTCGCGTTCTGCTTTTGGAGCGATCATGCGAAGTTGAACGATGCGGTCATCAGCCTTGGTTGGCACACCGTTGACCACGGAACCGATGATACGGATGCCCACGTCGCGAAGCAGTTCAGCCGCCTGATTAATCTTTGGCATTTGGCTATGGTCGCGACGAACCGACAGGATTGCACCATCGCTGTATTGGCCGAATATCAAAGCATCCGACATACCGACGATAGGAGCACCGTCAATGATGACGAAGTCGTACTCGTTTCGTAGTTTGTCGAACACCGGCTGCATTTGCTCGGTAGCTAGGGCATGAATCGCATCGACATCGCAGTAGCCAGCCGTTAGCAGCCACAAGCCTTCGGCATGGGTGGGACGAATCACGTCGTCGACATCTACTTCGGCACGAAGTACTTCGCACAAGCCGTCTTCCAACGGCACGTCGAATAAATCGTGCAGGGCAGGGCGACGCAAGTCGCCGTCGACAAGCAGCGTACGACGACCGGCACGAGCCAAGCTGGCGGCCAACTGGCTGGCCACGGTGGTGCGGCCTTCCATCGTCGCAGCACTGGTAACGAGCACTACCTGACGACGCTTTGCCGTGGAATCGTGCATCAGGATCGTACGAACTCCGTCGATCGATTCGGTAAGTTGGGCCACGATTGGATGCGTGGGGTCCAACGCTTGTCGCGACGACAGCGAAGGCAGCGTGCCGATAACACGGATGCCCAGGCCTTCGTTAACTTCTTCTGGGCCGTTCAAGCGACGGCTGCGGAA
>CAZTWS010000126.1:0-14646 GCA_964618225.1 uncultured Planctomycetaceae bacterium
TAGCCTAGCAAATAACATGCCCTGATGGCGTGACACAAAAAACTTTACAAGGCCCCGTTCTGACAGCGATGCCCAAGCGGCTATCACTTGCGCCAATTGCTCATCGACCTCTATTTGAGTACAACGATAGGTACAACAGCCCGAACCACAGTTCCCTAAGTCATTGTCCTGCAATCGTTTATCAAATCTGACCCGCAGTATCATAATCCGCGTGTCGGGGGTTCGAATCCCTCCTCCGCTACTTGCCAAAAGACAAAGCCTACTAAGCACTTACGCTCAGCAGGCTTTAATCATTTCAGAGGGTAGCAGGTGCAAAATGTACCCACTCTCAGACAACAATTGTAAATAGGCGATTCATCGCACTTGCAGCAGCCTTACCCATCGACGGCGGAACATGGGCGTAGATATCCAGTATAAACGCCACAGTTGCATTGTCGCATACCGACAGTTAAAGCTAGCTGCTCATTGCGCAATTCCTCTTCGCCACGTTCCAAGATAGACGTGCGGCAATCTAGGAATGGCCGCGGGTCGCGAAGCGCCTGTTGGCGGCTTTCTGTCTCTGTCTGGTGGTGGCGGCAACGCATATGCTCCAATTCAGGTCGGAGGCTTTTTTTCAGAATCAAACCGACGTTGCAACATGGCACAGAATGCCATGATTCCAGACGTTAAGCAGATTGTTAATCATGCGACCCCCGGCAACCCACACTAGGACGGACACTCCTACCTATTGCGAGCTTAGATGCTGGCACACGGTGATAGTGCGGCAGCGAAGTACGCAGGTGCGACCAAGAATTCTTACTGCTCAGCCGCCGGTCGACGTTGGGAGAGGTTTCTCAAGCCGTTCCGGCAGAGGGAGATTTGCCCGGCCGCCATCCAGACGATGATTAAAGTAGCACCTATTAGCGCGGTAATGATGTAAATGCGCGTCTTGCTCTTCAGACGCTCTCCACCAGCCTGCGTGTCGACTAATCTATCCGCGAACTCTCCCAAACGGGAGTCCATCTGGCTAAGTGTGGCAACGATGCGCAGGACCAGCTGGGTGACTTGGTTAATCCGTTCGTCAGATATCTTGCCTTCGCCAATTTTGCTCAATCGTTCACGGATTGTGTCGATCGTCTCGGTAGATTGTTTCAATTGGCGCTGCAATGCATCGAGCCTCTCCAACAACGGCTCTAACATCGACGTATCCACGTGAGCACCCAGTGAGCTTGCGATCTCGAAAGCCTGCTGCCCGCCTTGAACCGATGCGCTGGAAAGCTCCAACCACAGGTCGACCTGTCGAAGACTCGCTGTGAGTTGCTCAATTCGCCTTTCGAGTTCGAGTCGAGACGCAAGACGTTCGCTCGATTCCTTTCGCGTCAAATTTTTGATGCTTTCTCCGATGTCTTCCGCCGTGATTTTCGACTCTTGAACTCGCTTTTGGGCACCTAGGACTCGATCCCGAGCGGCTGCGAGAGACTTGTCGACCCTGGTAAAGATGTTTTCGTTCACCTGACTTAGCCGAGAGCTCGTACACCAAACAACGACAACTGCCGCGGCTCCGAGTAAGCCGAACAGCAACGCAAACGACGGCGCAAGTTGTCTAATTCTATTCATCAAAATCTAACTGAGCGGAACTGTTAGAACGTAACGACCGCATCAATGCCGAAGATTGCACGGTTGTAGTCACCAGCGAAGTCGGTTGGAGACCAGTCATAACGAACTTCCGGCCGGATCACCATATTGGCGTTGGTCTGGTAGTTCACTCCACCGGTGAGCTCATAGTACGAAGTGCTTTCGCCGGTCATCGTATTTGTCTTCAACCATTCCACACGGCCGCCGGCTTTCCAGCAGTCGCTGAGCGTGTAGAATAAGTAGTTTACGATGCCGTAGTTCTGCGCGTCAAAAGTGGGGTCGGCTAAGAAGCCATTGGAGGTGGAGTACTCTGTCTCGAAGACGTACTGAGTCCGGCATGTCAAATCAGCGATTGCGTAGACACTTTGGCTGTAAGCAGATCCGCCAGCACTGCGAAGACCGAAGTTACCGGCCGAAGAAACGTAGGCAACCGTCACGTTGTCGGATGCTTCGGTTTTGATCCCACCGATCCAGTTACTGCCGCCGTTGTATTGATCAAAACCAGTGTCCCACCCTAGGGCCCAACCGGCCCAGACGGTCGTTGCATCGCTCACTTCAAACGTGTTGAGTGCGCCGGTGTAAGTAAAAGGTCCACTGTTGTTGAATGTCAACGAGTGGCTATAGAAGAAATTGGCGTTGGCAGGTATGGCTTCATAATCTTCGAAGTTAAAGAAGTGACCGACCTTCAGACTCCAATAGCCGTAGGCGACTTCGCCGTACGCCTGCGGGATGGCCCAACCGTAGACACCATTGTCGAATGAGTTATCCCAACTGCCGTCGTTGTTGCCAAATGCCTGCGTCTTCTGAGCCTGCACACCATAGACAACGTCGGCTCGGTAGCCCCAGTCGGCTGAGCAGCAGCCCCCTTGGGCGACCTTCTCGACATAAAGCCAAGCCTGATCGAGGTTCAAATGATCGGGATTGTCGTTAAAGTCATTCAGTGGGGCGAAGAACGAGAGGCCCGTTTCGTCGCTGTAATAGCCGGCCGCGATCCAGCCGCCAAAGTTATAATTGCAACAAGGTGCGACTGCATTGTGAAGCGTCCATGCACTACCCAAGCAGCATTCATTGACCGCGCCGCAGCCCGGCGCATAGGCATTGACTGCATCGCCGCTGAAATCGGTGGCGTTGGCGTTGTCGCTGATGACGACTGCGTATTCCGCAGATGAATCATCGTTCACGCCGCTCGTCGTCTGGGGCCGTTGCTTCGGATGGTCGACTTCGAGGCCTAGCGTTGCGTCGATTGTAAGCGGCATTTGAGCGAGCGACACTGAGCGCTGTGAATTTAGCAAGAGCGTAATCACTACCAATCGGCAAGCGAATTTGATCGCCATACATACCCTCGTTTAAACTGGCACCGTCGCGCTCCCGGCGAAAACGTCCTTTACGGACGAAGAAAACTCAGCCACCGGAGTACGCCAGGCTGGCGTACTACATATCGCACTTATCGGAGTCGCATCAGGAATGCCAATAATGCAACCAATTCCGCCTTCAAAGTCACCGATAGCATCGGATTGTATGTAGAACAGCATGCTTGCTACGATAAGCCTGCAGGCAATGCTTAAACGCTAGCACCGAGCGCATTGTTGAGTAATCGTTGCATCAACGCGACCGTCAATTCTTCGAGCGGCCATGCCCCGTCTCACAAACGACGGCCGAGGCGGCGTCATTGTTTCTCGCCGATCCAGCGAGAATGGTGCTCGCGGATTACCGCGATTGCTTCGTCGGCATCGGCGACACACTGGGGAATCGAAAAATCCTCGACGCTGGCGAGCGGTGGGTCGTGCGAGAGCATCACGGTCTGCGCCCAAGTCACCAGACCCGGCCACATGTTGCCGACCAGAATAAGCGGCGTGCCTTGCAAGTGCCGGACTTGGAGCAACTGCCAAATCATCATTGTTTCCAGAACAGTTCCGATACCTCCGGGGGCGACGATGTAGGCGTCGGAGGTAAGCACAAATTGGTGGAGCCGCGTGAAAAACGTGCGGTGTTCGAATGCCTGGCTGACAAATGCATTGAGGTCCTGCTCGAACGGCAAATCGACGCGGATGCCTACGGATTGCACGCTACCGGTAGGATCGGTTGCCCCCTCGTTGGCTGCCTGCATAAGGCCGGGACCACCGCCAGTAATGATGTCGCAGCCGAGCTTGGCCAATTCAGCCGCTGCCCGCTTGGTCTCTTCGTACGTGAAGCTGCCTGGTTTCGCGCGAGCCGAGCCAAATATCGTAACGCGATAACGATCGCGGCGTGAGGGTCGCAAGCGCGTGAGGTTGTTGACGGTGTCCCAGAGCCCGAGCACCGAATCGACAAGGATTTTTTTAACAGCCTCTTCGTCGGCAAGGCTTATGGTGTCGCGTTTGTCTTCGCGAGAACCTGTCGTATTCATAAGTTTTTGATCCACTTGGTTCTGATAGTGTTAAATCTCGATTTGATCGAATCGCGAATTCAAGTCGGGTTGGTCTATCCGCGGAGCCAAGCGAGTGCACCGTCTGCTTGCGGATGAGCAAAATGTCGGATATCTGCCTGAACAAAGTGGCTGGCGATCGTAGGCGCAAAGGCGAGAAAACTGCTGTCACTCACGACGGCCACTTTCTCAATTTTCCGATGATGGTCCTTGACGAATTTCAGATGCGCGATCAGCCCCGCAAAATCTTTCCAGCCGGGAAAGGATTCAGCTTCGATCATCACTCCTCGCAGCTTGCCATTGATTTCGATACAGGGATCGACCTCGTGCGCAATTCTCTGAAAATCCGCGGCCTCGAGCGAAGCCTCGGGGTGAATGATAAGAATTCCTTCTGCTTGGAGCAGTTCGTAATCAATCATATTTGTTTCTTCCGTTCCCACAGCGAACGTGTGGCCTCGCCGGTTTAAGAACATCCGAATTACTGCTGCGGTTTCCCGAAGCTAGCCAGCGTATACAGTGCTATCGCAATGACGGTAATGATGAGAGACCCATACAACAAAACATGCGCGAACTTTAATCCGTGTGGCATTTTATTCTCAGCTTTCTTTTGCCAATTGCATGCTAATTCTAAACAGACTCTCACCTCATTTCCTGCTGGCAGGTCTGGCCCGGGTTACTACACGATTGCCTTGCATTTAGCAAATGCCGGGTATGTTCGGCAATCATCGATTCTTCGTTTGTCGCAATCACCCATACGGACACTCGGCTGGATGAGCTAGAAATTTGTGGTCCTCTTTGCTCGTTTTGGGAAGGGGCGAAGTCGATGCCCAGCCAACTCGCTGCGTGGCAGACGCGAGCGCGGATCGACGGAGCATGTTCGCCGATACCACCAGTGAACACCAGCGCATCGAGACCACCGAGGGCGGCAGCCATTGAGCCGAGCTCGCGTGAAATGCGATAGACAAACAACTCGATTGCTTCGGCTGCCTGAGGATCCACCGTTTCTTTTTCGAGTAGCGTGCGCATGTCGCTCGAAATACTGGAGACACCGAGCAATCCGGATTCGTTCGTGAGCAAACGCTCCAGCGCCCGAGCATCGAGACCATGCCGATCCATTAGATAGAGCAAAACACCTGGGTCAATCGCTCCACATCGAGTGCCCATTGGCAATCCGTCGAGAGGTGTAAAGGACATCGTCGTAGCGACACTGGTCCCGTTGTGGAGCGCGCACAGGCTTGCGCCGTTTCCAAGATGGGCAACAACGGTGCGGCCGGTCGCGGCCCGCGGGTCAACCTGCCGCAGGCGCGATGCGATGTATTCATACGACAAGCCGTGAAAGCCATAGCGTTGGATACCCTCCGCGGTTAGCTTGCGTGGTAAAGCAAACTGTTGGGCGACAGAGGGCTGCGTCCGATGGAATGATGTGTCGAAGCAAGCAACCTGCGGAAGCGCGGGCGCATAGCGGGTGACTGCCCGAATTGCGGCGAGGTTGTGCGGTTGATGCAACGGTGCCAATGGCACAAGCGTCTCTAAGTCGGCGAGCACATCGCCATCCAAGAAGACCGGCTGGAGGAATTTTGTACCGCCATGCACGACGCGGTGACCGGCCGCCACCAGACGAAGACCACCAGATTGGCGGCACTCTCCCCAATCGAGCAGAAACTCGATCGCGTCTTGATGCGACAATGTTGCCCCGGCTGGCCAGCCATATTTATCCACAATTTTCCCGGACGCACCGTGAGCAACAAACTGAGGCTCCGTTTGCAATGCCTCTAACTGGCCGCGCAGAAGCAACTCAGGCGGTTCACGATCGCAAAATACCGAGAACTTCAGGCTCGAAGAACCCGCATTCAGAATGAGGATTGCATTAGTCATCAGCAGATGAAGGTTGCTTGCAGAAGCCTTTACACGTTCAAAGAATCTATAACCTGCGTTACGACAATTACGGGTTTCGTTGAATATGGACCAGAGTGTGTTGAATCACTGGGTAATCCAATCGAAGCGTCGATCTATCTCATCCTTTGCTGCTCGTATAAAGCATAACCACGGAGTGATCTGCGACTCGATACATATTGCTGGTAATCGGCGGGGATTTCTCCCAGGAAACGATGTCGTCTGGTGAATCTAGAGATGTATCAATCCATCGCCGCCATGAATTCATGGTGGGCAGCTCAGGCAATTCAAAGTCGAGTAGTTCCCAAAACGCATTGAAGATGAAATGAAAGGCTAACCCTTCGCCGCGAAGCTCGGCACCCAACGCCACGCTATGCGATCCATTGCGCCAGTCTGGCTGATTCAGTTTCACTCCGTGCCACGCCATTGTCGCTTCGCGAAGCATTGTGCTAAGGCTTACTCGCTGCTGCTCGTACTCCTGGCTGCGCAATACGCGCCGCTCGCAGAGTAAGCGAACAAACCGGTGAACGTCGCCATGCTTAGCAAAAAGTGACCAGTCGAACCAACTTATCTCGTTATCGTGGCAATAGGCATTGTTGTTGCCGTGTTGCGTGCGTCGAACTTCATCACCCATCAGAATCATGGGCGTTCCCAGCGACATCATGGTGATGGTCAAAAAGTTCTTCACTTGACGGTTGCGCAACTTCTCCACGCTTGGATCGTCCGTGGGGCCTTCGACGCCGCAGTTCCAACTGCGATTGTCGTTTGCGCCATCGCGGTTGTCTTCACCGTTCGCTTCGTTGTGTTTCTGGTTGTAGGAGACAAGGTCGTTCAACGAAAAGCCATCGTGGCATGTCACGAAGTTAATACTCTGCTCGGCTTCGCGCTGCTTGTGGCCGTAGATCTCGGGGCTTCCGACCATCCGGTCTGCTACTCGGCGGAGCGCGCCGGGTTCACTGCGCAAGAAGTCGCGAACATCGTCACGGAAGCGCCCGTTCCATTCTCGCCAGGAGTCACCAATGAAGCTACCAACTTGGTACAACCCAGCAGCGTCCCACGCCTCGGCGATCAGCTTTGTACCCGCGAGTGCTGGGTCCGACTCAATGTCCCATAGCACAGGCGGGTTCGGCAACGGATGGCCGTTCGCATCGCGGGACATAATAGAAGCCAGGTCAAAGCGGAACCCATCGACATGCATGTGTTCGACCCAATAACGAAGGCTGTCCACAATCATCCGCCGCACGATCGGATGGTTAGCGTTGAGTGTGTTTCCGCAGCCGGTGTAGTTAGCGTACCGAGAACCGCCTGCTTCGAGAATATAGTATGTTGGGTTATCGATGCCACGAAAGCAAAGTGTTGGTCCACGTTGGTCACCTTCTGCCGTGTGGTTGAACACCACGTCGAGAATGACTTCGATGCCGGCGCGGTGAAGCGCCTTGACCATGTCGCGGAATTCGTCAACCGGGCCGAGCGGATCTTGCCGCGAGCTGTATGCCTGGTGTGGTGCGAAGAATGAGATGGGGGCATAGCCCCAATAATTAACTTTTCCTGGCGGGCAATCGTGTGCGTCGAATTGGAAGACCGGCAGCAGTTCTACCGCGGTGATTCCGAGCTGCTGCAGATACGGGATCTTTTCGATCAGGCCGGCATAGGTGCCACGCGTTTTCTCGCCGACTCCGGAACTAGGATGGCGTGTGAATCCACGCAGATGCATCTCATAAATGATGGTCTGTGCCGAGGGCAGGCATAGCGGTTCGTCGCCCTCCCAGTCATACGCACTTGGGTCTACAACGGCACTTTTCATCGCCGAAGCGGCGTTGCCGCCCCGCTCGGTTGCAGATTGCCGATTGTAGCTCTTCGGAACCACCACGGCCTTGCCGTACGGGTCGAGTAAGACTTTCGCTGAATCAAACCGCAGCCCGCGAGTTGACGCATCTGGTCCGTTCACGCGAAAACCATAGAGCTGTCCCGGAAGGACACCAGGCACTAACGCGTGCCAATAGTGATAGGTTCGATTTGATACCGGATCGAGTTGAACCACGCATGATGGTGTGTCGTCTTCGTCCCGATCGAAGAACAGCAATTCAACACCCGTGGCCGTTCGAGAGAATAGGCTGAAGTTGACACCGTTCTCGACGACAGTCGCGCCAAGTGGAAAACTTTTGCCCGCTGGTGCAGCGTGTGTCATGGCTGTCCTATTGATGATTGCATTGAAACTGAGCGGGACATCGGGCTGTCGGCCATCAGCTGTCGGCCAATCGGTCTTGCCGACAGCTGACAGCCAAACTGACGCGTTCATTCTCAATGCATGATTCAATAAATAGAATACGAGGGCACCACGTGCAAAAGTTGCTTCACTCCACGGGACACGGTTCGGTACCCCAGATGCCGGCCGCGTATTCAGCAATCGTGCGATCGCTGGAAAACTTGCCTGATGCGGCCACATTGAGAATTGCCTTTCGTGCCCATGCATCGGTATCGCGGTACAGCGTGTTCAGGCGTTGATCGGCGTCGAGATAGGAGTTCATATCGGCCAGGTGCATGTAGTGGTCGCCGTTGGTCACGAGCACATCCCAAAGCGGCTTAAAAATGCCCGGCTCGTTTGGGCTGAAGTGGTCGGAAGAGATCAAGTCCAGTGCTTCGTGAATTTCGGTCTCATTGTCATAGTGCCAACGCGGGTTGTACCAAGATCGACTGCTCGCAACTTGATCCGCCGTGAGGCCAAACAGGAAAAAGTTTTCCTCGCCCGCTTCCTCGGCCATTTCGATCGTGGCACCGTCGCGAGTGCCGAGCGTCAACGCACCGTTCAACATGAATTTCATATTGCTTGTGCCGCTAGCCTCGTAGCCCGCTGTCGAAATCTGATTGGATACGTCGCTCGCGGGAATGAGATGCTCGGCGAGGGTCACGCAGTAATCGGGCAAGAAGACCACCTTGATGCGGGCGCGGGTCGCCGGGTCGCCATCGATCGTGGCAGCAAGATTGTTGACGAATTTGATGATCAGCTTCGCCAAGTGATAGGCGGGAGCCGCCTTTCCCGCAAAGAAAAACGTCCTTGGCTCGATGTCGTAACTCGAATCCTGGCGCAGACGATTGTAGAGCACGACGATTCGCAGCGCATTGAGGAGCTGTCGTTTGTATTCGTGGATACGCTTAATTTGACAATCAAAGATCGTGTCTGGATCGACAGTTTGACCAGATAACTTGATCCAGTTTGCAAAGGCGGCTTTCGCGTCGCGCTTGGCCTTGCAAAATGCATTACGGAAGCTGCTGTCGTCGGCTAATGGCGTGAGTTGCCTCAACTGGCCAAGGTCGGTACACCAGTTGTCGCCGATTGCATCGGTGATCACGCGAGTAAGAGCCGGGTTTGCTTGCACGAGCCAACGGCGAGGGGTGATGCCGTTCGTCTTGTTGTTGAACCGCTCGGGGAACATTTCCGCCAAGTCTTTTACCGTCGTCGCGCGCAGCAACTCGGAATGTATCTTGGCCACACCGTTCGTACTGTGTGTGCCAACGATCGCAAGATTGGCCATGCGCACCTGATGCTGCGATCCTTCGTCGACGATGCTCATCCGCTGGATTCGTCCAGCGTCGTCGGGAAAACGCTGAGAGACGTCAGCGAGGAATCGGCGATTAATCTCGTAAATGATCTCTAGGAGCCGGGGACAAACCAACTCGAAGTAACGAACAGGCCATTTTTCTAGAGCCTCCGGCAGCAGGGTGTGATTCGTGTAGGCCAGCGTGCGAACCGTTAAGTTCCACGCATCATCCCAGCCTAGCTGTGCCTGATCGAGCAGAATCCGCATCAACTCGGCGACAGCCATTGCCGGGTGCGTGTCGTTAAGCTGGATCGCGACCTTATCGGAGATAAGCCGCCAATCGTTGTTCGCTCGTCGAAAACGGGCCACAATGTCGGCCAGCGACGAGCAGACCAGAAAATATTCCTGCGCAAATCGTAACGCTTGCCCCGCTTGCGTGGAGTCATCGGGATAAAGAACGCGGGTAACGGTCTCGGCGACGAGCCGGTCTGCCATTGCGCCGACGAAATCGCCCGAGCTGAATTCACCAAAATTGAAGTAGTCGGGCGAAGCCGCTTGCCACAGCCGCAGCGTATTGATGGTGCGACCTCCGTAGCCTACCACGGGACGGTCGAAAGGTATGCCGATAAGTTCCGTCGGGTGCCCTGAGATAGCACGGATACGCCCGTCTTTCATTTCAAATTTGCAGCCGAATGGAATGTTGACCGATTCGCGCGGTCTGGTCACTTCCCACGGATCCGGCTGAGCTAGCCAGCGATCGGGTTGTTCGACCTGGAATCCATTTTCAATCGATTGCCGAAAGATTCCGTATTCGTACCGCAGACCATAACCGACTGCGGGAATTTGAAGGGTTGCCAATGAGTCGATGAAGCAGGCAGCTAGCCTGCCCAGACCGCCGTTGCCCAATCCGGCGTCTGGCTCGGACTCGACCATCTGTTTCCAATCTTGCAGTGGATCGGATTGGAGATCCTCTCGCACGAATTGCTCAACACCCAGGTTAATGATGTTGTTGGAAAGCGTTCGGCCGATCAGGAACTCCATCGACAGGTAATAGACCCGCTTGGGGTTTTCCCGGTCGTGCGTCTGCTGCGTCAACAGCCAACGCTGCGTAAGCAGATCGCGCAAGGAGCGGGCGACGGCCTCGAAGCGTTCGCGCTGGCTGGCGTCTTTGTCGGATACAACGTGGTCGAACACGAGGTGTCGATCGTATTCGTCGAAGTCATCCCTGTCGGTAAACCGTAGCGCTCCATTTTCGTACTGCTTCAGTTGCTTCTGAGCCATAACGTTGGACATAAACCGGCTCCTTCGCAGGATGTTAAGTTTGAAGGCTAGACGTTATCTCCTTCAGTGGACGTACCTCGCATTTTTGCCGGCTCTTTGATGCCCCATTTCCAGCCGCTGATCGCGGGCATGTCGTCGCCGTGCTCGGCGATGTACTCTTTGTGGTCGATCAGTTTTTCGTGGATTGCCTGCTTGAAATAGGCGGCCCGGGCACCGAGTTGCGGCAAGCGATCGATCACGTCTGCACAAAGATGGAAGCGGTCCAGCTCGTTCATTACGACCATGTCGAACGGCGTTGTGGTTGTGCCTTCTTCTTTGTAACCTCGGACGTGGATATTTTTATGGTTCGCCCGCCGGTAGGTGAGGCGATGGATCAGCCAAGGGTAGCCATGAAACGCGAAAATTATCGGCTTATCCTTGGTGAATAGCGCATCGAAGTCGTGATCCGACAAGCCATGCGGGTGCTCACATTGCGGCTGCAGTTTCATCAGGTTTACGATGTTGATGACCCGAACCTTCAATTCGGGCAGATGCTTTCGAATCAGGTCAACGGCGGCCAATGTTTCCAGCGTTGGCACATCGCCGCAGCACGCCATGACGACATCCGGTTCACCGCCTTTGTCGTTCGATGCCCATTCCCAAATGCCCAGGCCAGCCGTGCAATGCTTAATGGCCTGATCCATCGTCAGCCACTGCGGAGCGGGTTGCTTCCCAGCGATAACGACATTGACATAGTTGCGGCTGCGCAAGCAGTGATCCGTTACGGACAGCAAACAGTTGGCGTCGGGCGGCAGGTAGACACGGATGACTTCCGCCTTCTTGTTGACGACATGGTCAATGAACCCTGGGTCCTGATGGCTAAGACCGTTGTGGTCTTGGCGCCAGACGTGGGAACTGAGGAAGTAGTTGAACGAAGCAATCGGCCGCCGCCACGAGATGTGGTTGCAGGTCTTGAGCCACTTGGCGTGCTGATTGAACATCGAGTCAATGATGTGGATGAACGCTTCATAGCACGAGAAGAATCCGTGTCGGCCCGTTAGGAGGTAGCCTTCCAACCAGCCCTGGCATTGATGCTCGCTGAGGACTTCCATCACGCGGCCGTCGGGGCTAAGTTTGTCGTCTTCCGGGTAGATTTCGGCCATGTAGCAGCGCGTAGTCACGTCGAGCACATCTTGCCAACGGTTTGAATTATTCTCGTCGGGACTGAACAGGCGGAAGTTCTTGCTTTCGAGATTTAGCTTCATGACGTCCCGCAGGAACTTGCCCATCTCGCGGGCAGACTCGGCGGTGGTGGCGCCGGGGCTGGGAACGTCAACCGCATATTTGCGGAAGTCGGGCATCTTAAGGTCGCGCATCAAGAGGCCACCGTTGGTGTGCGGATTGTCGCTCATCCGGCGATGACCTTGCGGCGCTAGCTCAGCCAATTCGGGTTTCAGCCGACCCTGGTCATCGAAGAGTTCTTCCGGCCGATAGCTCTTCATCCACTGTTCGAGGATTCGAATGTGTTCCGGCTTGTCCAGGTCTCCCATCGGCACCTGGTGACTGCGCCAATAGTCCTCGCACTTCTTGCCGTCGATTTCCGGCGGGCAGGTCCAGCCCTTCGGCGTGCGAAAGATGATCATTGGCCAAGCAGGGCGCTTGACTGCGCTTCCGTTCCGGGCTTCGGACCAGATTTGTTTGATTTCGGCAACCACGGTGTCGAGCACGCTCGCCAATTGCTGATGAACAGACCCAGCGTCGCTACCTTCAACGAAATATGGTTTGTAGCCCAAGCCCTCGAACAACTTTTGCAATTCATCCTTGGGGATGCGAGCCAGGAAGCAAGGGTTGGCGATCTTGTAGCCATTCAAATGAAGGATCGGGAGAACGCATCCGTCGCGAGCCGGGTTGAGGAACTTGTTGCCGTGCCAACCCGTAGCCAGCGGACCCGTTTCGGCTTCTCCGTCGCCCACAACACAGGCGACGATCAAATCGGGATTGTCGAATGCCGCCCCGTAGGCATGGCTCAGCGCATAGCCAAGTTCACCGCCTTCGTGAATGCTGCCCGGGGTCTCCGGAGCAACGTGACTGGGAATTCCGCCGGGGAAGCTGAACTGTTTAAACAGCCGTGCCATTCCCTCTTCGTCTTGACTGATGTTTGGATACACCTCGCTATAGGTGCCTTCCAGATATGCATGGGCGACCAGCGATGGACCGCCGTGCCCAGGACCAATGATGTAAATTAAATTCAGGTCATCTTTCTTAATGACCCGATTAAGATGCACGCACAGCATGTTGAGGCCAGGCGACGTACCCCAGTGACCAAGCAGCCGTGGCTTGATATGTTCGCGCTTGAGAGGCTCCCGCAGCAAAGGATTGTCGAGCAGATAAATTTGCCCGACCGACAGATAGTTGGAAGCCCGCCAGTAAGCGTCCAGCTTATCCAGCTCCGTCACCGAAAGTGGGCCGTCCGCTGCAAACTTGAGTTCTTTTCCAGACTTCCGCGTTTGTTTCGTTGTTACAGTCGACATCGCGCATTCCTTTTTGTGAGGTAGCGAAAAGCGGGAATCATCAATGCACCCTCCCACATCGCGATCATATAGCCGAGATCGCGGCAAACAGCATAGGTTCGAACAACGACGAGATAGTTCTCGTTAATATACTGACAGGATCGTACGCGTGATAGTATCGCGCATGAAACTCGGGACTTCCGGTTGCAAATTAGGGCAATCGAAGGCTTTTGTAACGATGGCTGTTTGGCGACTAGGTAGCCTGCCCCTTATGCGCCGATTCCATGATGGCCTGATCAACGGACATATGCCGACCAAAGTAACCGACTTGTTCTTCCAATCCCTCGGCTCGCAGCAAGTCACGCGTTCTGGCATGAGCTTCCACAATACGCAAGGCGATTCTCTGCGCTGCGAGTTCCTTATACAGCGCTGCAAGAAAGGCGGCTCCGGCGACATCGACATAAGGTGAATTGGAGAGGTCACAAACAACTAGTTGCAGAGAGTCCGTTGCCCCAATCCGAGCCCACACGATGTTGCGCACGTGCTCGACATTAAAATAGAGCAGTGACGCCTCGACTCGAAAGATCAAGATACCGGGAACTTGCTCATTATCTGAATGCCTTTCCAGGTCTGAGTAGCGCCGCGAACCTGGGATACGCCCCAGGAAGGCAACGTTCGGGTGCGCCGCTGTAGCCAAAAGCGTCAGCAGTGACACGACGACGGCCACGAGTACGCCTTTCAAGATGCCCAATAGCAGCACACCGAACAGTGCGACCATTGCGATGTTGAACTCAACGCGACTCACGCGCCACAGATGTCGAAGAGCCGTCACGTCGAACAAGCCCCGCACAGCGACGAGAACAATCGCGGCCAAAACCACATTCGGCAGGTTGTGCAGAAGCCCGGTGAAAAACAACAAGCAAATTCCGATCGTCGCCGAAGCAAGTACAAGTGCCAGCGGTGTTCTGGCTCCCGCTTTGTCGTTGACGGAAGATTGCGAGAGCCCGCCCGCGACTGGAAAACCTTGAAAGAAAGCCGCGCTCAGATTGGCCGCGCCTAGTGCCAAGAGTTCCTGGCGTGAGTTGATTTTGTAACCGTGCTTGTCCGCAAGTGCGCGAGCAGCAGAAACGCCCTCTACATATGCCAAAAGGAAACAGGCCGCAGCGAGTGGGATGACTCCGTCTACATCTCGCAACCGCAGCGATGGCCAGGAAAAGGTCGGCAATCCAGCCGGCAGTGTGCCGACGACCGAAACTCCATAATCAACTAGGCCAGCGAGCGACACGGCACAAATCGTCATGGCAACCACGACAAGAGCCACCGGGCGGCCCGGAAAGAATCGATCTCCAATAATCAGTAAAGCGAGCGCGGCGAGGCCAAGCGAAAACACAACCAGGTTCGTCTGGCCGAGTTGAGTGGCAAGAAT
>CAZTWS010000127.1:0-14426 GCA_964618225.1 uncultured Planctomycetaceae bacterium
ACTGGAAGTGATCGCCTGAAGGCGAGGGTTTTTAGATCCCAAAGTGAGACAATAAGTATGCTGAATTGCTAGAGTTATTTTTTCGTGGGGGATTTTTTCTCGATCAGGTCGGCGAATTCTTTGTTGAACTTTTCGACTTTGGGGCGGATGACCATGGCGCAGTAGCCTTGGTTGGGGTTGAGGTCGAAGTATTTTTGGTGGTAGTCCTCGGCCGGGTAGAACTTTTCGAACTTGGTGATTTCGGTGACGATTGGCGTGTCGAAGGTTTTTGATTCGTCGAGTTGTTTCTTGTAGGCTTCGGCGACTTTGCGTTGCTCGTCGTTGTGGTAGAAGACGGCCGAACGGTATTGCGTGCCGACGTCGTGGCCTTGTCGATTGAGTGTGGTGGGGTCGTGGGTGCGCCAGAAGACGCGGAGCAGGTCGTCGTAGGAAATCGCGGTGGGGTCGTATGTGACTTGGATCACTTCAGCGTGGCCGGTGCGGCCACTGCACACTGCTTCGTAAGTCGGGTTGGGCACGTTTCCGCCGCTGTAGCCGGAGACGGCCGACTTTACACCGCGAAGATTTTGGAACACGGCTTCGGTACACCAGAAGCAGCCTGAACCGAACGTGGCTTGTTCGAGTTTGGTTTTTTTGTCGTCGGGTTTGGTGGGCGGCTTGTCTTTGGTGTCGTTCGTGTTCTTGCCCGAATCGCTCGAGGCGGCGGAGTCATTATTAGGTTGAGACATGAGTTGGCTTCCTGCGTAAGCGGTCGCGAGTAAAGCGAGCGTGGCGGTGGTGGTGATGCGAGTGAATGGTTTCATGCTCATTGGAGTTGTGTTGCTAGCGTTGGCGTCGTGCTAGCTTCATGGCGGGAACGGATGCGGGGAATTGTGGATAGGCATTATTGTTATAACCGATACGAAATGATGGACCCAGGATTTATTAAATTGCGATGGTAGTGGTGGGTAGCACTGCTCCCAGGGGCTGCCGGCCCCAGCTATGAACTGACGCCGCTTTGCGGCTGGCTTATAGTACGTGCTCTGAGTTCTGAGTGGGTTGAGGGGCTTTGCCTAAAAATATCCGCTAAGCCGCAAGCGGGTGCGATTGCATTGTCATATGAGTTCCGAGTTTTGTGGCTTGACTTGAATTTATGAGCCAAGCTGTGGGGTGACTGGTCGCTGGAAGCTACCAGGCCGTCGGGGGGCGGAGACGCCCCGGCTCGCTGGCGGTTAGGGGGGATTGTGCGGTTGTTTTCTGTAACAGTGTTTCTGGCCGCAGTCATTTTTGCTTTGGCCGCTGCGCAAGCAAGGGCGCAGGAGGCTGCGTCTTCCGCGTTTCCGCTGTTGGACATGCAGGCAGATGCGAACTCGGAAGGCAAAGCTGGCTACGGGGAGTCGCTGCCGGTACCCGAGGATAAAGCAGGCGAGCAAAAGCCTCGCGATCCGATTCCGTTGCCGCCGGTCGACCCCAGTGCCGAAGACGATCGTTTGACACTGACGGGAGCGCAGATGATGGCCTTGGGGTATCATCCGGCTTTGCGAGAGGCAATGGGGCAAGTGCGTGCAGCGCGTGGTAACTGGCTGCAGGTTGGTTTGCGACCGAATCCCGAAATTGCGTATTCGGCAAGCGAAATTGGCGACGAGGGCCGGGCTGGTCAGCAAGGTGGTTACTTGAGCCAAGAGTTCGTGACCGCCAACAAGTTGGGGCTGAATCGAGTGGTGGCGAGTCGCGAGGTGGCGGCGGCTGAGCAGCGTGCGCAAACGGTGCGGTTGCAAGTGCTGACGACCGTGCGCATGTATTTTTTCGAGCTATTAGCCGCGGAGCGTGCTGTGGTGCTATCGCGTCAGCTTGTGGATATCGCGAAAGAAGCGGTGCGGTTGAGTGAGGACCGATTACAGGCGAAGGAAATTCCTCGTGTCACGTTGTTGCAAAGCCAAGTGGAACTTGAAGCGACGATGCTTTTAGAAGTGCAAGCACGGGAGCGGCGTGATGCGGCGTGGCGGCGGTTGTCGACGATGATTGGGACGACCGATCCTTTGCCTGTGCCGCTGGATGACACGCTGACACAGCCGTTGCCGGCGTTTATCTGGGAGGCATCGCGAGAGCGATTGATGCTGGAAAGCCCGGAGCTTTCGGAACTACGTTATCGAATCGATCGAGCACGGGCCCAGGTCCGCAGGGCGAGCGTCGAGAAGGTGCCGAACGTGACGGTGCAAGCGGGCACCCAGTTCGACAATGCGACCGAGGACCAGATAGCGAACGTGCAGGTGAGCGTGCCGATTCCGGTGTTCAATCGGAACCAGGGTGGCGTCATTCAGGCAAGTGGCGAATTGGCGGCGGCTCAAGCAGCGCTGCAAGATCGCGAGTTGGCGCTCGAGCAACGTTTGGCGGCAGCGTTGCGAGATTACGCGACGGCGCGCGAACGTGCGATGCGATATGCGGACAAGGTTTTGCCGACGGCTCGCGAGACACTGCAAATGATGACGGCTGGTTACCAGGACGGCGAAATCGATTATCTGCAAGTGCTTACGATTCAGCAGACTTACGCGCAGCAGAATTTGGCTTATTTGGACAATGTGGAGATGGCTTGGAAGAAGTGGGCCGAGATTGATGGGTTGTTGGTGGGGCCGGTGAGTGGGGGGGAGTGAGTTTTTATCCGTTGTTAGTTGTGGGGGGAGTGCTTGGGATATTGGTGTTGATTTGGCGGTGAGGTAGTCGATATGGTGCTGTGCCTCGTGGGATAGAGCGCGAGGCAACTGAGTGAGATTATTTTCGATGCGTGCGATCTTGTGCAATTTGTTGGCGACGATGCTGCTAGTGCATGCACTGGCTGGTTGCTGCCGTTGCCACCGTGACGCGGTTGCACAGAATGACGCTACCCCTGTCGAGCAGGTGGCAACCAAGTGCTGCTGCGAGCATTGTGACGATACGGCAACTCATCACACGACGCAGCACGGCTCTTCGCCATGCGACTGCAAAATCGAATGCAAGGGGTTGTGTATTTATGTTCCGACGCCGAAATGCGTTGTAGATGCCAGCCAGATGGTGCGAGCGTTCGACAGTGTGCCTGCAACCGGCGCAGAGCAAATCAGCTCATTGTTGCAGTTGGCGGTTGCCAGCAGGTGTAATCTTGAAATGCGTGGTGATGTCGCGCAGTGGCCGCCAATGCGGCTACATCTTTTGCATCAGATCATTCTGATCTGAGATGCGTGCCGATGAAATAGTTTGTGCATTGCTGCTGCGCGCTCGCGCGGCGTGATAAAGCCTGTTCAGCGCACAGCTAGCATGACGCGGTATTTCGGGCATCGATATTTAACCAGCATTTTGATCCGGGGGGATTTAATCATGCGACTAACCAAGAGTTGGATACTAGCGGTTTTTGCGTACACCGCGGTGGGTACGACATGTATTGCCCAGCAAGGAGCGCAACGCGTGGCCACGTTGCCTACAGCAACGAATTCGAGCGGTTTACAGAGCACGAAGCAGGCTGCACCGTTCACGTACATTCTGTTTTGGAAGCAGAATGATGCGAACACCCAGCAGTTTACGGAGACGATTCGTCGTGGTGTCGATCGGAAGGCGTCGCAGGCGACGTGGTTGAGTGTGGACGTGAAGGACCCGGCAAACGAGCAAGTGGTGACGCAGTACGGCGTGAGCCGCGCGCCGATGCCGTTGGCGATTTGCGTGGCCGACAATGGTGCGATTACGGCGGTATTTCCACGGCGTCCGAGCGATGAAATGCTCGATCGCGCGATCGTGACCCCGGCGATGGTGACGGTGACCAAGGCGCTACAGGACAAGAAGATCGTGGTAGTGCATGTGAAGCCCACGGCCGATGCTCCGCTGCCGTTCGGCGCGCTCGAGTTCACGCAAGATGATGCGTTCCGGCCGCGAATCTTGGTGGTGGATGTGGTGGCCAACGACCAGAACGAAGCTCGATTTTTGAAGGACATGGATTACACGCCGAGCAGCGTGCAGGCTTCGTCGGTGGTGGTGATGGCTCCGCCGGGAGTGTTGGTCGGCAAGTTTGCCTCGCATGTCACGATGGCCGACATTGCCACCAAGTTGCACGCGGCTGGCAAATGCTGTGATGACCCGAACTGCAAGCACAACAAGAAGGCTAACTAGATGATGACGCTCACGAAGTTGATTTGGCGCGAGCTTCGGCAACGGCCGACCGCGATGCTGACGTGCCTGCTTTCGATCACGCTCGGCGTGACGGCGTTGGTGGCGATTCGCAGCATAACGATTTATTCGGAGCTGGCGGTGTCGTCGCAGATGGAAGCGTTAGGCGCGAACGTGTTGTTGTTGCCGCAGGCGGCGACGCTTCAGGATTATTACGCGGCCGACGCGAACGGCGGCATGTTGCCCGAGGAACATGCGGTGACGTTGGCTTTGGCGAATCTTGAAGGCGTGGAGAAGATTTCTCCCAAGCTGAGCGTGCCGATGGAGTTGAACGGCCGGCGGGTAACGCTGACCGGGATTTTGCCGCAGAGCGAATTCGAAGCGAAAGCCGCGTGGGGAAGCACGATGGCTTTCAGCAACAAGCACGAAGGTTGCAAGAAGCACGCGCAACTCGACGATGTGAACCGTCCAGAGGTCGAAAATTTGGCTAAGGGGCGGTACGTTCGCGAGATTCGTCAGTCGGAAGTGTATTTGGGTGCCGACGTTGCCGAGGCGACTGGCGTAAAAAGCGGTGAGCAGATCATGCTGTTTGGCCAGCCGTTCGTGGTGTCGGGCATTGTTTCGGCAACGGGGACCGTGGACGACAGCCGCGTGTTTGCGCATTTGCATGCCGTGCAAGCGCTGGCGAACAAGGGCGAGTCGGTGAACGTGATCGAGATCATGGCTTGCTGCGAAGACGCGGCCGGCGGGCTGACGGCCGAGTTGCAGAACATGTTTACCGATGCGAAAGTCGTGACGATTACGCAAGTCGTGGATACACAGGTTGCCGTGAATCGGTTGATGACGAAGCTGTCGTACTTGTTCTTTGCGATTCTGCTGATCGTGGGCGTGGCGAGCATTGCCGGAACGATGTTCGCGAACGTGACGGAACGGCGTCGCGAGATCGGCACGTTGATGGCGCTCGGCGCGACGCCGTCGCTCATTTCGCGATTGTTCCTGGGCAAAGCGCTGGTGATCGGACTCGCGGGCGGGTTGCTGGGGTACGTTGGCGGCACGGTATTGGCCGTGGGTGCGGGGCCATATTGGGCCGGCATTGCAGTGCGACCGGTAGCGTGGCTTGCGGGCGTGGCGCTGGTGCTGGCGGCGCTCGTTGCGATTGTGGCCAGTTATTTGCCGGCTCGTCGTGCGGCGATGATTGATCCTTGTCTTTGCTTTCGTGAGGTGTAGCGATGTTTGAATTGAAGGATGTTTCTAAGAGCTACTTGCACAAGCAAGGGCAGGTTGCCGCGCTGCGGGCGACGAATCTGAGTGTGAGTCGTGGCGAGTTCGTGGCGATCGTGGGCTCGAGCGGCAGCGGCAAGACGACGTTGCTCTCGATTCTCGGCGGTATGCTCGCGCCTAGTGCGGGGTGCGTGATGCTGGACGGGAAGTCGCTTTACGAGACGACGGCCGCGGAGCGTGCGCGGATGCGGTTGCAGAAGATCGGCTTTGTGTTTCAGACGTTCAATTTGGTTCCGTATTTGACGGCGCTGGAGAACGTGCAAGTGCCGTTGATGCTTGCTTGTGAGGACGGAGCGGATGCCGGGGAACGGGCGGTTGAACTGCTGAAACGAGTTGGGCTCGAAGGGCGGATGCACCACAAGCCGAGCGAGTTGAGCGTGGGGCAGCAGCAACGCGTGGCGTTGGCGCGGACGTTGGTGAATGATCCGCCCGTGATTTTGGCGGACGAGCCGACCGGGAATTTGGACCCGGCCACGCGGGAGCATGTGCTAGACTTTTTAGGGGAGCTTTGCGGTGAGGGCCGGACGGTGGTGATGGTGACGCATGATCCCACGGCTGCCGAGCGTGCCGGCCGGGTGCTGCAACTGTCCGATGGCTCGATTCGGGCCGATTCAAGGCCGCGGACGCAGCGCGTGGCATAAGCCATTTGGCTGGGAAAAGCTCGAATTGACCAAATATGGTACGCGATGGAGAATGGAAGTAGTCTCCTCTCAAAGTTGATATAAAGCATGCCCGCTGTAGTTTTCCTATTAACGAGCCTGGTGTTTGCGGTCCACGCGTTGTTGGGCTGTGGCATCCACCATGCGTGCGAGTATGGCGCGGAGGTGGTAGCGGCTGCATCTGGTTGCGAGAAGCATGGACATAGCCATGAGCATTGTCATCATGGTGGGCATCCGCCTCACGAGCATGAGCCGTGTGAGCCGTGTGCTCATGCGAGTTGCAGTTACGTGAAAGCGGAAACGCAGCAAGTGAGTTCGTTAGTTCAAATGACGTACGTCTTTATGTTGCCGGCGGTTGAGCCGTATGTGGTGAGTTTGCGGGCCGGCAGTGTTCGCGCCCCTGAAATGCGGGGCGATTGTTATGCCACGGAGCTCTATGTGTGGCACTGCGCGCTGATTATTTGAGAATCGCGCGACATCTGGTTTTTGTTGGCTCTTATAGGGAGCCACATTCTTGAAGCAAGCGGGCCGAGTGACGGTCCGCATCCTTGAGGGCAGGAAGCCCCGGCTCGCTGAGAAATAGTTGGCGTTTCCCAGGCTGTTTCGTTGGTTTGTGAAGCGACTCGTATGCGCCACGGCGCGGGAGTTTTATTGTGGTTCATTTAATGTCCCATCGTCGTTCTGGCCGGTTGGTGGTTACGCTGCTGGCAACGCTTGCGACGGTTCTCGCCGTGGGCGGTGTGGTGGCCTATCGCTTTCGCGATCACTTCGATCGTTGGATATCTGCTGCCGGAGATGTGGCGGGAAGGCAGCAGGAGGGCGAGCACGAGGATCATACGCATGAGGATGCGAATTCGATTACGCTGAGCTCGGCCGCACTGCAGAACATTCGCTACAAGCCGTTCACGATTTCGTTGGGCGAGTACCAGCGAACGATTTCGATGCCGGGGATGGTGGTGGAGCGCCCGGGGAAGTCGCAGATACGGGTGTCTGCCCCGGTGACGGGTGTGGTGACGAAAATCGTGGTGCATCAGGGCGAGGCGATTCCGCAGCAGGCTCCGCTGTTTGATATCCGTCCGACGCACGAAGATTTGGTGACTGCGCAAAGCGAATTTTTGGCCACGATTGAATCGTTGGATGTGGTGAAGGCGGAAATCAAGCGGCTGGAGGAATTGACCGAGGGGGTGATCGCTGGCAAGCGAATCATCGAGCAGAACTACGAGCTGAGGCAGCTTGCCGGGCGGTTGCAATCCCAGCGGCAAGCGTTGCTATTGCATGGCCTGAGTGACGACCAAGTGGATGAGATCGTGAAAACGCGGCATTTGATTCAGTCGCTAACCGTGCGAGCGCCGTTGCAGGAGAAGGTTGATGATCATCCGTATCACGTGCAATCAGTCGAGGTGCAGTTGGGGCAGCAGGTTTCGGCGGGGGAGATGCTGTGCGTGTTGGCCGATCACAGTGATTTGTACATCGAGGGCACGGCGTTCGAGGCGGATACCCCTGAGTTGCGATCCGCGATTGAGAATAACACGCCCGTGAGCGCGGATATTTTGGTAGGCGCGCGGCGCGAGGAGGTCGTGAAAGGATTGAAGCTGCTTTATCTGGCCGATCGGGTAGACCGCGATTCGCGTGCGCAGCATTTTTATGTGAGGCTGCCGAATGAGATCGTGTCTGACCGCAAAGAGGGCGATCAGCGGTTTGTGCAGTGGCGGTTTAGCCCTGGGCAGCGCGTGGAGCTTCGTTTGCCGGTGGAAAAGTGGGAGAAGCGGATCGTGGTGCCGGCGGCTGCGGTGGTGACGGACGGGGCTGAGGTATATGTGTATCGCCAGAGTGGCAGTAGTTTTAAGCGTGTTGCGGTGCATGTGGAGCACAAGGACCAGAAGAACGCGGTCATCATGAACGATGGGGCGTTATTTTCTGGGGAGGTGATTGCAGGGAACGGTGCGTTTCAAATTCACTTGGCATTGAAGAACCAAAGCGGCGGCGGCATTGATCCCCACGCCGGACATAATCACTAAGCCCTCCGCTCTCCGCCAAATATGCTTAACTCCATCATTCGATTTTCGTTGCGTTATCGGCTTGTGGTGATTGCCATTGCGCTGGTCGTGCTTGTTTACGGCGGGTATGTGCTGTGGCATTTGCCGATCGATGTGTTTCCAGATTTGAATCGGCCGCGGGTGACGATTATGACCGAGGCACCAGGGCTTGCGCCGGAGGAGGTGGAAACGCGGATCACGTTTCCGCTTGAGTCGGTGCTTAACGGGGCAACGGGCGTGCAGGCGGTGCGAAGCACGTCGAGCGCGGGGCTTTCGATTGTCAACGTGGAGTTCGAGTGGGGGACCGACATTTACATCGATCGGCAGATCGTGGGGGAAAAGGTCGCGCTGGCGGCCGATCGACTTCCGCGAGGCGTGCGGCCGCAGTTGACACCGATTTCGTCCATCATGGGGCAGGTGATGCTGATCGGTGTGCATAGCAAGGATGGCATCACCTCGCCGATGGAATTGAGAACTCTGGCCGATTGGGTCGTTCGGCAGCGACTGCTTACCGTGCCGGGCGTCGCACAAATCGTCACGATGGGCGGCGAGCGATTGCAGTACCAAGCGCTGGTGAATCCGGAGTCGCTCGTGAAGTACGGAATCACGCTGCACGACGTAGAGACTGCGCTCGGCAATAGCAATGCCAACGCAACGGGCGGTTATTTGGATATTGGCACGAGCGAGTACTTGGTCCGCTCGATGGGCCGGCTGCAAACGATCGAGGATTTGCAGAAAGTCGTGGTGAAGGCGGATGCCGAACGACCTGTGCTGCTGAGGCAAGTGGCGCGAGTGGTGGAAGGGGCTCAGATCAAGCGTGGCGAGTCGGCCCTGAATGGCCAGCCGGCGGTGATTTTGGTGGTGTCCAAGCAGCCGGGGGCGGATACGCGGAAATTGACCGAGCGAATTACGGAAGCCATCGAGGGGCTGCGCTCGACGCTGCCGAAAGACGTGGTTATCGACCCGACCGTGTATCAGCAGCGGTCGCTCATCGATATGAGCATTACGAATGTGATCGAAGCGCTTCGCGACGGTGGGATTTTGGTCGTTATCATTCTGTTTATCTTTTTGCTCAACTTCCGGACGACGTTTATCACGCTTACGGCGATCCCGCTTTCGATCGTGACGGCTGGTCTAGTGTTCAAATGGTTTGGCATGTCGATCAACACGATGACGCTTGGCGGTTTGGCCGTGGCGATTGGCGAGTTGGTGGATGACTCCATTGTGGACGTGGAGAATATCTTTCGCCGGTTGCGAGAAAATAAGCACTCGGCGCGTCCGAAGAACCCGCTGGTGGTCGTTTACGAGGCGAGCAGCGAAGTGCGCAATTCGATCGTGTTCAGCACGATTCTGGTGGTACTCGTATTTGTGCCTTTGTTCGCGCTTGGCGGCATGGAGGGACGATTATTCACACCTTTGGCGGTGGCATACATCGTTTCGATTATTGCCTCGTTGGTGGTTTCGCTCACGGTGACGCCTGTGCTTTCGTACTGGTTGTTGCCGAACGCCAAGTTCATGGAGCACGAGGAAGACGGCTTGCTACTGCGGTTTTTGAAAAGCGTTGGTGGGTTTGCAATTCGGTTCAGCGTGAAGAATCCGTGGCCCGTGCTGCTGGTGGTCTCGGCGGCGGTGGGCGTGAGTGTGTTTACGGTAACGCAAATAGGCCGCGATTTTCTGCCGCCGTTCAACGAGGGATCGGTACAGGTGAATGCACTCGCGCCTGCCGGAACGTCGCTCGAAGCCTCGAACAGCATTGGACAGATGGTGGATGAGCGATTGATGATGGTGCCTGGCGTGGCGACCGTAGCGCGACGGACGGGCCGAGCCGAGTTAGACGAGCACGCGATGGAAGTGAACACGTCGGAGATTATTTTGACGCTCGATCCGAAAGGGGACCGTAGCCGCGAAGAGGTTTTGGAGGATATTCGTGAGTCGCTGAAGTTGGTGCCGGGGGTGGTGACCTCGTCGGAGCAGCCGTTGCAGCACCTCATTTCGCACATGATTTCTGGGGTGAAAGCGCAGATTGGCATCAAGCTGTTTGGCGACGATTTGACCGTGCTGCGAAACAAGGCGGAGCAAATCAAAAAGGCGATCTCGGGCGTGCCGGGGGTGACCGACTTGCTGGTCGAGCAGCAGGTCGAGATACCGCAGCTACAAATTCAAATTAAACGCGACGAGTTGGCCCGCTACGGATTAAGCGTAGCGGATGTGAACGAGTTTATCGAAACGGCGATGCAAGGGCGGACCGTTTCGGAGTTATTGCAAGGTCAACGATCGTTCGATCTTGTTGTGAGGCTGGACGAACCGTATCGGGAGGATGTGGAGTATCTGCGTCGACTGATGATTAACTTGCCGACCGGTGGCGGCGTGCCACTTTCGATGGTGGCCGATGTCGTGGAGGCGACCGGGCCCAATACGATTAACCGCGAGAACGTGCGTCGGCGGATCATCATTCAATGCAATACGGCGGGACGCGATCTGGGAAGCATCGTGGGAGATATCGAAGCGCGGTTGGCACCGATCCGCGCATCGCTTCCGCCCGGATACTTCATCGAAGTGGGCGGGCAGTTCGAGAGCCAGCAGTCGGCAACTCGAATGATCGGCCTGTTAAGCTTGGTATCGTTGGCTTGCATGTTCCTGGCGTTATACACGCTGTTCGGCTCGGTGAATCTCTCGCTGCAGGTGCTTTCGGCACTCCCCATGGCGGCGATCGGTGCGGTTGCCGCGCTGATTCTTACCAAGCAGTCGCTCACAGTCGCCAGCCTGGTTGGTTTCATTTCGCTTGCCGGCATTGCCTCGCGAAATGGCATTCTGTTGATTGCCCATTATCTGCACTTGGTTCGCCACGAGGGCGAGTCGTTCACGCCAGAGATGATCGAGCGGGCGGGCAAGGAGCGGCTGGCACCGATGTTGATGACGGCACTGACGGCGGGCATCGCGCTCGTGCCGCTTGTGCTATCGGCGGGTGAGCCGGGCAAGGAGATTTTGTACCCCGTGGCCACAGTGATTATCGGTGGGCTCATCAGCTCGACGCTGCTGGATTTCTTCGTGCATCCGGCGCTGTTTTGGGTGTTTGGCCGCAGGCAGGCAGAGGCGTTGCAGGGTCGTACGGATGAACTGGGTGAAGGGATAGGACTTGAGGTGGGATAGGGTGGCGGATTTGTGGTTAGGTAAGGGTTTGCACTTAAATTTTTGGGTTCTTCCGGGAGTTGAATGGGCGACCTTGTCCATAGGAACAAGGCAAAATCCACAGGAGGCAACAGATTTTTTAACCACGAAGGCACGAAGACACGAAGTATTTAAGCAACTTGTACATCTTCGAGGTGGCATTTTCTGCTTGTGGTATGAGGCCGCAGGAGATGTTTAATCGACCTTTGTGCCTTCGTGTCTTTGTGGTTCAAAAATGACTCCGTTTCCTAGGTTTCCTCCTGTTAAAAAACGATCCTGCCGGCAGTATATTAGCCGGCTGGTTCGTGAAACCCATTAAATTCACTGAAGAACCAATTTTTGTAGGAGCGGTCTCCCGACCGCGATTCGGTGTTTGCCAACATCCGGCCGTGGGGTTGCGCGCGAAATCGGCGTCGGAGACGCCTTCCACAAATAACTTTTTGGTGCAGAGCCGAAGAGGCAGAGCTTTTTCACGGGCTTGTCAGGCTGGAAAGCCTGACCTACGTGGTGGTTACAGGTTGGGTTCGGATGGCTTAGAATTATTGGCACCTAACAAAACTGGAGCATTCCACGGAGGCAATTGCAAATGCGTCTACTAACCTTTACCTGTGCGTTTTTGATGATGAGTTGCTTGTTCGGCTTCGCCGGTTGCGGCGGCGGCACGGCCCAGAAATCGGGTGGCGAAAAAGCTCACGAACATGGACACGATGAGCACGACCATGACGAAGAAGGTCCGCACGGCGGGCATATCATCGAGCTTGGTGCGGAAGAGCACCATGTGGAGCTGACGCACGATGATGCGGCGCACAAAGTGGGCATCTATATATTGGGTGCCGATGCGAAGACGCCAACGCCGATCAAGCTCGACAAGGTGACGATCAACACGCTCGTGGACGGGGAATCAATTAGCTACGACCTACCGGCCGTGCCTCAGGAGGGAGAAACGGACGGTAACACGTCTTACTTTGAAATCATTAGCGAGCCGCTTTGTACGCTCGTAGCGGGAGAGTCGGAAGCAAAAACCAAGCAGGCACGCTTGAGCCTCGAGATCGACGGCAAGCCGTATGTGGGATTGATCGAGACGTCGGCCCACGATCATGACCATGATCATGGTCACGACCATTAAAATTGTGACCAAGTTGCTTCGCGAGGTGGAACTCCACTCGCGGAGCAAACGGCCTGCTTTGCTTCGCTTTTTGAGCAATCCTTCCTTGGTTGGAACGAATGGCGCTATAATGTGTGCCGCCGTGTTGCTTTTGTCGGCAGTTTCGTTCGGAAAGGATTTTCAATGAAGTGTGCTCAGTGCGGGGTGGAGTCGCCGACCAACTCGAGTTTTTGCCCTAACTGCGGATCGCAGTTAGGGGGTAATGCTGGCACACGCGCAGCGAAGCTATCTGCGTCCAATGCGAGCCAACCTAACGAAGAGACCTTGTGGGAAGGATCTTACTCGGCAAAAGCACTCGTGCAATGGATGGTCGGAGCGGCCATTCTTACGATTCTAGGTGCAGTGGCAGCCACGTTTGCGGGAGCGACCGGTTGGTTTGTGTTCGGAATTGCCGTGGTTGTTCTGTGGGGAGCACTGGGACTTTTGGCAGTTTATCAACGTTTAGCCGTGCACTATCGGCTGACGACATTTCGGTTATTTCACGAAACGGGTTTATTGACGAGAACCCGCGACCGCGTGGAGTTGCTCCGCATTGAAGATGTGACGCTAACGCAGGGGCCGATCGACCGGATCATGAATGTGGGCACTATCAAAGTACTGGCGGATGATCCGAATTTGAAACAAATCGTGCTGGGAACGTCTGTTCAGAAAGATATCGAGAAGCGTAAAAACATCGGTGAACTTGAGATGAAGGGCATCGATAATCCTCGGTATGTGGCCGATTTGATCGATAATGCTCGCCGGCAGGAGCGCATGCGGCGGGCCGTGTTCATGGAAAGCGTGTAACAGTGGCGAGCCTCATCAAGGCGTTTTATAATTCAAGCACGACCAAGTTGGGGGAGTTTTTTGAATCTGGAGAGCGCGATGAAACTTTTTTTGGGTTTGGCACTGTTAGCAGTCGGAGTGCTCGCAATGAATCAGGCGGTATCGGCGGACGAGGCGAAGAAGGATGGTGAGAAGAAGGCCGAGGCAAAGCCACTCGACGTGGAAATGAAAACAATCGAGGGCAAGAAAATCAACCTTGCTGACAAGTACAAAGGCAAGGTGGTGATGGTGGTGAACGTAGCCAGCCGCTGTGGCTACACGCCGCAGTACAAAGAACTCCAGGCCATGCACGAAAAATACGGCAAGAAGGACCTGGCAATCGTGGGCGTGCCTTGCAACCAGTTCGGTAAGCAGGAACCGGGGACCGAGAAGGAGATCGCCCAATTCTGCTCCGATCAATTTGGCGTCGAGTTCGACATGATGGCAAAGGTGGACGTGAACGGTCCCGATGCGGCACCGCTTTACAAAAACCTCACGTCGAAAGAAAAGGCTCCGAAGTTTGCCGGCGACATTAAATGGAACTTCGAGAAGTTCGTGATTGATCGCGACGGAAACATCGTGGCCCGGTTTGGCTCGAAGACGAAGCCGGATGCCGAGGAAGTGGTGGAAGTGGTTGAAGCCGAGCTAGCCAAAAAGCCCCACTGAGCCGCTCAACAACCCCTTTTAGCGGCGGCGGCAACGCCGTCCAACCAGCGAACGGCATCAACAGAACAATAAAACCTCAAAACGCTTGAAGAACGTGTTTGGAAATAGGCTAGTGTTCTGTAGTCTTGAATTGATGGGTGGCATGCTTTCACGCGGTAGCGGGTAAGCATGCCTACGCCCAGAAGGCGAAGGCATGCCACCCATCAAATGACCATGGACAGACCACTAGATAGAATGGTTTCGGGAGCCATTTTTGGTTCTCCGAAGACGGTTTTGTTAGAGATCCTCAAAAGGGATTGCAGCAGCAAAAACCCTTCGTGCCTTTGCGCCTCGGTGGTTAAGGAACTCTAACAAAACCGGCGGGGACTGTCCCGATTTTGCGGAGTCTTCGCAGCAAAATGGGACTGTCTCCCTCTCTCAGACGGTTTTGTTAGAGTTCCTAAAAGTGCTCCGAGCCGGGGTAAGTGCCGTATTCCGCGGGAGCACGAAAGCCTAGTGTTCTGTCAGTCTTGAATTGATGGGTGGCATGCTTTCACGCGG
>CAZTWS010000128.1:0-14230 GCA_964618225.1 uncultured Planctomycetaceae bacterium
AAACTACTTCCAAAATACCGGATACCGCTACAGTTAAATTAAAGGCGCTCTAGGTGGCTACCGTCCGATTTGGTCACCAGATTTTGAAGGTACTTCTAGACAAACAGCTCGTGAATGACGTGCCCATGAACATTGGTGAGCCTACGCTGAATCCCGTTGTGATAGTACGTCAACCGCTCATGGTCGATGCCCAACGCGTGCAATAAGGTGGCGTGAAAATCGTGAACCGACACGGGATCCTTGACCACCCGGTAACCGAATGGGTCCGTCTCACCGTATGCAAATCCAGGCTTGAGTCCAGCCCCCGCCAGCCACACGGTGAACGCCGTTTGGTTGTGATCGCGGCCTTTGCCAAGCGTACTTGCGGCTGATTGGGCAAACGGCGTACGGCCAAACTCGGTATTAAAGATCACCAGCGTATCGTCCCACATGCCACGGCGCTTAAGATCTCGCAGTAAACCGGCAATTGGGCGATCGACACGTACGGCCTCTCTGGCATGGTGGCTTGGCACATCATCGTGCGAATCCCAGGTGCTGGCACCGCCAGCGCCGTAACCCGACCAGAGTTGCACAAATCGCACGCCCCGTTCGAGCAATCGCCGTGCAATAAGGCAAGTCCGCCCGAAATCTGCGCACCGTGGATCGTCCAAGCCATAAAGTCGATTGGTCTCGGCCGTTTCCTGCTGCAAAGCCAAAACTTGGGGCACCGCAAGTTGCATTTTGGCCGCCATCTCGTAGCTGTTGATGCGTGCCTCTAGTGAATCACTAGGACCATGGCTCTCCAGATGCCGGTGATTCATTTCGGCAATCATGGCGTATTGGGCTTTGCGTTTCGCGTCCGGCAGCGGTTTCTTCGGGTACAAGTCCGGAATGGCGGTGCCCTGGTTCTGCATGGCAACGCCTTGATGCCGTGCCGGCAAGAAGCCGGCGGTCCAATTGTTGGCCCCGCCAATGAGCACGCCCCGTGCGTCGGGAAGCGACACAAACGTCGGCAACTCATCCGTCTCACAACCAAGGCCGTAGGACAGCCACGCGCCCATTACGGGAAAGCCCATGATTCGGAAACCGGTATTCGCTTCATAGATGGCCGGTGTATGATTGCCGCTGCCCGACACCATGGAATGGATCAAAGTCAACTCATCTGCGCACTCGGCAACATGCGGAAACAATTCGGACACCCAGAATCCGCTCTGACCGCATTGTTTGAACGGCCAGTGGCTTTGATGCAGCAGGCCAACCTTGCCGAAGAATACGTCCGGCCTCTCACTTTCCGGCAACGGCTGCCCATGATACCTCGCGAGTTCCGGCTTGTAGTCGAACGAATCGACCTGACTAAGTCCGCCTGCCAGGAAGATCTGCAGCACTCGCTTGGCGCGAGGCGCGTGATGTGGAGGCGGGTCGGCTGCCTCACCGGATACACCGGCAGCATGTGCAGAGCCGTCGTACGAAAGCAATTTTGCCAAACCGACGCCGGCAAGTCCCGTGCTCAGATCTGCAAGAAAGTCACGTCGGTAGAAGGCGGTACACATCGTTCGTGGTTCTTAGTCGATGTAAACAAACTCGTTACTATTAAATAGCGCCAGGCAGAAATCCGCGAGTCCGAACTCCGCCACGTAAGGGCGGGCCGATGCAAGCTCGGCGGTCGTTGGCTTACGCTGTAGAGCTAAACGGTAAATTTGCTCAATCTGTCGGTTGCGGTCGTCGCCGGCAAGATGCATGGCCCGTTCTGCCAGCGCCGCCGCCGCCTCGTGCATGAACGGATTATTGAGCAGCGACAGCGCTTGGAGTGGGGTCGTCGTCACCGTGCGACTCGGCGTGGATACCGTCGGATCGGCGCAATCGAGAGTTTCCAATAACGTCGGCGTCGCCGATCGAACTACCGTGCGATAAATCGTGCGACGATTGACCGTGGGTGTGAACGAATCACAGGTCGTGTAGACGGCATTGTCAGCTTGGACATTGATGTCTACGTCACGAAAGCTTGGTCCTCCCATGCGAGGATTCAACCGACCACTCACCGCGAGTACTGCATCGCGCAAGACCTCGGCCTCGAGCCGACGCGGCGTTTTGTGCCATAGCCAGCGGTTGTCAGCGTCGATTTGCGCCGCTTGTCGCTGGCTTGCCGACGATTGGCGATAGGTTGCCGAGAGGACGATCTGCCGATGAATGTGCTTCAGGCTCCATCCGTTCTCGATGAGTTGCCTGGCGAGCCAATCGAGGAGCTGCGGATGAGACGCTTGGCCACCACTAAACCCAAAGTCGTTTGGCGTTTTTACCAAGCCGACGCCAAAATGGTGCTGCCATAGCCGATTGACAATGACTCGGCTCACAAGCGGATTTTCAGAATCAGTAATCCAATTGGCGAGCCGAACTCGGCGTTCGGCCTCTGGAGCGCCGGGCGAAAGGCCCCAGTCTGCGGTCGGCGCATTCAGACACTTGAATCCGCGCGGCGAAACGACTTCGGTCGGCTGGCGGAAGTTTCCCCGACTCAGCACATGAAAGAATTGGGGCGGTGCCGATTGGATGCTTTGCACCGGCCCCGCCACCGTGAGCCGGGCCGTCTGCTCGAGTGCAGATAGTTTGAGCACCCAGGTCGTCGCGGCCGCGACGACCTCCGGAGACAGGTCATCACAAACTTCGTCCCATGCAGCGATTGAATAGGGATTCTTGGCGGCTGTGAGGTCATCTCTGGCGGCATGCACCTCGCGCTGGCGATCCGCGAACATCTCGGACGCGTTAAGAGCCGCGTCGTCTTTCAAGCCTTGCAGTATCTTTTCGGCGGCGGCCGCTCGTTCCTCAGCTGCCTTCAAATCGTCATGAGCTTTTTCAATGGCTCGGGCGCGCTTTTCGCGGAGCAGCGCGGCGCCAGCCGAGCCAAGTGCACGGATTAATTCTTGATCGGCAGCCTGCATAGCCGAAGTTAGGTCATCGCCAGGACCGCTTGTGCTATTTGCGTCAAACGTACGTACGGTACGCTCAACGCCGCCCAACGTCGCGGCAAGTTGAAAGTATTCCCGCTGATAGAGCGGGTCGAATTTATGGTCGTGACACCGGGCACAGTTGAGGGTCATGCCGAGAAACGTCTGGCCGACGTTCCCCACGACATGCTCCAGTTCGTCCTCGCGCGTATTGACGCGCATCGCCTTAGAGCCCTGCGTTAGTCCCAACAAATCATGGGGGCCGCAAACCAAATATCCGGTGGCCGTGACGGCCAGCGGGTCGTCCGGGCACAGCGCATCACCCGCAAGCTGCAATCGAACAAACTCGTCGTAAGGCAGATCGTTATTGAGGACGTGAATCACCCAATCGCGATACTTCCAGGCGCTTGGATAAAACTTGTTGCGTTCGAACCCCTGACTCTCGGCGAATCGCACCAGGTCGAGCCAGTGACGAGCCCAACGCTCGCCGTAATGCGGGGATGAGAGCAAGCGATCGACGAGCCGCTCGTATGCGTCCGGCGACTCATTTGCAGCAAACGCATCGACCTCGTCGGGATGGGGCGGCAAGCCAATCAGGTCGAACGTAACTCGGCGGACCAAGGTGCGGCGGTCGGCGGTCGGCGAAGGCGTCAGGCCATTTTCTTCGAGCATTTTAAGAATGAAATGGTCAATCTCGTTCATCGCCCAAGGGGCGTTCTTGGTCGCGGGCAGCGGTGGCCGCCCAAGCGGCTTTAGCGCCCACCAATCGTACCCGGCGCGTGTCTCGCTGCCGTAGCGAAAGCGATCAATAGGATCGCTTCCCCACGGAGCGCCTGCAGCTACCCAATTTCGTAAAGCAACCTTTTCGCTTTCCGGAAGCGGATGTTTCGGAGGCATGTCGTCGGCTTCGATGCGTTGAACCAAATAGCTTTCATCGGGTTTACCCGGCTCGATCGGCAGCCCGCTGTCGCCGCCGGCCTTGACCGCGGTGAGCCGTGAGAGATCCAGGCCGCCAGACTTCTCCGACGAATTGTGACATTCGAGACATCGACGAGCCAGAATTCGACTGATGTGTTCATCGAAATCGTGCGACTTACTACGATCAGTACCAGAGGTCGAGAACTCCAGCATAACTTCAGGGCGGACGATGTCGACTTCGCAAAGGAACGAATGTGCTGTCGCATAAATTGGCCCATGTACGCGAAATATAAAGTGCCGCAATCGCCCAATCGATCCGCCGCCCGGCGCATAGATCGACGATCCATGCTGGCCCGATTGCTCGTTGACGTTGCCTGGCCGCGAGGAATCAACACGAGCGATCAGGCGATAGCCGGGATCCTGTGGATTATCGATGTCGAACCCCTCGGCGGTTCCGTCGCTGGCATAGACGTCGATCCGGTGTGGAGCACGAATGCCGCCGCTGAGCAAATTGCGATGCCACGAATAGATGTTGATTTGGCCAATCTCTTCCAGACTCGGAAGACTGATCCGAAAGATGCCGACGGTCACACCGTTGTCGAAGAAAAAGCACTCGCCTGGTGCATCGTCGTCCGATGGACCCGCGCCATCGGTCATTCGTTGAGGTTTCCCGCTGAGGGGATGGGCACCGCCCTCGATAATAACGGGCACAATGCCTTCAGCCAGATCGGTAGCCGAAATAGCCGGAACTGGCCATTGCCCGTCGGCGGCGCTGCGAAAGATGTGTTCTGAAAACTCAAAGTGTAGCGGATCGCTGCCGTTGTAACTGTACCCAACAGCGATGCTGGCCGCAGCCGGCACCTGCATTGGGTCTTGCGGACGCACATCGGCCGATCGCGCCCGCTTGCCCACCACGGAGGTCGCAAGAAATAGGGCAATAACCGTTGGTGTCAGAAACTGCGTCCGGATGAGCATCGGATTCTAGTCTAACCGCGTAAGTGCAGTCAGTCCACAATGCCGTTGTGAGCTACGGCTAGAAGGCACGTTATATAACGTTATAACGAAACAGGTCCTGTTGGCTGCTAATTCCTGTGTTTCAGCGCATCGGTCACATCGAATGGAACTGAACAACCACTGGCTTCAGCCGGTGGTTGTTCAGTAAACAAAAAGACCTCTCAAGCGAGGCCATAATAAGAATCCGTTCTGATGCGCGAACGCGGCGCACTAGCGAACAAGATGCGTCGGACCGACGCGCCTCTGGCGGTATCATCTAACGAAAGTCTGAATCCGTCGCATCAAGCTCCCCCGCCAGCATCCTCCATTTGAACCATTGCGACTGACGATTTGAAGAGAAAATAAGTTTTTGTGGAGCGCACTTCTGTCTAACGCGAGCTACGCAGGATGCAACTGCTAAGAAAAAGCGAATAGGCTGCCATGCTGCGGGAGAACCGCCTACACCGCCGCGGCAGCGGGCAGCTCAGGCGGTCAAGTAACTTTGTGGGCAAACTGTCTTCCCTATCTTTGCCAGATTGAACAAATGGGCACCCAGTCTCTGATTCCCGTTTGTTTGCCCCTGCTGAAACAGGCTGATACATTAGGAGCCTGACCAAATCTTCCTACACTGGCTGGCCCTTCCGGCAGCACGGCGTGTCTGGAACCAGAGGGTAGAGCATGTCGAAAATGGCGAAAGGCAAGAATCGGTTGGGTCGCAGCCTGCGAATCGAAGTGCTTGAGCCGCGGCTAGCGCTCGCGGGCGTCGTCATCAGCGAATTCCTGGCCTCCAACAGCCACGGGCTGACCGATGAGGACGGCGACGCCTCTGATTGGATCGAGCTGCACAACACGGGCAACGAGACGGTCAACCTGGATGGTTGGCATCTTACCGATAGCGCGTCGAACCTCACGCGTTGGCAGCTTCCGGCTGTCGATCTGGCGCCTGACGGATACTTGGTAGTCTTCGCCTCGAATAAGAACCGCGCGGTTGCCGGACAAGAATTGCACACCAATTTCGCCATTTCCGCAGACGGCGAATACCTAGCCCTGGTCATGCCCAACGGCATGACGGTTGCCCACGAGTACGCGCCCGAGTTTCCCGAGCAGCGCACGGGTATCTCGTACGGACTAGGACAGATCGCGGCCGAGTTTCAGTTCATCGTGCCCGGTTCGTCGGCCCACACGATCGTTCCCACGAATAGCTCCTACGATGCCGTGTGGAGTTCGCCCGCCTACACCCCCGATGCTAATTGGAGCGTCGGCCCCACGGGGATTGGCTTCGGCGAAACGATCCCTGGCTTCGCCGTACGCAACTACAAGGCAGCGCCTGGCATCGACGTATCAAGCGTGTTAGTGGCCGAGGAGATTCCGGGGGACCCGACCAAGTTTACGAGCCTCGTTGCGGGCAACTATAACGTCATCAACTTCCACGGCAGCGGCACCGACAGCGGCTACTACGGCACCAACGCGCCGTTTCCCGGTGGCCAGATCAACGTGGACGTCGATCACTTCGTCGTCGTAGTCGATGCGATGGTGACGATTCCCACGGCCGGCAGTTGGACGTTCGGCGTCCGTAGCGATGACGGTTTCCGGCTAGACATTGGCGACTTCACTTCGGCGTTTACCGCCCCACGCGGCCCGGGCGATACGCTGGCCACGTTCACGTTCGATGCCGCCGGCGACTACCCGCTGCAACTCATTTACTTCGAGCGGGCCGGCGGCGCGATGCTCGAGTTCTTCGCTGCCCAGGGCACCCATGCGTCGTGGAACGGCACGAACTTTCGGCTCGTCGGCAACACGGCCGGCGGTGGGTTGGCGGTTAAGTCGTACCCGGAAAGCAGCGACGGTTATAGCATCCAGGAGTTCGTCGGCACCGACGTCGGCAACCAGATGCGCAACGTGAACTCGTCCTTCTACACGCGGATTCTGTTTCATGTAGACAACCCGGCCCCGCTCGAGCAACTCGTGCTTCGGATGAAGTACGACGACGCGTTCATCGCCACGATCAACGGCGTCGAAGTGGCGCGCCGCAACGTGACCGGCTCCTCGCAGTGGAATAAGGTTGCCAATGGGGCTCGCTCGCTCGACGATGCTCTCACGTACGAGAACATCGATATCACGGAGTTCCTTTCGCTTCTACAGCCGGGCGAAAACCTGCTCGCCATTCAAGGAATCAATCTTTCCGCCTCCGATCCGGATGTGCTGATTCTGCCGGAGCTTGTCGGCTACTACGACTTGGCGCTGGGGGAAGCCTACTTCGCGACACCGACGCCGGGTGCCCCGAACGCGCCTGGTTACCTCGGCTTCGTCGACAAGGCCGAGTTTAGCGTCGACCACGGGTTCTATTTCGACCCGTTCCATGTCGAGATCACCGTCGGCACGCCCGACGCACAGATTTACTACACCACGAACGGCGCTACGCCCACGCCCGCGATCGGAACGCTCTACACCGGCCCGATCGACGTTAGCGGCACCACCGTACTGCGTGCCGCGGCGTTCCGCCCCGGCTATTTGCCGAACAACGCGAGCACGCAAACATACATATTCCTGCAAGACGTACTGCAGCAATCTTCTACGTCGCCGCCCGGTTGGCCAACCGGCACCGTCAACGGCCAGGTCCACGACTACGCGATGGATCCTAATATCGTGAACCATGCGGTATGGGGGCCGCAGTTGATCGACGCCTTGCAGTCGATCCCCACCTATTCGATCGTCACCGACTTGCCGAACCTGTTCCACCCAGCGACGGGAATCTACGTCAACGCGCAGCAGCGAGGCCGCGAGTGGGAGCGGGCCACTTCGATCGAGTTGATTCACCCCGACGGCACGCCCGGCTTCCAGTTGGATGCTGGCCTGCGGATTCGCGGCGGCTGGAGCCGCAGCCCGAGTAATCCCAAACACGCCTTCCGGCTGTACTTCCGCAACGAGTACGAAGGCCCGCTCCAGTACGCTTTGTTTGGCGATGAGGGGCCCGATGTCTTCCATCGGATGGACCTGCGCACTTCGCAAAACTACTCGTGGAGCTTCTCCGACGGCGTCCGGATGACGATGGTTCGCGATATCTTCTCGCGCGACACGATGCGCGATCTCGGTCAGCACTACAGCCGCGGCGATTTCGCGTTTCTCTACGTCAATGGCCAATTCTGGGGGATCTTCCAGACCGAGGAGCGCAAAGAAGAGAACTTTGCCGCAACCTATCTCGGCGGCGACAAGGATGAGTACGATGTGATCAAAGCCGAGTCGGGGCCGTATACCGTGGAAGTATCCAACGGTAATCTCGACGCGTTTCAAGACCTGTGGACGTTGGCCAACTCGGTCGCCGCTGCTTCGACCCAGGTTCAGCGCTATGAAATCTTCATGCAAATGCAAGGGCTCAACCCCGACGGCTCGCGGAACCTCGCCTATCCCGTGCTGCTCGATACGCAGAACCTCATCGACTACATGCTCGTGATCCTCCATAGTGGCAATCGCGACGCGCCGCTCACTATCAGCACTACCGGGATCAACAATTGGTACGGCATCCGCAACCGCAACGGCGAGACCGGCTTCTTGTTCTTCGTACACGACTCGGAACACACGCTGCTGAACGTTAACGAGAACCGCACTGGGCCATACTCGACCGGCAGCACCTTCGATCGGGCCAATCCGCAGTGGATTCATCAGCAGCTCATGTACTCCGACGAGTATCGAATGCAATTCGCCGACCGCGTGCAAGAAGTGATGTTCAACGACGGGCCGCTGACCACAGCCGCCAATCTTGCTCGCCACGCCGAGCGAACCGACGAAATCGGTCTGGCGATCATCGCCGAGTCGGCTCGCTGGGGTGATTCCAAGCAGTTTCCCGCCTACACGAAGAATACCTGGCTCTCAGCCATCAACACGGTGAACAACATCATTGCCGGCCGCAATGCCGTGGTGATCAACCAGTTCCGCAACACGCGGACGTTGAACAACGCACTCGCGCCTCTGTTCCCGTTGCTCGATGCTCCGCTTTTCAACCAGTTTGGCGGCACCGTCGATCCCGGGTTCCAGCTCACGCTATCAAAACCCGGCGGCTCGCCCGGCTCGGCGACGATCTACTACACGCTCGACGGCTCTGATCCGCGGTTGGTCCACGGCGGACTCAACCCGGCGGCCATCGCCTACGCCGGGTCAATCACGATCGACGACGCTACGCAAGTGCGGGCACGCATCCGCGACGGCAGCAATTGGAGCGCGATCGTCGACGCGACGTTCCCCGTTACCCAGTCGTTCACGCCGGGCGATTACGATGAGAACGGCGTCATCAACGATTTCGACTACCAATTCTGGCGGGCCAGCTTCGGTCAATCGATCGCAGCCGGCACCGGCGCGGACGGCAATGGCGACGGCTTCATCAACGCGGCCGACTACGTGCTGTGGCGCAAGAACCTGCCGCCGAAGTTCTACTCGTTCGATGCACTGGACCAGGCCTACACACAAGATTTCAACGTTTTCCGCGGCACCGAGGCCACGCTACCCAATCACTTTACGATCGTGGTAGACGGCGGCACGAATGTCTTCCGTGGCGTGTTCGATGAGACGACCGACTCGGCCGCGTCGTTCACGGGCATCAAGGCTGCCACATCTGGTGGCAACGACTACTCGCTCGCCTGGCGCGAAAGCACCGGCCCAGCGGCGCTCGACGATGCCCGCGTGCTGTTCGCGTTCGTCAACAACACGGGCGAGCCGATCACTCACTTTAACGTGAGCTATGACGTCGAGGCCTGGGTCAACGGCCGGCGCGTCAACCAGGTTCGCTTCAAGTACGACATTCATGAGGATTCAAGTGCCTCGCAGGCCGCAGAGGGCCGAAACGCGTTCGAAACCGATATCTTCGCTACCGTCAACCCGAACCACACGTTGATCGACGCGAACGGTGAGCAGTTCAAGCTCGACGGCAAGGCCGAGGCCAATCGCGTTACGGTCAGCGGGCTGGTCGATCTCACCACGGTGCCGTTGGACGAGTTGAACCCTGCGGCGGGCGTGTTTGGCGCTCTGATGCCGGGACAAGTGGCCTACTTCCGCTGGCAGATTTCTAACTTGCCTGAAGACGAAGGCAACCGCTCGGCCCTGGGCGTCGATAACATCAGCATTACGCCGGTCGCCCCGGGCTTCGGCTCCGCGTTTGTAGCCGCGTCGGTCGCGGAGCCGGCAGCGGTTCTCACGGCCGAATCGGAGGCCGTCGCCATGATCTTGCCGACCACATGGCCGAATCGCCTCTCGCCACGCGCAAACACGCTGTCGATGCCCGTGAAGAGGTTTAATGCCGCGCCAGATACAAGGCTGCTCTTGTCGTTGGCGCATCATTACCAGCGCCCGTCCACCGAGGAGGGACAGCTCCGCGACGAAGCACACGAAGCGACGTGGAGCAGCTTCCGTTCGCTCGAAGGGGGCTTCGACGAAGAGCTCTGCGGCCTACTCGCTACCGGAATGCGGCACAGACTTTCGGTTGAAGGCAGCGCCTAGCGCCCTCTGGCCGACGGCTGGCGTTGCGGTTCTATGATGCGAACACGGATGACAATGGCATCGAAATACACTTTTATCTGTAGGACGCCAATTTCAACGTGACGGCGACGACGGACGACTAGGGCAACGTGCTGGAGCGGTACAGCTACACACTATATGGTGAAGTGACGTTCCTGGAACCGAGCTTCTTAGTAAAGACGACGCAGGCCAGCGCCGTCGGTTGAGTGCGTGAGATAGTCCACTCTCGCGCCCATTGCGGCTCTTGCCACTGCAAAAGGTCGAACTGACATTTCGCCTAGAAAATCAAGCGTAATGACACGCCCACCTTAGCTCGCTGGAGCACTGATCGGGCGGCGATCGTCAAATCCCTCCGCAGTTTCCTCCACAAGACACCCGACGACTATGGCATGACCGGTTGGTCTGACGTCGTCATTCCGTCCGAAGATGGCACGCCCTTGGAGAGCTGGTACATTCCGGCCAAGGGCGGCGAGACCGACAAACTCATCATCTTCAACCACGCGTTGCCGATGTGTCGCGCCGGTTTCCCAGGACATTTTGGAGAGCCGTGGAGCAGCTTCGATGCAGTCGAGATCGACTTTGTCATCCAGTATAAATGCGAGTTTTTCAGGCGTCATGTCCATCGTGTCTATCAGTGAGCTTTGTTCAGCCATTGTCTACATTCCTCCGTTATTGTTTGAGCTCCTCGCTAAGCAATTCCGTGAATAGCGCGTCGATGTCAGCGGCAGCCTGTGCGCCCCAAACGACCAAACAACCGTCCCTTGCTGCGCTGCATCGCGGTACGGTTGTAAGTCCCAAACTACGTTCCCGGCGACCATCAACCGAGCTTTGGAGCATCTTCCCGCAGTTCGCGGCTGATGGTGTCGCGGGTATTCATCTTGTTCAAGGCAAGCCTCCCAACTACTCAAACGCTTCCACTACAGCGAATGCCGAAACTACTTCCGACATGCTGGATAATCAGCACACTAATTTGAATGCGCTCTAGCTGCGCGCATTCTCCTCGCCGAGTCTATAGAATTGCAGAAACCTAGCAAATGCGCAAAGTGCCGCAGTAAACGTGGGATTTTTTCCTATTTTGCCTGACATCTCTAGCCGTCTTGGCAGTTTAATGATTAGACACTCTTAATTCATAACCAACGCGGAACCAACAATGTCGAACTCAACGATTCGCAAACGTACGGCCACTTGTTTCACCTTCGTTGCTTTGTACTGCGTCGCGTGCGTTGCCCGTGCTGCCGAATCAACCACGACTTCCCCTGATCGCCCGCCGAACGTCGTCATCATCTTTATCGACGACCTGGGCTACGCCGATATCGGCCCCTTCGGTGCCACTGCCTACAAAACACCACATCTCGATCGCATGGCTGCCGGGGGCCGAAAGTTCACCGACTTCCATGCCGCCACGGCCGTCTGCTCGGCATCGCGGGCGGCGCTCATGACGGGCTGCTACCCCGAACGCGTCAGCATTCGCGGCGCACTCAATGGGCGCGCCAGGCACGGCCTGCATCCCCAAGAGGTTACGATCGCGGAAATCTGTAAGCAGCGCGACTATGCCACCGCCATCTACGGCAAGTGGCACCTCGGACATCTCAAAGAATTCCTGCCGCTGCAGCAAGGCTTCGATGAGTACTATGGCCTGCCCTACTCGAACGACATGTGGCCATGGCGCCGGGAACTCGACGAGACTGGAAAGCTCGTGTTCAAGCCGCGAGAAGGAGTCCCCAACCTGCCGCTCTACGAAGGCAACGAAGTTGTCGACGACGACGTCACGGCTGAAGACCAGGCGCAGCTCACGACCGCTTATACGGAGCACGCGGTCGACTTCATCAACCGCAACAAGGACCGGCCGTTCTTCCTCTACGTGCCGCACACGATGGTACACGTGCCCCTGTTCGTTTCCGACAAGTTCCTCGGCAAGAGCGGCGCTGGCCTATTCGGCGACGTCGTGATGGAAGTCGACTGGTCCGTTGGCCAGATTCTCGATGCGCTCAAGAAGAATGGCATCGACGACAACACGCTTGTCATCTTCACGGCCGACAACGGCCCCTGGCTTACCTACGGTACCCACGCCGGTTCCGCCGAGCCCTTGCGCGAAGGCAAAGGCACGATGTTCGAAGGCGGTTACCGCGTTGCCTGCCTCATGCGTTGGCCCGGCAAGATTCCGGCCGGCACCACCTGCGACGAGCTCAGTTCAACGATCGACATCTTGCCGACCGTCGCCAAGCTGATCGGCACGGAGCTACCGGCCGACCGCGTGATCGACGGCAAAGACATCTGGCCGCTCATAGCCGGCGAGCCGGGCGCGGAGTCGCCGCACGAAGCGTTCTGGTGTTACTGGAAAGATGAGTTACAGGCGGTGCGCGATCGCCGCTGGAAGCTCCACTTTCCGCACACGTATCACGCGATGAACGGCCAGCCGACTGGTTCGGACGGAATGCGCAAGCCGGCCCGAGATGCAGTGATCGGCAAGGTCCTCTACGACCTGAAGAACGATGTCGGTGAAACAACAGATGTTTCGGCCGAGCATTCCGATGTCGTTGCTCGTCTCGAGAAGCTCGCCGAAGCCGCCCGTGCTTCTCTCGGTGACTCGCTCACTGGCCGCCGCGGCACCGAAATCCGCCCCCATGGCGAAATTCGCAACAAGTAATCCAGGCGAGCGTAGGCTGCGGCACGGCCACGGTGGAACGTGTACGATCGCATTTTGTCGAAGAGAGGCTGGGAGCTACTCATCACTTCAGAACCGACAAGGCACTAGTGGTCTGTCCACGGGAAGGTGTCAAGGGCTAGCATAATGCCTCCTCGTTTTATCAAGGAGGCCGAAAGTGAATTACAACAGCAAGTATGTGGTGCGTTTGACGAAGGAGGAGCGGGACGAATTGCAGGGGATTATGCGTCGCGGCAAGGTGGCGGCAGCGAAGCGGAGGCGGGCCCAGATGTTGCTCAAGGCGGATGCTGGACCGGAGGGTTCGGGACCTACGGACGAACAGGTAGCCCAAGCCACCGAAGTGTCAACGCGAGCCGTAAATCGAGTGCGGAAGGCGTATGTCGAAGAAGGGCTATCGGCGGCGATCGAACGCAAGCCGCGGTGCGTGCAGCCGCGGCGTAAGCTCGACGGGGCGGCGGAAGCCCACTTGGTCGCAGTGGCGTGTTCGCCGCCGCCCACCGGGCAGGCGCGGTGGACTTTGCAACTGTTAAGCGACAAGTTGGTCGAGTTCCAAGTCGTCGAGTCTATTAGCCGTGAGTGCGTGCGGCAGACGCTTAAAAAAACGAGATCAAGCCGTGGTTGAAGCAGCATTGGGTCTTGCCGAAGCCGGATGATCCCGATTTTGTGTGTGCGATGGAAGACGTCCTCGACGTGTACCAGCGACCGCGAGATCCACTTCGGCCGCTGGTGACGCTCGACGAGGCCAGTAAGCAGTTGGTGGCCGATGTAACACCGCCCGTGCCAATGCAGCCGGGCCGCCCCATACGGCAAGATTACGAATACGAACGCCGCGGCACGGCCAACTTGTTCATGTTGTTTGCACCGCTGGAGGGTTGGCGGCACGTGAAAGTGACCGATCGTCGCACGATCGTGGATTTTGCCCACGTGCTGCGCGACTTGTCCGACGTGCATTTTCCGGACACCGAGAAGATCGTGCTCGTGATGGACAATTTGAACACGCACAAACTGTCGACGCTGTACCGGGCGTTTCCTCCGGAGGAAGCGCGGCGATTGTATGAACGGTTTGAAGTTCATCGCACACCGAAACACGCCAGTTGGTTGAACATGGCCGAGTGCGAACTGTCAGTGTTGGGTCAGTTTTTGATTGGCTCGCCGCGGGGCGTTTCGGCGACGGAGGCGGCTCGTTCGCAGCCCGCCGGTCGGCAGGCTGCGGCGCATGATTCGTTCACCC
>CAZTWS010000129.1:0-14211 GCA_964618225.1 uncultured Planctomycetaceae bacterium
CGCAGCTTTGGCTGCGCAGGTGCTTGATGAGGTCTTTTCGCTTCACCGAGCAATCTCACCGGTAGGAGTGTGGGTTACATCGCTGCTGACTGTGAGGTGAAGATAGATCGGTTCCTCGAAATCCATTTCAGGATCGGTGGCCTGCGGATTGGGCAAAGGGATTGACTGGCCAAGTTCGAGATGGGCTTCCGCAACATCGAGAAGTGCGGCGGCTAGCAGTCTGCGAGCTTCAGTGAGGTCTGATGCACAGGTAATTACCGCGGGGAAATCAATAACTTGTGCGTGGACACCGCCATCCACGAATTTATAGCCAGCTTTGTATTGGATCATAATTCGATGGGCGTTCGTTGAAGTTGATTTAGAAGCGGTGATATGGAGATTATATCTTAGGGGCACCTCAATTGTAGCTTCCCGATTTTCGGAATAACCACAGAGGCACGGAGAGCACGGAGAAGAAAAGGCTTGAGAACACTATTGATGGGTTCTAAAACACATTCAATGTTATCCCTCGAACTCGCTCCGCGAGATACCAGATTGGCGGATAATGGAGCGAAGAGTGCCGATCTTCACTTCCCTATGATCTGGAATGGGGACAGTGATTTTGGAATCCTTTTCTTGAACTTTCTGCATAACGATGTGGCTGCCACGTCTGGAACCTCGATGAAGCCATGACGTTCTAAAATAGAACAAGCTTCTTTTCCGGACATCACGCGCAATTTAGTCAACTGAGACCTCGAATTGCGTGATGAATATGTCTCCTCCTTCGCGGGTGGAGATTTCTGCCTCCGATGCGCATTCGTAGAACAGTTCGATTGCTTCGCGAAGGTTTGCCAGTGCTTGTTCGATCGTGTCGCCTTGGCTAGCGATATCGAGTTCAGGGCAAAATGATGCAAAGCCTGGCGGTTCAGATTGAATGATTGCTGTTAAGTGCTTGTTCATGGCGTGGTTCAAATTGCTTACAAATTATCGGCTTGGGGTGTTTCCGTTCCCAGCGGGGCGGGGGACCGCCCGGCTCGCTTTTTTCTTTTTTACAATTTCACGTTCTGTAGCACTTCGGCGGCGGCTTCGGAGCGGTTGAGGACGTAGAAGTGGATGCCGGGGATGCCGGAGTCGAGCAGGTCTTGAGTTTGGCGGGTGGCGAAATCGACGCCGGCGCGGAATTGGGCGTCGGTATCGTCGCCGGCTAATTCGAGAGCGCTCACGAAGTGGGCCGGGAGCTTGGCCCCGCAGAGAGATGTGATGCGCTGGATCTGCGCGAAGTTGGTTACGGGCAACAGGCCGGGGACGATTGGCTGGCGGATGCCGATTTGTTCGCAGCGGTCGCGGAAGCGGTAGAAGTCGTCGTTGTTGTAGAAGAGCTGGGTGACGACGACGTCGGCCCCGGCGTCGGTTTTGCGTTTGAGGTTGGCCAGGTCGATGTCGGCATTGGGCGCTTCTTGATGTTTTTCTGGGTAGCCGGCCACGGCGATGCCGAACTCGGGGAACTCGCTACGGATGAGGGTGACGAGCTCGTTGGCGAATCGCAGTCCGCCTTCGACGGGGCGGAAGGCCGTTTCGCCGCGTGGCGGATCGCCGCGCAGGGCCACGACATTGTTTACCCCGGCGGCTAACGCTGTTTTCAAGTAGGCGCGGAGTTGGTCGACCGTGCAGCCGACGCAGGTGAGATGCGTGGCGACCGGCAGTTGAAATTCGCGATGCACGCGTGAGACGATGTCGAGCGTGAGCTCTTGCGTGGATCCGCCCGCGCCGTACGTGCAGGTGATGAAGGCGGGCTTGAACTCGACGAGTCGGGCGACGTGCTGAAAAAGGTTCGTAATGCCTTGCGTGGTTTTAGGCGGGAATAGCTCGAAAGAGAGGCCGAATTTGCCGGAGCCGTAAACGGTGGAGAGCGTCATGGAGTGTTGAGGTCGAAGGGGGAGCGTTTGGCCACGAAGAGGCACAAAAGGGCACAGAAAGGGATAGGTTTGTTGAATGTAAGCGTCAGGCTGGAAAGCCTAACTTACAAAGCGTCAGGCTGGAAAGCCTGACCTACATTCTAGCGGATTCGCAGGCGGGGCGGTGCTACGAGGTTGGGGATGTTTCTGGCGTGGCTTCGGGGGCCGGTGTTTCGGAATCGGCGGGTGGCGGCATGTCCACGGGCGGAATTTCGATCTGCGGCGCTACGTTCGAGTCGCTGTTGGAGAGGGCCTGGTCGATGAGGCGTTTGATTTCCTCCGAGGGGTCGATCTGCGGCGGGTTTTCTTCGATGTCGGCGTCGTCGGCCGCTTGCTCGGCCTCGGCGAGGAATTTGCGCAATTGGTCGTCGCTTACTTTATCACGTAGTTCCCACCGGTCGCTGTGCTTGGTGGCGATATTTTTCATGACCGATTCGTAGGTGGCTTCGCTGATCTTGTCGTCGAACACACCGCGCGCGAACCGTTGGAGCGTGACGTTTGCGGCAACCTTTTCCTCGGCGTTTAAGCCCGAGGGGGCGATGTATTTTTTGTCGGCAGCGGCCGCGAGCATAACGGTCATCAGCGGCGACTTGACGATGTTCGTCAAGAGCTTTGCCGCCTGCTCGCCAGACATTTGGCCATCGGCAAAGGCTTTGGCGGCACGGTCGACTTCAGCCATGACCTCGACTTTTTCTTGGGGCGGCAAGTCGAGGGTGGCGATGGTTTGTTTGATTCCCTGGGAGACGGTCGAGGCGGTCCAAGCTTTCCAGTTGCGGCTGATCCAAATTGCGGCCAATCCGGTGAGAAGCAGGGCGATGACCGCGAACACCAAGCAGCCGAGAATGCAGCCCGTGAGCCAGCTGCGTGGTTTTGCGGGCGGTTCGGGGTCGAATTGGTGGGAGTCGCGGTACGGGTCGTTGGCCATGGGATGTTCTTTATGGATATTGTTTTGCAATCAGGCGGATGTGTGCATCGGCTGGTGGTCGGTTGTTCGAACTGGAAAATTTTATGATTGGTATATTCGTGCAAGCTGGTGTCGTGAGAGTACACTGGCGGAGCCAGTGGCACCCAAAAACTGCGTTTGCCGCGGTTCTAGTGTATGCCGGGGGGTGCCAAGGGGGAACGCCAATCGGGGTGGGGGCGGGCGGTGCGAAACTTGCGACCGGCTTGGGCGGCTGATTTAATGTGAAGGCGAGGCGATGGGGATCGCGTCGTGAGTTTTCGTCAGTGGAACGTACATGACTGGGCGGTAGAGCAACACGGTGAATGACTATGCAACGTAGATTTTGTTGGTTGATGTTGGCCTGGATCGGGTATGCCGCCGCGGCCTGTGCGCAGGAGGTGAGCGTTGCTCAGGAATCGCTGCCGATTGGACCGCTGCCGCTGGAGCGGATGGCGAAGCGAATTGAGCCGGACGGAGTGGGCGATGCCGATCGGGTGCAACAGTACGTTGATTTCTTTCGCCGCGAGTCGGTGAGCGATGCGCGGTTGTTCGCGTTCGATGTGACGGCCGAGGCCAAGGGCGATCGGGGCGTGGTGCTTACGGGGTATGTGGAGTTCCCGGAGTCGCACAAAACGCTGGTCGAATTCTTCAAGGCGCTGGGGTTTGAAGTGGATGACCAGATCGAATCGGTGCCCAGCGAGAGCTTGGGCGAGAAGCGATATGGCATCGTGAAGGCGTCGCACTCGTTGAGTTACGATCGGCCGCGGGGGCGGCAAGGGGTGGTGACCGATTTGTTGATCGGCGAGTCCGTGTACTTGCTGCGCGAAGATAACGGATATTTTCTGGTGCATGCGGGCGAAGGGTATTTGGGGTATGTGAAGGGCGATGATATCTACCGCGTGGATGAGGAGGAGTTCGCGGAGTACCAGGAAGGGCCGCGGGTGCGGTTGATGGCCGATGTGGAAGTTGCCGATGGCCCGATGATTCGTGAAGCGGCACGCCTGAAGTGGATTAGCGACGACGGCGACGAGGTGAACGCGTTGCTACCGACGGGTGAGAAGGTGAGCTTGCCTAAAAGTTCATGCGAAGTTCGCCAAGAACCGGTGAAGGAAATCGATACGATCGTTGAGAGTGCCAAGCGGCTGCTGGGAACTCCCTATTTTTGGGGCGGCAAAACAACGAAGGGTGTCGATTGCTCGGGGCTCGTGCAAGTGGGGTTCGCGACGGTGGGGTTGAACTTGCCACGGGATTCGTATCAACAGTTTTATGTGGGGCGGCTCACGGCCACCCGCTCGCATCGGGCCGGGTTGAAGCGCGGCGATACGCTGTATTTCCTAGGCAGCGACGGTAGAATTCGTCACACGGGCCTGTATCTGGGCGACGACCAGTTCATTCAGGCTGTGATGCCGCGGGTGCGCATCAATAGCTTCAATCCGAAGGATGAGAACTATGACGCGGCACATGATAAGTCGCTGGCGTTTGCGAAGCGGTTGGTGGAGTAGGCGGAGGAGGAAGAGGGGGAGACAAGGAGAGGGGGAGTGTTCGCTTCGCGTTGGGTTGAGTGGGTTGGTTGTTTGATGGGGTGGCTGGGGCGGTCGGTTTGCTTTCAATGTGGAAGCTTTATCCGATGAGGCGGCAGAGGATGGCGGTGATGTAGCCGCAGTAGTTGCCGATGGCGATGCCGATGAGGGCCATGAGGATGGCGGCCGGCACAAGCGTTTTTCGGTGGTGTGTGGCCACGATCGAGGACGCGGCGACGCCGCCGATGTTGGCGGCACTGGCGATGGCGGCGGTGGCGATGTCGCAACGGAACATCCAAGCGCCGGCCAGGCAGAACAAGCCGTGGATCGCGACCCACACCACGGCACCGAGCAGGAACGGAATGGCTTGGTCGGCAAGTTGAGCGAGTTGGGCGGATGCGCCCGTCTTTGCGAGGTACAGAAACACGAACGCCATTGCCAATTCTTGGCTGCCGGCGATGTTTCGTAGCGACGTGTACGACAGCGCGAGCCCGATCGTGGTGACGAGTAAAATGCGCCACGTGCTTGCCGTGAGGATTGGGTCGTGTTTAGGCAGGTAAATTGTTGCCAAATCGGCGGCCCAGGTGACGAGCATCGCGACGGCAATGAGATAGAGGTAGTCGCGCGCTGTGGCGACTTGCGGTTCGCGGAAGTGCCGCTTCACTTCTTCATCCATTTTCGCGAGGCGGTCGGCCTCGACGCCCGTGAATCGCGCGAACGGCTCGGCGAGTCGTTTCGAGACGAGTAGCACCGGCAGCCAGGCGGCGTAGATGATCGAATCGGCCAGCACGGCGAGGCCGGTTTCGGTGCTGGAGGCGTTGAACATGCCGCTCACGGCGTTGAGGTTGGCGGTGCCACCGGTCCAACTGCCTGTGAGTGCGGCGTAGGCCTTCCACACATCGGGCGACAGCCAGCGGCGTACGAGCAGGTAACTTGCGACTGCGCCGACGATGATGCCGAGCGAACCGACGAGCATGACGCCGATGCCGCGGCCCATCACGCGCATCGCGCCGCGAAGGTTCACGTTGAGCAGCAGTAGAACCAGCATCATGGGGAGCATGATCCGATCCATGGCCTCGAACACAGGCGACTCGGCCGCGATAACACCCGTGTTGCTCAGAGCCAGCGGAACCAAGTAGATGAATGCGACCGACGGTACGACCTGAAACAGGCTCCATTTGCTGGCTTTCTCGAACCAGAATATGAGAGCGCATACGCCACTGAGGACGGCGAGCATGCCGACTGGGCTGGTGATTGGGAGCCAGTTGGCAGCAAGTACAAAACCGGGCGACATGAGCAGTCTCGATGGTGGGAATGTTGGCCGCGAAAAGGCGCAAAAGACGAGTTTAATTTTCGTTGTCCGCAGATGGCGCAGATGACCGCAGATGAATTTTCAAAAATGCACCTGCTGTACTTGAAACCAATTATCCGCGCCAATCCACGACATCTGTGGACAAATAACTTGTTGGGGCAGTTCTTTTCTTTTTGTGACTCTTCGTGCCTTTTCGTGGCTAAGGGAGCCGGCCTCGTAGAGGCCAGCTACAGTTTTTTGGTGAGTATCGCCTGCGGATTTTTTATTACGGCTTTGGTTGTAGTAGTTGAATGCAAACCAAGCGGTCGGCACCTTGAAGGTAGAGCCGGCCGTTGGCCAGGGCGGGGGCGGCCCAGGCGGGATACGCGAGTAGCGGCGCGCCATCCTCGGCTACAGGTTCCCATTCGGCAAGCTCCTCATATTTTTCGGGAGTTGCTCGTACGACTCGCAACGTACCGTCTTCGCTGAGGCAAACGAGCTTGTCTTCCACAAGCAGCAGCGACGAGCGGCCCATGTCTGGCTGGCTCCATTTTACGTCGCCGGTACGCCAATCGACGCAGCGCAATTCGGCATCGGGCGCGTGGTAACCGCTCGAGCCGTAGATGTATCCTTGGTGTTCGATCGGCGTGTTCCAATGCAGTGCCATCGCCTGGTTACGGCGACGGTTGCGGTCGGTCCACACTTCCTCGAACGCATCGCCCGTGAATCGCACCAAAGCACTTCCGAGTTCATAAGTTTCCGAGATGAACAGCTCGTTATCACGCGCGATGGGCGTGGAAGCGTTTACGCTTTCGAGCTTGCGCGCGCGCCAGGGGAAGGCGGCCAACGTTTGGCCTTTCACGGGGTCGATGGCCAACAGGCCGCCGCGGGCGAACATGAACAGTATGTCGCGACCCGCGATGCGATGGATGATTGGGCTGGCGTAGCTGGCAAGGTCGTCGCCTGTTTGCCAGCGAACTTTGCCGGTGGCTTTGTCGAACGCGACGATACAAGAGCCGCTCGGCTGAACGCGACCACTGGCCGAGTAGACGTCGGGCGGGCTACCGGCCGGGCTGCCGCCGACATTCACGAGCAGCAAGTCGCCATACACGATCGGCGTGCTGCCCACGCCGAAAAAGTTTTTCACGACGTTGAAATCGCGCATCGTATCGACACGCCACACGGGCTTGCTGTCGGCAACGTGTACGCATTGCAATATGCCTTCGGCGCTGAACGTGTAAATGCGATCGCCATCGATGATGGGCGTAACCCGCGGGCCGTTGTTGTAGCCGAGCAGGTCTTCGTAATCGGACGGGTGGTCGCATGTCCAAATCGGTTTTCCGGTGGCGGCGTCGAAGCAGGTGAGCCGTGCGACGTTGTCGAATCGAGCGAAGTGGTACAGTTTTCCATCAGCAATCGTTGGTGCCGCGTAGCCGGTGCCAATAGGGGCTTGCCACACAATGGTGGGGCCTTCAGTGCCCCACGGTTGCAGTCCGCGTTCCTCGCTTTTGCCGTTGCGATGGGGTCCGAGGAAGTCGGGCCAGTCGTAAGCGGGGGGCGTTTCGCTGCGGGCCGCTGCAACGAGGTTGACGAGGACAATCAGAAAACTGGCGATTCGATAAATCATGAGAGAGTCGGGGGGAGTATGAAGGACTGGAGGCGATTATACTGTTCCGGGCGGAGGTTTGCATTGCGGCATATCTGGCGACTTCGTAGAGCTAGAAAGGATTCGGTGAAAAATGGCGGAGACCAATTTCAAAGAGTACTCGCTCGACGCCCCGCGGTACGACGACGTGGCGGCCGAGTACGGGCAAATTACTCAGTCGTTGGAGGGAGCGGGTTCTGGTGCCGAAGCGGTTGCGGTAGTTGAGCGCTGGGATCGCCTGCGCCGTCGCATCATGAGTTGGATCAGCTTGGTACGCATCCGCTTTCACCAGGATACTCGCAACGAGCAGTACAAGCGCGACTTGGAACTGAGCGATGAATTGGAACCCAGGTTTACCAACTTGGCAGTGCAATTCAAGCGACGTTTGATGCAAAGTTCGCATCGCGAGGCGATCGCCGACCGGGTCGGCGCGTACGCGTTTCAACTTTGGGAGTGCGACATCGCCTCGTTCGACCCGGCGATTGAAAGCGATTTGGTCGAGCAAGCGCGGCTTGTGGCCGATTACACGGAGCTACTTTCCTCTGGCAAGTTCGAGTTCCAAGGCGGCACGTTCACGCTTTCGGAAATGATGAAGTTTGCCGAAGACGCCGACCGCAACGTGCGGCACGAATCGGCGCGGCTGCGCTGGCAGTGGTTCGGCGAGCACCAGGAGGAGTTCGACAACATCTTCGATAAGCTCGTGCGTTTGCGACAGGGCATGGCCGAAAAGTTGGGACAGCCGAATTTCATCCGCACGGGCTATCAGCGGATGCAGCGTGTGGACTACGACGAGAACGATGTGGAGCAGTTCCGCGCGCAGGTGCGCGAACATGTGGTTCCGCTGGCGACTGAAATGCGCCGGCAGCAGGCGCGCGACTTGGGTCTCGATCGGCTGATGGCGTGGGACGAGGCGATCCACGACGCCACGGGCAACCCGGCTCCGCAGGGCGGCCACGATTGGATGGTATCGCAGGCCTCGCAAATGTTCGCGGAACTTGGCGGCGGCATGGATTCGCTCTACGAGCAAATGCGTCGCACGAACCTGATGGACCTCGAGTCGCGCCCCGGCAAAGCGGGCGGCGGCTTTTGTGATACGGTGCCCGACCTGGGCGTGCCGTTCATCTATGCGAACTTCGACGGCACGATGAAAGACGTGGCCGTGTTTACGCACGAGATGGGCCACGCTTTCGAAATGCACTGCGCCATCAACAAGCCGCTCATCGAGTACACGATCGGCACTTCGGAGTCGTGCGAAATTCACTCGATGGGACTGGAGTTTTTAAGTTGGCCGCAAATGCGGTACTTCTTTGGCGAGGATGCACGGCGTTATTGCCGAATGCACTTGGAGAAATCGCTGCAGTTCTTTCCCTATGGCGTGGCGGTCGATCACTTTCAGCACTTGGTTTATGCCAATCCACTCGCGTCGGCCGACGATCGCGCTCAGATGTGGCAAGAAATGGAACGCATGTATTTACCGTCGCTCGACTGGGGCGACTTGTCGCACCCGGCCAGCGGCCGACGTTGGCAGGCACAGCTTCACATTTACTCCGACCCGTTCTATTACATCGACTACACGTTGGCGCTGACGTGCGCGCTGCAGCTTTGGGTACGGGCGGCCGAGGATCGTGAGTCGGCCATCGATACCTACGTGCAACTTTGCAAGCGCGGCGGCGAAGCGCCGTTCGACGAGTTGGTGAAATCGGCAGGGTTGGTATCGCCATTCGCGCCCAGATGCTTGGAACGAGCCGTGGAATGCGCGCGGCGCGAATTGGCGGCGAGCAGTTAGGATATTTTGGGGACACTAATCGGCGCTGATTTTCGCTAATCGGGCGTTCGAAATTGTCATCCATTAGCGAAGATTAGCGTCGATCAGCGTTCTTTCCATGGAATGATTCCAAGGCGTTTGTCCGCAGATGACGCAGATATTCACAGATGAATGTTATCTGCGTTCATCTGCGAAATCTGTGGACATAAATAGTTCTACAGAACCAGCTTCTCCACAAGGAAGTCGGGCTATCGATCGGCTTCGAGCTTCCACGTTAAGTAATCTTGGCTTCCATCCACGATGCGTAACACAAGAATTCCGTCGTCTAGGTAGCGAAATAGAATGACCCATCGGCGAAAAGAATAAAGTCTTACGTCGTGACCTAGCTCAGGAGAGAGTGTTCCTGCTTTCAAAGTAGAGGCAGAGTTCGATAAATAGTCGCAACAATCAATGAGTTCATCGACAATTTGATCGGCAGTAGCGGGCCGTTTACTTTCGATGCCAATTTGATAGGCAATCTTACGAAGATCTCGATCGGCAGCCGTTGTGCGCAGGGCACGTATCAATCGATGATTCCTTGCTTTGCCATCCACTGACGAATGTCGCGTTTGATATCGTCGCGATCGAAATGCCCAAGTCTATTAGCCACTACATCGGCTTCGGCTTCATCGACCATTGCTTGAAGCTTTTGTAACCCTAGCTGCCGACGTTCAAGCGTCGTTAGAGCTTCTCGGAGCACGTCCTCTTGGCTTGCAAATACACCACTCGCAAGCTGTGCATTGATGCGTTGTTGAATGTCAGTCGGTAAAGATGAGTTCATGATCGTGGCCCGTATTCTCTACCCTGATTCTATCATTGAATTCCGGCAAAGGTATAGCGGTTCCGAGGCATTTGTCCGCAGATGGCGCAGATGTTCACAGATGAATGTTGCTCGATTTATCCGCGTTCATCCGCGAAATCTGTGGACACAAAAGTATTTGGTTCCACCAACGCAATACCCGCAAAGCGTGAGCTAGATCGTTTTTGTGTCTTTTCGTGCCTCTTCGTGGCCATCATCTATGCGTAACGGTTGCAGCGTTGGTCCGGCGTGTGAGTAGCGATACCACGATGAGCGTGGCAAAGCCGAGTGGGATGGTGACGATGCCCGGTTGGCTGAACGGCATGGGGGCGTCGGCGGCGGGAAGGCCGTAGACTTTTTCGAATGTTTCGCCGCTTAGCAGAATCCAGGTGAGCGAGCTGAGCATGCCCACGATGATGGCCGCGATGATTCCCTGGCGCGTGGTGCCCTTCCAAAAGAGCAGCATGACGAGTGCCGGCAAGTTGGCGCTGGCCGCCACGCTGAATGCCCAACCGACCAAGTAGCTCACGTTGAGTTCTTTGAACTGGATGCCCAGGTAAATGGCCACGATGCCTACGACGACCGAGGCCATCTTTGCAAGTCGCACGCGTTGGTGGTCGGTGAGGTGGACCGTGCCGATGCTTTCGATGAGATCGTGCGTCACCGCGCCGGCCGAGGCCAGGATCAATCCGCTCACGGTGCCTAGCACGGTGGTGAACGCGATTGCCGAGATGACGGCGAACAACAACTCGCTGAAGCTGCGCGCGAGCATGGGGGCCGCCATGTTGCCGGCGTCGTCGATGCGTAGCCCGCCGTTGGTCATGGCACCGAGGCCCATGTAGAGCGTGAGGATGTAGAAGAAACCGATGCAGGCGATGCCGACGATCGTGCTTTTTCGCGCGGCCGCTTCGTCTTTCACGGTGTAGTAGCGAATCAGGATGTGCGGCAACGACGCTGTTCCGCAGAACAGCGCGAACATGAGTGAGATGAAGTTGATTTTGTCGAGGCGATTGTCGCCGCGAATGCCTTTGAACATCGGGTGTTCGCCGGGGCGCAGCACGTGTGAGCCAGGCGTCGGTTTGGGCGTGTAAGTTGTCGTGACAGTACCGTCGGCCGATTTGGCTGTGGAACTGGAATACAGCACGACCTCGGATTTTTCGAGCACGCTGAAGAATTTGAGCGGCCCGAGCGGCCCTGTTTTTTGCAGGTCATCCGGCAGCCGGCTGATATCGCCCGCCGGCCGCAATTGGCCGACGCGTAAATTGCTCGGCAGCGGCTGACCGTTCAGTAGCACTTTGCCGTCTGGCTGGGTGACGACCGTTTGCGGCTCGGGGTTCGTGTTGGCCGTTACATTGAATCCGCGCATCAGAATTAGCACGGTAAGGACCGAGCTGAATACGATGAGCAGCGCGCCTTTGATGAACTGCACCCAGGTGGTGCTCACCATGCCGGCCGTCACCACGATGAAGATCACCACCGCACCAACCAGCACCACGCCGACCCAATGCGGAAAGCCGAGCAGCGGTTGAACGAGCACGCCCGCGCCGACCATTTGCGGAATCAGGTAAAAAATGCTCACTGCCAGCGTGCTGGTTCCGGCGGCCAGTTTGATGCCGGGCGAGTTGAATCGCGAGTTGAGCGCATCGGCAAAGGTGAATTTGCCAAGCCGTTTCATCGGCTCGGCTACCACGAATAGGGCAACCACCCAGCCTGCCAGATAGCCGATGGAGTAGAGAAAGCCGTCGTAGCCGTAGAGCGTGATCATGCCGCAGATGCCGAGGAAGGACGCGGCAGACAGATAATCGCCGGCGAACGCCACGCCGTTGACGAACCAGGGAATTTGCCCGTGAGCCGCGAAATACCCGGCCGACGACTTTGCTTTTCGTCCCAGGAAGGAGCTCAGGCCAAGCGTTACGAGCACGAACAAAAAGAAAACGGCAACGGCAAGCGTCGTGGATTCGTGATTCACCGCGTGCCCTCGCCTGTGGAAGTGGTAACTGCGTCGTTGGTTTTATCGCCCTCGGCCCGACAGGCCCAACCGTAGATGAGGGCAAGCACGATGGCGGCCACGATGAGGCCGAAACCGTACCAAATGGCAACATTTACGCCCGCCAGCGGCGTTCGCTCCATGGTTTGGGGCGAAAACGCGGCCAGCACGACGAAAGTGCCATACAACGCCAAATACAGGGCGAATAGCGCCAAGCCAATCCGAGAGTTGCGCGTGGTCATAGGCCCATCGACGAGCTAGTAGTAGAGTGTAAAGAGCCGCATAGTATAACGAGAATGAAAGCCACTCGTCAAAAACGAAAGATGGCAGTATCGCTCCGCGAGATGAATTGCACCCATCGAGCGGAACAGATGAGAACTGCGTGGTTATTGAACCCGATGTAAGCTGTCAGCTATCGGCTAGAAGAAGCATTGGGCCAATCACCATCAACCGCTCGATCGAATCCAGGAACTTCGTGCATGAAGACGTTTCCAGCCGTTGTTTTCAGCTTGCTGCAAGATCGCGCGGGACAGCGCAAATTAAAATCGCTCGGCAAGTTCCTGCTCGTTCTTGTGGCGATGGTGGTGCTGTTCAGCGTGTTGTTTCATTTCATCATGGCTTGGGAGGGCCGAGAGTTCAGTTGGGTCACGGGCATGTACTGGACGCTCACCGTGATGACCACGCTCGGCTTCGGCGACATCACGTTCAACACCGACCTGGGACGCGTTTTCTCGATCGTCGTGTTGATGAGCGGCACTTTTTTCATGCTCACCTTGTTACCGTTCACATTCATTCAGTTCTTTTACGCACCGTGGATGGAAGCCCAAGCGGTGGCGCTTGCTCCGCACGAGTTGCCGCGCGCGGCTTCGGGGCATGTGGTACTCACCTCTTACGGACCGGTGGAAGGCGCGCTCGTGCGGCGATTAGTAAGATTCGGGTACCCCTATGTTATTCTCGTGCCCGACGTGCCCGAGGCCATGCGATTGCGCGACCTGGACCTCGATGTGATGGTGGGGTTGCCCGATGACCCGAAAACTTATGAAAAGTGTCGCCTGCAACAAGCGGCATTGTTGGCGGCAACGCACAGTGATGTGGTGAACACGAACATCGCGTTCACGGCGCGCGAGGTGTCGCCCAACACCCCCATCGTGGCCACTTGTTTGGAGAAAGCCTCGGTCGACAATCTGCACATGGCCGGTTGCAGCCGCGTGCTGCAATTGGCGGAAATGCTGGGGCATACAATGGCCCGGCGTGTTACGGGGCGCGATGCAAAGACCCATGTTATTGGCAAATTCGAGACGTTGCTAATTGCCGAGGCGGGTGCCGCGGGAACGCCGCTGGTGAATCGCACGCTCAAAGACATACGCTTCCGCGATCATGTAAACGTTACCGTGGTCGGCGTGTGGGAACGGGGGCAGTTTCACATGGCTGGACCCGATACCACGATTCACGAGAGCACAATTCTGGTGCTCGCCGGAACCCGGCAGCAGTTGAACGAATACGATAGCCTGTTCGCCATTTATCATAACTCCGACGAACCCGTGGTCATTCTGGGCGGCGGGCGCGTTGGCCGCGCGGTGGCCAAATCGCTCGCGGATTCGGGCGTCGATTACCGCATCGTGGAAAAAGTGCCCAATCGTGTAACCGATGCCGAACGACTCGTTCTGGGAGACGCGGCCGAGATCGAAGTGCTCCATCGCGCGGGCATCATGCAAGCGCCCGCGGCGGTGGTTACCACGCACGATGACGACATGAACGTGTACCTCACGCTTTATTGTCGGCGGTTGCGCCCCGACATGCAGATCATTAGCCGAGCAACGAAAGAACGCAACATCAGCACGCTGCACCGCGCAGGGGCCGATTTCGTGTTCTCTTACGCCTCGATGGGTGCGAATGCCATCTTCAACGCGCTCAAACGAACTAACGTGCTGTTGATTGCCGAAGGGCTCGACGTGTTTTCGATCGACATGCCCGCGTCGCTCGTTGGCAAGAAACTGGCCGAGTCGAATATTCGCGAAAAAAGCGGATGTAACGTGATCGCGATCGACGTGCCCAGCGGCATCACCGTGAATCCCGGACCAGAGATGACCCTCGATGCCGCTTCAAAACTCGTCCTTATCGGCGGTGCCGGGTCGGAAGACCAATTCCTGCGTGTGTTCGGTTAAAGATGGATTAACCACCAAGGCACGAAGTATGAGTTGTTATTGATGATTGCATTGAAACTGAGCGGGATATCGGGCTGTCGGCCATCAGCTCTCGGCTGTCGGCCAATCTGTTTTGCCGATAGC
>CAZTWS010000130.1:0-14052 GCA_964618225.1 uncultured Planctomycetaceae bacterium
AGCCTAGCAAATAACATGCCCTGATGGCGTGACACAAAAAACTTTACAAGGCCTATTAGGCCGGATGGGATTTTTAATCGACCTTTGTGCCTTCGTGTCTTCGTGGTTCAAAATTACTCTTCCGAATCTCCGTGTCCTCTGTGGTTATTCTGAAAATAGGGATGTTATTATTGAGGCGTTCCTAAAGGCTTGCGAAGCGGTGCCGCCGCGTCGTAGAACTAGCGGCATGGAGCAGCAGGCCCCGGCCGTTGTTATCCACTAATCCACTCGTCGTTTTCTCTTCATCAAGGAACAAGTAATATGAACGCACTCGCCGTGCTTGCCGTCGTTCTGATCGTCGGTTTGATTGTCGTGATGTGGGCCGTCGGCATCTATAACAAGCTGGTCGCGCTCAAAAATCGTTACCAAAATGCGTTCTCGCAAATCGAAGTGCAGCTCAAGCGTCGTTACGACCTGATTCCGAATTTGGTCGAAACGGTGAAAGGCTACATGCAGCATGAAAAGGGTACACTGGAAGCCGTCATCCAGGCTCGTAACCAAGCCGTGAGCGGATTGGAAAGGGCAGCGAACAACCCGGGCGACCCGGCCGCGATGAAGGCTCTGGCTTCGTCGGAAAATATGTTGACGGGTACCCTGCGCCAGTTGTTCGCGTTGTCGGAAGCGTATCCCGACCTGAAGGCCAACACGAACATGGCCCAACTCAGCGAAGAAATCACCTCGACCGAGAACAAGGTGGCGTTCGCTCGGCAGGCTTATAACGACACCGTGATGGAATACAACACGTATCGGCAATCGTTCCCCCCCGTGGTGTTCGCCGGCATGTTGGGCCACGGTCAGGATGCCGAGCTACTGAATTTCGACGATGCGCAAATAGCCGAAGCGCCGAAGGTAACGTTCTAATAGCCGCTCGATGTTGATTGGTTGATTGTCGGGTGGCATGCCTTCGCCTTCGAGGCGTAGGCATGCTTACCCGCTAACGCGTGAAAGCATGCCACCCTCCAAATAATTGAATATTACGGTGTAGGACGCTCTCTCCGCGAGCGGCGTTTCATCTCGCGGAGCGAGATGGCTACACTACCCTAGCCCCTCGACTCTTTCCATGGCCACGAGTTTTTACGAACGGCAAGACACGGCCCGCAAGAATACCTGGTGGCTTGTCGTCATGTTCATTCTGGCCGTGGTGGGACTCGTCGGCACCACTTTCATCGTAACGGCCATCGCGCTAGCCGGTTCGACGGGCGAGGTTCCGCTCGATATTCCTATCGGTGCCAGTATCGGGGCGCTAGCGCTCATTGGCGGCGGCAGTGCTTTCAAAATCGCTCAGCTTGCCGGGGGCGGAACCGTGGTGGCCGAGCGGCTTGGCGGGCGGCGCGTGTATCCGAACACGATCGACCCCGTGGAGCGCCGACTGTTGAACGTGGTGGAGGAAATGGCGTTGGCGTCGGGAGTGCCGGTGCCACCCGTTTACCTGCTGAGTGAAGAAGAGGGGCTCAACGCGTTTGCAGCGGGCTTCTCGACGAGCGATGCCGTGATCGGCGTGACGCGTGGTTGTGCCGAGCAACTAACGCGCGACCAGTTGCAAGGCGTGATCGCCCATGAGTTCAGCCACATTTTGAACGGCGACATGCGGCTCAACCTGCGGCTCATCGGCGTGCTGAACGGCATTCTGGTAATGGGGCTCGTGGGTCGCGAGTTGCTACTCCTAGCGGCTCGCGGCGGTGGGCGCGGCAGCCGATCGAACAAAGATAACGCCGGCCTGCCGCTGCTTGTGATCGGCCTCGTTTTTCTGGTCGTCGGTTTCGTCGGCCTGTTCTTTGGCAGCCTTATCAAAGCGGCCGTGTCGCGGCAGCGTGAATACCTGGCCGATGCGTCGGCGGTGCAGTTCACTCGCAACCCCGAAGGAATTGCCGGGGCGCTGAAACGAATTGGGGCGGCCGTGTTCGGCTCGCAAATCGAAAACCCGCGTGCGGCCGAGGCGAGCCACATGTTTTTCGCCAAGGGCATGAACAGCATGTTCGCCACGCATCCGCCGTTGCCGGAACGCATTCGTCGGCTCGAGCCAAGTTGGGACGGCAATTACCCGCCTGCCCTGCCAGCGGGCACGGTACGGATCGGTCGTGAGGAGGCGGCCGGGTTCGTGGGCGAGGAATCGCAGCTATTCGCCAAGCGAGTGCCCGTCGATGTGGTCGAGCACGCGTCGGAACAAGTTGCCAGCCCGCGAGAAGTACACCAACGCTACGTGCAAGAATTGGTCGCGGCAATGCCCGAGGCCGTGGTGCAAGCGGCGCACGAACCGTACGGCGCGCGGGCGCTCATTTACGCATCGCTGCTCGATCGCGATGCTAGTATTCGCGACAAGCAGCTCAAGATGCTCAAGCCGGCCAGCGAGCCGGATGTGTTTGAATACACGCGGCAGCTCACCAAGCCGGTCAATCAACTCGACACACGCGCCCGATTGCCGATGGTGGACATGACGCTGCCGGCGCTGCGTGCCTTGAGCCCATCGCAGTATCGAGAGTTCATGCATTGCTTTAGTGAACTGGTGCATGCGGACGAACGCATCGGGCTGTTCGAGTGGTGTTTGCACAAAGTACTGCTGCGTCATTTGCGGCCGCAGTTCGAGCCGGTTCGGTCGAAGCCGCTCGCCTACTACGGATTGGCTCAACTGGGAGGGCCGTGCTCGGTGTTGCTCTCCGCTCTGGCTTACGCAAGCACACATGCCGACTCGGTCGTGTTCGAGGCTGGTGCGCATCACTTGCCAGAAGTAAACGTGCGGTTGCTGCCGCCCGAGCAGTGCCGACTCGACGTACTCGACGATGCACTCGACAAACTGGCCGGCGTAGCACCGAAGCAACGTTCGCGGTTGATCGATGCGTGTGCCGCGTGTATTTGCGCGGATTCGGATGTAAGCGTTGCTGAAGCTGAATTACTGCGGGCCATATGCGACATCATCGATTGCCCCATGCCTCCGCTGCTGGCGGGGCAAAGGGTTTCGCCGTCTCTGATTCCAACTTCGCAGGGGCGCGTGTAGCCACGGTGCTCGTTACGAAATGAACGAACATGGTTCATTCGCACCGGCCGCTTCGCTCGAAGCGCTCACCCAGCGCTCGCAACTACTGCGCAAAGTGCGCGATTTCTTTTTTGAACGCGGGTTCATCGAGGTTGAAACACCTCTGCTCGCAGGAGAAATCATTCCGGAGTTGCACATCGACCCGATCGTAACGAGCGGCGGTGCGTTTTTGCAGGCGTCGCCCGAGTTGTTCATGAAGCGGCTGCTGGCCGCGGGGGCACCGGCCATTTTTCAGGTGGCCCGATCGTTTCGCGCCGAGGAGCGTGGGGAACTTCACAACCCTGAATTCACGATGATCGAATGGTACCGCGTGGGCGATTGTCTGACGGCTGGCATCGACTTGCTGGATGAGTTGATGCAAGCGGTGCTCGAAACGCCGGCGGCGCTTCGCACCAGCTATGGACAAGCGTTTGAACGCACGCTGGGCGTTTGTCCGCATCGCGCGACCGTGCATGAACTGGCGACCGCGGCGAAGGCTACGAGCGTGCCGGTTCCCGACTTTCTCCTAGGTTCTGACGAGCGCGATGAATGGCTCAACCTGCTGTTGGCAACGCGCGTGGAACCAGAGCTTGGGCGCGATCGGCCCGAGATTATTTATCACTACCCGGCATCACAGGCATCGTTGGCACGGGTTGTAACCAGCGACCATCAGCAGTTGGTGGCCGAGCGGTTCGAGCTTTATTACCGCGGTGTGGAACTGGCGAACGGTTTTCACGAATTGGCCGATGCGGAAGAACAGCGCCGCCGGTTTGTGGAAGTGAATGCGACTCGGGTTGCCGAGGGAAGGCAAGCGCTGCCGATACCGAAATCGCTGCTGGCCGCGCTCAAGCATGGCTTGCCCGATTGCACGGGCGTGGCGCTGGGGTTCGATCGGCTGGCGGCTTTGGCGTTCAATGCCAAGTCGATTCACGAGGTGATGGCATTTCCGGATGATCGCGAGTAGTAATCGATGGGTGGCATGTTTTCACGGCGTAGCCGGGTAGACATGTTGCGCGCGTGCATGCTCACGCCGCTGCGCGTCGAGAGCATGCCCCCCCACCGCGTGTAGGAGGCGTCTCTGACACCGGCTACGCTCACCATTTGAACACGCTATCGGCGTCTTTCGAACCCTCCCCTAACCCCTCCCTATAACAGCTTTATGCAGGTGCTAGCAGGTACGACGTTCAACAAACGAGTTAAGTACGATTCGCAAGCTATCATAGCACTGCATGCTCGCACTTAAGTCCTTTCCCGAACGCCAAAGTGATAGCACATGCATAATGCTGTATGAGGGAGGGGAATTTTGCGACACGTTTTTGAAACTACTTCAGTTTCGCGCAATGCTTGTATCGGAAGCAGGAGACCAAGTGGTCGTTGACCAAGCCGGTGGCTTGCATGTGGGCGTACATGATCGTACTGCCGACGAATTTGAAGCCTCGCTTCTTGAGGTCTTTGCTCAGCGCGTCGGATTCTTGGGACGTGGCCGGGACGTACTTGTGTTGTTCATGCTGATTGCGAATCGGTTTGCCGCCCACGAACGACCAAATGTATTGGTCGAACGTGCCGAACTCTTCTTGCACTTCGAGAAACCGCTGGGCGTTGCTCACGGCGGCGAGAACTTTGAGTCGGTTGCGAATAATGCCCGGATCGACGAGGATTTTTTCGATTCGCTTCTCGGTGAATCGAGCGACTTTTTCGGGATCGAACTCCGCGAACAGCCGGCGGTAGTTTTCCCGCTTGCGCAGCACGGTGGCCCAGCTCAAACCGGCTTGGGCACTTTCGAGCGTGAGAAACTCGAACTGCTTTTGGTCGTCGTGTACGGGCACACCCCACTCTTCGTCGTGGTAGCGGATGTACTGCTCATCGCCGGCGGCCGACCAGAGGCAGCGAACGATTGTTGATTTTGCCATGGGAGATTATTCAGGTTAGTTTATCGGTCTGTTATGCCGTTCGCTGGTTGGACGGTGTGGCCGCCGCTAAGAGGTTTTTGACGCTGATCAAGCACTCCGCTCGTAAACTTCTAGCGTGTGGTCGAAGTCGTTTTTCGCATCGTGCGGAAAACGGTGCGACTTGGCCTGTCGCCATTCGCTCCAATCAATTGTCGGCAGATGGGTATCGCCTTCCACTTCAGCATGCACGCGCGTGAGGTAAATCCGATTCGCCCGTGGCAATGCGGCTCGATACAACTCGGCACCGCCAATGATGAACGCTTCATCGTCGGCCGAGTCGGCGGCGATTTGAAAAGCCTCTTCGAGCGAATGGGCCGTCTGCACCGTTTCGAATTCCACGCAATAATCGGGCCGCCGCGAAATGACGATCATTTTTCGCCCCGGTAGCGGTCGGCCGATGGATTCCCACGTGCGACGGCCCATGATGGCCGTATGGCCCATGGTGATCTGCTTGAATCGTTGCAAGTCGTTCGATAGTCGCCACGGAAGCGCACCGGCTCGGCCGATGACTCCGTTTTCCGACGCGGCAACGATGATGCTGATGATCATGGCAAGATAAGCACTGAGAAACAACTGAAGGCTTTTGTCCGCAGATGTCGCAGATTTTCACAGATGGCAATAACTAGCGTTCGCCTATTATCGGCTATTTCCTATATCTGTGAGCATCTGCGTCATCTGCGGACTAATGTATTATTAAAGTGATGAAACCTAAACCGCCACTGGCGCTTTGATGTGCGGGTGTGGGTCGTAGTTTTCCAATCGAAAGTGTTCGTAATCGAAATCGAAAATCGACTTGATGCTCGGGTCGATCCACAGCGTCGGCAGCGTGCGCGGCTCGCGCGTTAGCTGAAGCTGGGCCTGTTCCATGTGGTTGTCGTACAAATGGGCATCACCGAGTGTGTAGATGAAATCGCCCGGCTTAAGGCCGGTCACCTGAGCCATCATCATCGTCAGCAGCGCGTACGATGCGATATTGAACGGCACGCCCAGGAACACATCGGCACTGCGCTGATACAACTGGCACGAAAGACGCCCGTCGGCCACATAAAATTGGAACAGCAAATGGCAAGGTGGCAACGCCATGCGCGGAACGTCGGCCACGTTCCAGGCGCTCACGATCAAACGTCGTGAGTCGGGGTTTCTTTGGATCTGACCGATGACGTCGCTAATCTGATCGATGGATTGGCCGTCGGAGCCCATCCACGATCGCCATTGATATCCGTAGACAGGGCCAAGGTCGCCTTCGATGTCGGCCCATTCGTCCCAAATCGAAACGCCGTGGTCGTTCAGATAACGCACGTTCGTTTCGCCGCGCAGAAACCACAGCAGTTCGTAGACGATGCTTTTGAGGTGCAGTTTCTTGGTGGTCACCAGCGGGAAACCTTGCGAAAGGTCGAAACGCATTTGGTGGCCGAAGATGCTGCGGGTGCCGGTGCCCGTGCGATCGCCTTTTTGCACACCCTCGTCGAGAATTCGTTGGATGAGATCGAGATACTGTCGCATGCCGACATTCTACCGGGCGATGTGATGCGGCAAGAAGGGGAGGTGGGCTACAGAGTTTTCAATGTTGGCGGCTCGCTCGGCGAGATGACTCCCTTGATTTTCGTAGTGACGCGCACTCAGCCCTGCTTTACCATGAGTTCTTCCACCAGCGAGGCCAGCATGCGGGGGTCATCTTTTTTCCGCAAGTGGTCGATGCGGTCTTTGGGCAGGCCGAGCTTTTCGAGTGTCGCAATGATGTACTTCCACTGCTTTTCGCGCCCTTTGCCCTCGGCCAAATAGAGTTCCGTGACCAGTTCGCTCAAGCGTTGGAGCGAAATCGAGTCGCGGTTTTCGTAATAATTCTTGATGATATTCTGCTGATACTTGGTATATTCCTTGCCCATGGGAGTCGTTTCTCAAGAGATAAAATCAAGGACCAGATCGTAGCATTCTGCGTGGATGATCGACCGATGCATAGTAGGGTAGTTACTCGAAAAACGTAAGCCGCTCGCTCCGCAAGCAGCGGTTTATCTCGCGGAGCGAGATGACTACACTCAAGTACCCCCTGGATCAACCGATGCCCCATCTTTGCACATGGATGGCGGCGCGGTAAACTAAATTATCGTCTCTTTTCGCCATTTTCCGTACCAGGCCTCGCAAATACGGATATTTTCATGCCGCTAGTCAAGTTCATTAAAGAGAACAAGGAAATCGAAGTTCCTTACGGTGCTAACCTTCGTAAGGAGGCTATCAACGCAGGCATTAACGTGTACCCCGGGTTAAACGGATTCGGAGCGGGCATCAACGCCTATCTCAATTGCCACGGCCTTGGCCAATGTGGAATGTGCCGGGTGAACATCGTTAAAGGTATGCAAAACGTCAACTCTATGGGGTCCATGGAGAAAGCACGGTTCAAATGGCCCGTGCCTACACCGGTCACCCCGCTTGCCCTCGACCCTTTGCCGTGCATGGCCTACGTGGGGAACGAAGATACAATGCGCCTTGCCTGCAAGGTTTACGTTCAGGGCGACATCGAAGTGGAAACTGGCCCGCCGCTCGATTTATTCGGCGAGAATTTCTTTAGTTGATTAGGATGGTAGAGAGAGCCGCCCCTGGGGAAGAGTTGGTTCCCTAGCGGACGGGCGTCATCTCGCGGAGCGAGATAGCTACACTGAATCAGGCGAACCGAACGGCCATGCGCCGGTTATTAGAACGGCAGTCCGCCATGAAACAGATCGTCGCCATCGTCAAACCATTCCTGGTCGAAAAAATTCTCGATGCCCTGCGCCGCGCTCCGCTCGAAGCCGTGAGCGTGATGGAAGTGAAAGGCATGGGCAAGCAGAAAAGCTACCTGGAACGGTACGCCGACACGGAATACGCCCGCACGTTTCTACCAAAAGTCGAAATCACCGTGTGGGTCGACGACACGCGGGCGGAGGATGTTGCCCGTAAGATCGTGGACGTCGCGCGCACGGGCCGCATGGGCGACGGCAAGATTTTCATCCTGTCGGCACAGCCGTATGAAGCCGTGATCGATATCGGGGCCCCCACGCATTAATCTTGGTGAACCTTCACCGGCTGACGATAATCGAGAGAAAATTTCAACGAGCGAGCCGGAGTGCCACTGGCTTTGCCAGTGCTTCCTCATGCCGCTAGCTTGCGGTGGAAACTATGGTAGTTGCCTTGACTGGTTACTTGATCGTCCGCAAGCTGATTCACATCCTCATCGGAACGTATCACTTCGCGATGTTCGTTGAATGCACTGGCAAAGCCAGTGGCACACCACTTCCACATACGCTCTCGGAAAACCGCCGTTTGGGGTTCGCCGTCGTCACGCAGCTAGTGCTTTTGCTTGCGATGCTCTCTGCCCAAGTGCCGCTATACGGCCAACCCGCGCAATCGCCACAGCGGAGCGCGGCCGTCGTCAATCTTCCGCCGCTTCGGCAGGTGGACGACAATCGGGCCCGCGCTGCTGGAGTTCGCAAACTCGAAAGCAAGCATTTGGTGCTGTACACCGACGTGCCAAGCTCGCCGGCCATCGATGAGCTGCCGGCTGTGTTCGATTTGGCAGTGCCGCAATGGGCCGAATATTTCGCCATTCCCCAAGAAAAATACCGCAACTGGCGCGCTCAGGGGTTTCTCATCCGCAATCGCGAAACATTTGAGGCGCTCGGCCTCATGCCCGGTATTCACAACGACTTCCCCAACGGCATCTCCGTCGGCCGCGACTTTTGGTTCTACGCCCAGCCAAGCGATTACTACACGCGGCATCTCATGCTTCATGAAGGCACGCATGTGTTTACGCTTTCGTTCCTCGGCGGCTGCGGTCCTGGTTGGTATATGGAAGGCGTTGCCGAGCTATTTGGCACGCATCGGTACGATGGCCGCTACAAGCAGTTAACGATGCGCACTATGCCGCAGAATCGGGACGAAGTGCCCATGTGGGGAAGAACCAAGCTCATTGAATCGACTGCGGAACGCGAACGCTCGTTGGTTTCGGTGATGGAAACCGACAACAGCCGGCTGATGAGTACCAGCCAGTATGCCTGGTGCTGGGCGCTTGCCAAATTCTTAGACACCCACCCACGTTACAGCGCACAGTTTCGCAAGTTGCAAAACTTGGCGACCGATCCGAACTTCAATACACGCGTGCAAGAAGCATACCGCGACCAGTGGAACGATTTACAAGCGGAGTGGCTCGCATACATTGCCGCGCTCGACTACGGCTACAACTTCGACCGAATGGCGATTGATTTCAGCGCGACCAAACCAGTCGCAATTCCGGAACGAGCTACCATTCAGGCCGATCGTGGCTGGCAATCGACCGGCCTTCGCTTGGAAACGGGCAAGTCGTACAACCTGGCAGCCAAGGGACGTTATGTAATCGCCAACGACGGAGCGCCCTGGCCGTGCGAGCCAGGTGGTGTCACGATCGAATACCACGACGGGCGACCGCTGGGCATGTTGCTCGGTGCGATCGCCGGGAATAAAGCGGGCACCACCCTGGCGAGTCCTTTTGAAATCGGTTCTGGAAGTATCATCACGCCAAAAGCGAGCGGCACGCTGTTTCTACGCGTCAACGATTCGGCTGCGAAACTAGACGATAATCGCGGCAGCCTGTCGGTGGTGATCACGCCGCAGTAATCGGCACTGTGAAATTCTCCTATTCGGAGCGAGCCGGGGCATCCTCGCCCCCGAGTGGGATGTTTAGCGCGGCTGCGCGGTGAAAACATGCACCCTGCGCTACCGTCAGGCTAGAAAGCCTGACCTACGGCCGGGGCGTTGACACTCTTCCGGGCGAACTCAACAATGGCAAATCTGCCTTTGGCGTTGCGCGATGCCGCGCGCGTCCTCGACACTTTTAGCCCTTGATTCAAGCACGTGACGAATTTCATCGCTCAGAACGATCCGGAAGTCTGGTCCGCCATTGCCAACGAAATCGAGCGCCAATCGGACGGCCTCGAACTCATTGCCAGCGAAAACTACACGAGCCCGGCCGTAATGCAAGCGGCCGGCAGCGTGCTCACGAACAAGTATGCCGAGGGCTACCCTGGCCGTCGTTACTACGGCGGCTGCCAATTTGTTGATGTGGTCGAGCAACTGGCCATCGACCGGGCCAAGCAACTGTTCGGCGCGGAATTCGCCAACGTGCAACCCCATAGCGGGTCGCAGGCCAACACAGCAATTTATTTAACGATTCTCGAACCGGGCGACACGGTGCTCGGCCTCGACTTGGCCCACGGTGGCCATCTGACACACGGCATGCGGCTCAACATCAGCGGCATGCTCTACAACTTCGTAAGCTACGGCGTTACTCGCGACACGCAGCGGCTCGACTTCGATCAAATTGCCAAACTGGCGCGTGAGCATAAGCCGAAACTTATCGTTGCGGGTGCCAGCGCGTATCCTCGCGAAATACCGCACGAACGCTTCGCGGAAATCGCGCGCGAAGTGGGTGCGAAGTTAATGGTCGACATGGCCCACTACGCGGGCCTCGTGGCGGCCGGCTTGCACAACAACCCGGTGCCGCATGCCGATTTCGTCACCACAACCACCCATAAAACGCTGCGTGGCCCACGTGCCGGCCTCTGCCTTGCCAAGGAAGAATACGGCAAAACGATCAACAGCCGCGTGTTCCCGGGCATTCAGGGTGGTCCACTGATGCACATTATCGCCGGCAAAGCGGTGTGCTTTGGCGAAGCGCTTCAGCCCGGTTTCAAGAAGTATGCACAGCAGATCATCGACAACGCCAAGACGCTGGCCGAAACGCTGCTCTCGGGCGGTTTGAAACTCGTGAGCGGCGGCACCGATAACCATCTCATGCTGGCCGATGTGACGCCGCTGGGCATTGGCGGCAAAGTGGCCGAGCAAGCGCTCGACCGCTGCGGCATCACGGTCAACAAAAACATGATTCCTTATGACGAGCGCAAGCCCGTTGATCCTTCGGGCATCCGCATCGGCACGCCGGCACTCACCACGCGCGGCATGGGAACCGACGAGATGCGGCAAGTGGGTGCGTGGATCGTTGAAGCACTTCGCTCGCCCGACGATGAAAAAACTCACGAGCAACTCCACAGCGAAATTCGCACGATGTGCAAACAGTTCCCTGTGCCGGCGGCGGCAATTAAGGACTAAACGCCGATTTGCCCTAGCCAGAGAAACCGTTACTTTCCAAAATCTCTAAATGCCCGCCTCTAAAGAAAAAAGCCGAATTCTCATTGCCGACGACAACGAGCCCAATGTCGAGTTGCTCGAGGCATACCTTGCTGGCCTCGACGTGGAAACGGCGGTGGCCGTCGATGGGCAAGAAACACTCAACAAAGTGGATTCGTTCAAGCCGCACCTCATTTTGCTCGACATCATGATGCCGAAGCTCAGCGGCTTCGAGGTATGCAAAAAGCTCAAGAACGACCCGGCCACCAGCGGCATCATGATTCTCATGGTGACGGCCCTGAACGAGTTAGGCGACATCGAGCGTGCCGTGCAAGCGGGCACGGATGATTTCCTCTCCAAGCCGGTCAACAAGGCCGAGTTGCTCAAACGCGTCAGTAACATGCTCAAGCTGCACCATGTTACCGATGAAGTAGAACGGCTGCGCCAATACATCGAGCGAATGGAAACCCGCTAGCTGGCTTGCGAATTTGCAGCTCTAGGCGGCCGCACTGGCAATGGAGCAAGCGAGCCGGGCGGTCCCCCGCCCAACCGGGGACGATTGCACTTGAACTCGCTAGAATCTTAAGACCAATGACCTCACAAGAACAATCGAGGCCCGATTCACCCAGCTCTTTCCCGTCAAAACGCATTCCTCTGTCTTGAACCGAATCGGTGGGGTATTATTGAGTAGGTTCGCGCACCCGAGACTGGCGAATGCTCCACCACGCCAAACAACTGCTCCCCCATCGCCCGCGCATCACTGCGCTGGGGCTCCTTTTTTTCACAGCCCTACTTTCTCTGTGGCCGGCAACGCTTCAGGCGGCCGAGGCAGTTGTTCCATCGGCAAGCACCGCGGCGACTTCGGCCGCTTCGCTCACCCCTCCGCCCGCCGATAGCGAGCACATCGCTCAATTGATTCAGCAGCTCGGCGACGGCCGATTTTCCGTGCGGCGAACGGCCTCGAACGAGCTCCGCCAAATCGGTGCCGAGGCGTTCGATCAACTGCACGCCGCCACCGAGAGCACCGACCCCGAAATCGCCGCAAGCGCAAACTATCTGTTGCGACAAATCTCGATCCGCTGGGTACGCAACGATGATCCGCCCGCGTTGCGAAGCCTGATGCGAGATTTTGGCAGGTTGTCTGAAAACAACCGTTTGCGCAGGCTTGAGCAAATCACGGTGCTCGAAGACGGCCAGGGCATTGCCGGCCTGTGCCGCATTGCACGATACGACCGCTCGCCGCTTGTTTCGCGTCTGGCGGCTCTCGAAGTCATCGAGCCAGACGACGACAAACAGAATCCCCCCGTGGAAGCGGCGCTCTTCGAACGTGAGTTAGGCGGCAGCACGCGCGTTTCCGTCGATTGGCTGCGCCGCTACCTGGCTCAACAAAGCGATCCGGCCGGTGCGGCCGAGTCGTGGCAAAAACTGGTCGACGACGAAACTGCCCGGCTCGACCAAAAAGCCGACGACACTTCGCCCGCCATTGTCGCCGGCCTGCTGTGGAACCTCGCGCGACTGCAGCATCAACTAGGTCGGAAAGACGCGGTATTCCCCACCCTCGACCGCATGATGACCGTCTACCAAGAGGATCCCGACACTTCACAAAGCACGACGGTTCAAGTGCTGAAATGGCTCGCGGATCAAAAAGCGTGGAATGTCACCGATAAGTTCCTCGACAAATATCAATCGCAAATCGACGACAACAAACGTTTGCTCTACTACGCCGCACTGCTTCGCTCGGCGCAAGGCAACGCGGCTGCGGCGGAACAGCTCGCCGAAAAAGCATCGAAAACCGATGTCCAAAATGGTTACAGCCCACTCCTAGGAGTATCGATTGCTCGTGAGTTGGAAACGAAAAATCAATTCGACTGGGCCGTTCGCGAGTATCGCAATTCCATTACCGAGAACAACCTAACGACAGAGCAAGGGGTATTCGCCCGCATCTATCTGGCCACCCTTCTTCACGACTATGCTCAGTATGAAGAAGCCGCCAACGTTCTCGAGCCTCTTGCCCGAGCAGTGAATAATAAAGGCCGTTCGGGCGAGAAATACACTGAAATGCGCCGCATCTACAGCGGGTTGACATTACCCAAATCCGAATCGCTATTGGCGCGTTTGCACTTTTACCGGGCCTGTCAGTATCACGAAGCCAAAGACTGGGAACGAGAACGGCAGGCACTCACTGACTCGATCAGGTTCGACCCGACCGATGCCGATGTGATCATTGCCATGTATCGAGTCCCGGAATCGAACGAAGCATGGAAGGCGGGCGTACACGAGCGAATCGAAAAAATGAGTAACCAGTTCCAGCAGGAAATCGACGAGAATCCCGGCCAACAGGATCCTTACAACCAATGGGCCTGGCTCATCAGCAACACCGAGGGCGATTACCAGAAAGCAATTCGCTACTCCCATCGCTCCTTGGAATTGAACGACCGCGGCAAGTCGAACGCGGCCGGTTATCTCGACACATTGGGCCGGTGCTACTTCGCCGCCGGCGATTTGGAAAATGCCGTTAAGTACCAACGGCAGGCTGTCGAAAAAATCGGCTACATGCAAGTCATGCAACGGCAATTGACCCAATTCGAAAAAGCGCTCGCCGAGAAGCAGGCCGCGGCCAATCCGAAATAGTCTACATAACAACAGGATGCCTCAATGCTAGGCAAAACTTAGGAGGTTCACTTAAGGATAATTCAAAATAACTTCGTGGGATGGGATTAACCACAGAGGCACGGAGGACACGGAGAACCTGGAGGATGCGGGATAGTGGATTCAGGGGGCAGGGTATTTATTGAATGCCTTGGCCCTGCTCCCCGCCTGAATCCAACTCTTCTCCGTGCCCTCCGTGCCTCTGTGGTTAATCGGAAAATCCGATTGAAACAATTCCTTTTAGTAAATTTGCTAGCTCCATCGCATGGA
>CAZTWS010000131.1:0-13230 GCA_964618225.1 uncultured Planctomycetaceae bacterium
GCGAAGACTCCGCAAAATCGGGACAGTCCCCGCCGGTTTTGTTGGAGTTCCTAAGTACCGGCTGTGCTCTGGCCCACTGCGCTTTTGCGTTCATGGGCTCCAATTAAGGTACGCTATTCGTCGTGCATCATCCGCTCGCGGGGGTCCTCCATGCTGTCTGCCATTTTGTTGAGCGCTTCGGTTTCGATTTGCCGCACGCGTTCGCGGGTCAAACCGAGTTGCTCGCCAATTTCTTTGAGCGTACGTGGCTCGTGGCTGTCGAGGCCAAACCGCATGCGAAGCACCGTGGCTTCTCGCTGATCCATCGTGGTCAGCATTTCCATCACATGGTGGAGGCAATCGCTTTCTACCAGGGCGTCGTCCGGCGTCAGTTGCCGCTCGTCCATCACCATATCGCCAAGCGTCCAACCGGCCTCGGCCTGGTCGGTTTGCGGCGTGGCGTTGTAGATTTTGATGGCCTTCTTGATGATCGGCAGCTTCTTTTTGGCCAGGCCAAGAACGCGTGCCACTTCTTCCGGCGTGGGCGACCGGCCCAGCTCTTCGGTAAGCCGCGCTGTGGCGCGACGCCACTTCGACAGCAGCTCAACCATATACGCCGGGATTCGGATCGTTTTGCCTGTGTTGATCAGTGCCCTCTTGATCGACTGCTTGATCCAATAGCTGGCGTACGTGCTGAAGCGGGTGCCCATCGCCGGGTCGAAACCTTCGACCGCACGCAGCAGGCCGAGGTTTCCTTCCTCGATAAGATCCTGTAACCCAAGTCCTTTCCCGGAATAACCGCGGGCGATGTTCACGACGAGCCGCAAATTGGCCCGAACCATTTGATCGCGGGCTCGTGTGTCACCCTGGCCGATGCGCGTGGCTAGCTCTCGCTCTTCCTTAGCGCTGAGCAGCGGCGTTTCGTTGATCTCGCGGAGATAGGTCTCCAGCGGAGTCTGAACGGCACCGCCCGTCTTCCGCCTTTTCGACGTAGTTGTAGCCATCGGATTGGTTCTAGCGAGAAAGAGGATTGTCAGGATTAAACCGCAGCAGGCCGAGGAGTTCGGAGTTGGGAGTAAGGATTGGCTCCAAACTCCTCTCACCTGCTTGCTAGCTAATTCATCGACGCATCCCTTTCGAGCCTGCACGTTGGGCAAGATATATCGCAGTACAGCGAATGTACGCCAAGCGCGGACAGTAACGATGAGGAGGGCAACGGCTCGCGCGCGTTGAAAAACACATTACCCACTGCAATTGACTACGCACACTTCGCGCGCCGCAAGAATCAAGTGGCCTAAGTCGTAAGTCGTAAGTGGAGAGATATGAGGCGCTGGGTAATTGCATTAGCGGCGGTGCCCACGCCGTCCAACCAGCTAACGGCCTATCAAAACCACAAACCTAAAAACCCCCGAGACAACGTTCAAGGAACGCCGCAGTAATAACTTCCCGATTTTCAGAATAACCACTGAGACACGGAGGACACGGAGAAGATTCGGAAGAGTAATTTGAACCACAAAGACACGAAGTATTTAAGCAACTTTTGCACCTTTAAGGTGGCATTTTCTGCTTGCGGTATGAGGCCGCATGGAATTTTTAATCGGCCTTTGTGTCTTCGTGTCTTCGTGGTTCAAACCCCTGTTCTCTTCTTCGTGTCCTCCATGTCTCCGTGGTGAATCCCCACTGTCGAAGTTATTTTTGAGTCATTCCTTAACACGCAACTGTCTCGATTATTTGCAAACAACCGAGCAAAAACAAACACAGCCGAGGCCACCGGCCTCGGCTGTGTGTTAAAATCGTCAATTACAATGAGCATCGCACCTCGCGCCGAATATCATCCGGCCCTAAGCCCTCAGCTCTCCGCCCTCAGCGAATTTAACCTTCTTGCTGCGGTTCTTCGCTCGCTTCTTCTTGCAGTTCCGACGCACTCTTGAAGAGCGGACCGGAGCCAGAACCGACACCGCCCTTGAGTTCGCCGGCTGAAGACGATGAGCTGCCCGCGGCAGCCATCACTTCTTCGTCGATGCTCAAGTCATCGTCAGCCCATTCAACACGCTTGCGGGAGAGGCCGATCTTGCGCTCGTCGGAATCGACGCGAAGGATCTTCACCTCGATCTCGTCGCCAACCTTGACCACGTCTTCCGGATTCTCGACTTTGTGGTCGGCAAGTTCCGAAATGTGGAGCAAGCCTTCGAGGCCGTCTTCCAAGCCAACGAAGACACCGAAGTTGGTGATCTTCGTGACGTTGCCCTTCACGAGTTGCCCAGGCTGGTAGCGATTCGGGATGTCGGTTGCCCATGGATCATCGTCCATTTGCTTGAGGCCAAGCGCTATGCGGCGGCGTTCCTGATCAACAGCCACGACCTTGCACTCGACTTCCTGGCCCTTTTCGACCACTTCGCTGGGGTGGCCGATCTTGCGGGTCCAGCTCATGTCGCTCACGTGGAGCAGGCCATCGATGCCTTCTTCGATTTCGATGAATGCACCGTAGTTGGTAAGGTTGCGAACGCGGCCTTTGACCATCGCGCCCGGTGGGTAGCGGTCGGCGACCTTGTCCCACGGGTTCGACTGGGTCTGCTTCATGCCCAGCGAGATTTCTTGCTTCTCCTGGTTGATGTCGAGCACCATCACCTCGACCTCTTGGTCGATCTGCACCAGTTCGCTCGGATGGCTGATGCGCTTGGTCCACGACATTTCGCTGATATGCACGAGGCCTTCGATGCCGTCTTCCAGCTTCACGAACGCACCGTAGCTCATCACGTTCACGACGGTACCTTTGACGGTCGAGTTGACCGGGTACTTGGCCGGGACATGTTCCCACGGGCTGGCGCTCTTCTGCTTCAGGCCCAGGGCGATCTTTTCCTTTTCGTAGTCGATGTGCAGCACCATCACTTCGATTTGGTCGTCGATCTTGACCATTTCGCTTGGGTGATTGATGCGTCCCCAGCTCATGTCGGTGATATGGAGCAGGCCATCGATACCGCCCAGGTCGACGAACGCGCCGAAGTCGGCGATGTTCTTGACGACGCCCTTGCGGAGTTGGTTGACTTCAAGCTGCTTGAGCAGTTCGCTCTTCTTTTGAGCCCGCTCGGCCTCGATGAGGCTGCGACGGCTGACCACGATATTGCGGCGAGCTTCGTCGATCTTGAGGACGAGGCACTTGATTTCCTTGCCGATGTATTCGCCGATGTCGTGTGGACGGCGGATATCGACCTGGCTGGCGGGCAGGAATACGTTGACGCCGATGTCGACCAACAGGCCGCCTTTGATCTTGCGGGTAACCATGCCGGCCACCGTATCGCCTTCGTGGACGGTCTCCATGACCTTCATCCACTTTTCGATCTTCTCGGCCTTGCGCTTGCTGAGGACGATCATGCCACGATCATCGCGCGGGCCGTTATGTTCCTCGGTGTCTTCAACGAGGACGCGAATCGTATCGCCCACCTCGGGCAGCGTTTCTTCTTCTTCCCACTCGTTGCGGGGAACAATGCCTTCACTCTTGTAACCGACGTCAACGAGGATAAAGTCGTCGTCGATGCGAAGGACTTTGCCTTCGACGATTTGATTAGGACCGACGTCGCCACCGGCAAGCCACTCGGCTTCATCGGGCAGCGTGTCGCCGATTGCCAAGTTCCAATCTTCGTCGGAAATGTCGTATTCACGAATAAGGTTGCGATTAACCATGCAGAAAAAAACCTGTGTCGAACGGAGCAAGGCTGAAGGCCGAAAGTCGCAAGAGGCGGGCCCAAGGAGCGAATCGAGCTCCGTCAGAAAATGTTAAGGGTTCGATCCCCACGCCCGACCCGCCACACGGCAAGTCTGAAAAAGGTTCCAGGGAAACCTAGAATGTTACACGAATAGGGGTTAGGAGGCAATCGGCGATTAGCCGCCATTCGGTGCGAGCATTTCGTCGGTTTTTGATATCTCCACCCACCAAATCCCATTTAGCCGCCGGTCAATGACCGGCGGTAGCCCCGCAACGCCGTTAACCCTTTTTTGACGAAGTAACCGCGGATGAACGCGGATAAACGCAGATTATTTCCAATTGATACTGAGTACATGACAGTCTTCATTCGCCCTCGATTTGCGTCCATTGGCATTCATCTGCGACTGCTCCCTGTTGGTTGAAATGAAGGTTAACGGCGTAGAGTGGCACGAGCACCAGAGGGTGAGAAGATCGATCACCATCGGTCGCGCAGCGACGAAGGGCATGTGACGAACACCCCGGTTCTTGCAATTCCTGGGGCGGAGCCCCAGCCACGCGAATTAGTACATCAACTTGAAAATCGCGATAGTGTCAGGCTGGAAAGCCTGACCTACGGTTAGGCGATTTCCAGACTCTCTTGTTTGACGCGTTCTAAGTGGACGCGGTTGATGCGGCGGCGGGTGGCTTCGAGGACGGTGAGGCGGATCGAGTCTTGCCAGGTGATGGACTCGCCGGCGGCGGGGACGCGGCCGAATTCGGCGAAGGCGAAGCCGCCGATAGTGTCGAAGTCGCTTTCTTCGGGCAGATCGAAATCCATGAGCGCGTTGATTTCATCGACATGAGCGCGGCCGAGTGCTTCGCAGGTGTCATCATCGATTTTACGGATTTCGGCTTCGGTTTTCTGATCATATTCGTCGTCGATTTCTCCGACGATTTCTTCGAGCACGTCTTCGATGGTGACGAGGCCGGAAACCTGGCCGTATTCGTCCATGACGACCGCGATGTGGGTGCGGGTTTTCTGGAAGAGTCGCAGCAGGTCGTCGACCGGTTTGGTTTCGGGGACGAAGAGAGGTTTTCGCAGAAGATTCGGTAGTTCGCGATGGGGCTCTGTGGCACCTTTGGCCAGTTCGGGAAGCAGGTCTTTGATGTAGAGGATGCCGGCGATGTCGTCTTTATTTTTATCGTAGATGGGCACGCGCGTGTGGCCGGAGTCGATCATGCTCTCGATGAATTCTTCCCAGGGCGTGTCGAGTTGGATCATATCGATTTCGGTGCGCGGGGTCATGATGTGCGACACCGCGGCGTCGCCCAGTTCGATGACGCCCTCGATCATTTCGCGGGCTCCTCCTTCGAGCAGTCCTTCGCGATGGCCTTCGGACACGATCGTGCGAATTTCTTCTTCGATGGATTCCTCGTCGGCATGAGGGGGCTTTTTGCCGAAGATTCGGTGGATCATCGTGTCGAGGAATCGTGCTGTCCACACCAAGGGTAGTGCGAGGCAGCCCAGGATGCTCCAAAGGGGCCAAGTGCGGTAAAGGAATCGAGCGGCGGCGAGGCGAGCGATGGACCAGGGAATCCACACAAGAATGCCTGCGGAAAGTAGGCCGAGCAGCAGTGCGACGAGTAGAAAGGCGAGCCACGGCGGGGTCGTGCCGAAGTCGATGCGTTGGGTCGCCCAGGAGCCGGCGGTGGCGATGGCGATGGCAGCGACCACAGAGACGACCATTTCGACGCCGAGGGCCACTCGATCGGAGCGACGGAGGATGTCAGCGAATCGCTCGGGTGCCTGATGTTGCTGGCATATTTCTTCGAGTTCGCTGCGCGAGAACACGTGGAGCGACCGGACCGCGATGGCCGCGAAGCATGCGAGTGCAAAAGCGCTGGTCGAAATGCCGAGCAGTACGTCTGCGTTCACTTTGCATCCCTTCCTGAGTGAATCGCGCCGGCTTGGGAGATGGGAGCGGAGGCCGAATCGTTGTCTGCGGGCTCGAAGCCGAACATGGCCAGGTAGCGGCGTTCGGCAGCGCGCATGGCGGTAATGTCTTGTGGTACCTTGTCGCGATAGCCGACAAGGTGAAGCGTGCCGTGGATGACGTAGAGCAACTGTTCGGCAGCGGCCGGCCAATGGTGCTCGGCGGCAAGGGTGGCGGCCGTATCGGCGCTGATGATGACTTCGCCTTCGAGGTGGTCGTCGTCGTTACTGAGGACAAAGCTCAGCACGTCGGTGGGGTAGTCGTGTTCGAGATACTGACGGTTCAACTCGTGCATCGTGGGATCATCGACTACGGCAAGGCTGATGTCGGCCGCGGCGAAATCGGAGTCGTACACAATGGCGGTGACGGCATCGACAAACTGTTGTTCATCGACGGCATGATTCGACTGTTCGTTTGCCACAGAAACGTTAATGCCGATGGGGCGCTGTTTAGTTTTGCGCGGGGGCATGGGCGTCAGGCGGTCTCCTGGCCGGGGTATTTGACTCGGCCATGGTAAACGGCGGTGAGCGATTTCACGAGGCTATCGCCGATTTTACGGACTTCTTCGAGGGTGAGGCCGCATTCGTCGAACTGGCCATCGAGAAGGCGTTTTCGGCTGAGTTCCTCGACGAGGTTTTCGATACGGGACGGCGTGGGCTCGACCAGCACGCGGCTGGCGCTTTCGACGGCGTCGGCGAGCATGAGGATGCCGGCCTCTTTGGTTTGGGGTTTGGGGCCAGGATAGCGGAATGAGCTTTCGTCGACGTCTGCGCTGTTGGGGTCGGCTTTTTTGCTTTCGCTGGCCTGACGGTAGAAGTATTCGACGAGCGTGGTGCCGTGATGCTGTTGAATGAAGTCGATAATGGGCTCGGGGATTTTGTACTGGCGTGCGAGGTCGGCACCGTCTTTCACATGAGCGATGATGACGAGCGTGCTCATGGCAGGCACGAGCGAGCGGTGGCGGTTGTCGCCCTGGCCTTGGTTTTCAACAAAGTAGCCGGGCTTGAGCATTTTGCCGATGTCGTGGAAGTAAGCACCTACACGGACGAGGAGGCCGCGGGCACCGATGGCTTCGGCGGCTGCTTCGGCGAGTGAAGCGACAGTGATGGAGTGATTATAAGTACCGGGAGCGCGGCGAATAAGTTCTTGGAGGAGTGGGTGGGCCGGGTCGCCAAGCTCGATGAGGCTAAGGTCGGTTTGCACTTTGAACACGCGCTCGACGATGGGGAGGAGGCATGTCATAAGCGAACCGGCGATGACGGCCCAAATGGCGAGCAACGCGGCGTTGTAGGAAGTGATTGCGAACGGTTCGCCTTCGAGGGCTCTGACACCGAGTGAGGTGAGGGCAGCGACTGCCGCTGCAATGAAGCCCACGGTGAGCAGTTTACTACGGCTGCGAACTCGCCCGAGGAGCAAGATCGCACCGGCGGTGGCTGCCATGAGGACGACGGCATCGGATAACGAGTGGCCAAGAGCAATGACGCTGATGAGCGTGATGGCCGCGGTGAGTAGCAGAGCAATTTCTTGCTCGTAAGCGATGGCGACGATCATGCCGAAGAGCATGAGAGGAACAAGCTCGGCTCGCCAGGCGTTGCTGGTGAGCGTGATGAGCATGACGGTGACCACGACCAGCGCGAGCAGGGCGGAGAGGCGGCTCAGGTCGTCGATGATTCGCGGGTCGCGATTGTGGATGTAAAAGCCGCACAGCACGTAGAGGGCGACATACATACCGAACACGGCCAGGGAGCGTGAAAGTTTGGCGGTCCAGGGCCGGTTTTGTTCTTCGGCTTGATATTCGAGTTGGAGTTTTTCGAGCGCGTCTTTTTCGAGTCGCTGCGGTTGGCCATTTTCGTTGTAGGCACGGAATAAGACGGCCCCCATGGGGATAACTTCCCACTGGGTGGGCACGGCCGCGACGGCGTCGTTTTGAGCTTTGACCGTAGTTTCGATGTTGAGCTTAAGCGTGGGTTGCAGCTCGGATTTCAGACGAGCGAACACACGGTCGGCGATATCTGGCGTGGGTAGGCCTTTTTGCAAGGCTTTCTGCAGATTGGAGGTGACGTTCTCGAATAAGACGTCGCTGACCGGGACGCCAGTACGGGGGAAGTTTGTTTCGGTGCCGATGCGGTGCAGCGAGATGGTTTCCATGTTGGCGTCGTGCTCGGGCGGGAGCTTTTCGAGGACGCCTTTTTCGATGATTGGTTCGAGCGCAACCTTGAGGGCCGCCTTGAAGGCGTCTAGCGCGCCTTCGGCCGTGAGTGTTTCGCGGAATTTTTGAAAACGCTGGCGGCGTTCTTCGTCGGTGGGCTGCGGCGTGCCTTCGGCAAGTGGGACGCGGTAGAGGCTCCAGAGCGGCTCGGCCTTTTCCATCGACTCGGCGGCGAGCAGTTCGGTGACTTCGTTTTCGACTTTAGCGCGAAGCTGTTCGACGCGGGCCGGATCGTGATCGTAAGTGGCGATGGCGAGGCTGCGCGCGAGATCCTTGGCTTTCGCGGTAGCCGCGGCATCGACTCGGCGGAATTCGGTGCGGGCTACGATATCGCGCTGGGTGACATCGCCGACACGGTAGGGCGGGACAGGCGGTGCCCAACCACGGGTGATTCCCCACAGCAGCACGGCGGTGAGCGCACAGAGCGCGAGACGAACCAGGACATGGCCGCGGCGCAGGTGTCCCCAGAGGTTGCCGAACACTCCTGGAGGCAACTCGACGGAGGTAACGCGATCAATGCGCCGCTTTTTTTTGCTGCCAGTACTCATGGCGGTGGGGAAACGATGAAGAGACTATTGGCTATCTGCTCTTGGCTTTCGGCTGTCTGTTGTCGGATTTTGGGCCAGAGGGCAGACATCGAAGCAAATTGCAGAGCAGTGGGCTTCCTAAGATCATCGTTTCTTTTCGGAATCCTCCTCTTCGTAAGCTCGTACGATTTCCTGGACGAGCGGGTGGCGAACGATGTCGCTGCCTTTGAGCGTAACTTGCGCGAAACCTTTGATGTGTTTGAGGCGATTGATTGCGTCGGTGAGGCCACTTTTAGTATGGGGCGGAAGATCGACTTGCGAGGTGTCTCCCGAGACAACGACTTTGGACTGCAAGCCCATGCGCGTGAGGAACATTTTCATTTGGGAGACAGTGGTGTTCTGTGCTTCATCCATGATGATGAACGCGTTGTTGAGCGTTCGGCCGCGCATGTAAGCGAGCGGGACAACTTCGATGACGTCGTCGGCCATGTAGCGTTTTACCTGCTCGTAGTCCATCATTTCGCGGAGGGCATCGAGCAAGGGTCGGAGGTAAGGATTGATTTTGGCCTGCATGTCTCCGGGGAGGAAGCCGAGGTTTTCGCCGGCTTCGACGGCTGGGCGCACCAGGACGATTTTGCCGATTTGTTTTTGCTTGAGCGCTTCGACGGCGGTGGCGACGGCGAGATAAGTTTTGCCGGTTCCCGCGGGGCCGTTGCAGAAGACCATGTCGTGAGCACGGATGGCCTCGACGTATTCGGCTTGTCCGGGCGTGCGCGGGCGGATCATTTTGCCGGCTTGTCGGACATCGACCGGAATGGGTCGGCCATTAGCGGGGCCGCCGGTGACATGGCGGATGATCTGCGTGACTTGCTCGGGCGAGACCGAGCCGTGTCGGCCCGCGGCGTTTTTGATTTGTTCGATGATTTCGGTGGCTTGGAGGACGGCCTGTTCGTCGCCGCTGACGTGAATCTTGCCGTCGCGGGCGGAAATCTTAGCAGGTACGCTCTCGCGAATGCGGCGTAGGTGTTGATCGCTGGCACCTAGCAAGGTAACCAGTTCATCGGCGGAGCCGACCGGAATCGTCGCTTCAATCATTAAAGAGATTCGGCGGCTCACTGGCCGCCGAGGTAGTTTCCAGGGTTCGAGGCTATACCAAATATACCCAATCGCGAGGTGGTTGCCTCGCAGGTGGCTGCATCTCGTGTCGCAAGCCGATGGCGGGCAAACGGTTGCAACGCGTTTGTGGATTATACGGGGGAAGGGAACGGGTGGCCAATCGCAGCTTTTGGGTGGGGGCGGCTTGGAGCGGAGGGGGATTAAAGGTAGGGCAGGTTGTCGCGGGGTTGGAATGTCTGGCGTTAAGGGGGCTACGACGCAAAGCGTTGAAGGCCCAGGCTCGCTAACCGCGAGCGATTGGGTTTAGAGGATTGCCAGCGCCCAAATTGCGTAGGCTACGGGGGCGGCACCGAGGAGTGAGTCGAGCAGGTCGAGGACGCCGCCAAAGCCGGGCATCCAGGTGCTGGAGTCTTTGACGCCGGCATCGCGCTTGAGGAGCGATTCGGTGAGGTCGCCAATGATGCCCGCGGCGGCGACCGTGATGCCGAAGAGAATAATGGTGATTGCCGAGACGTGGGGCGCGGCATCGCCGAGCATCCAGCGGGCGACGACTGTGAAAACAAACCAAGCAGTGAGGACGGCCACGAGCAGGCCGCCGCCGGCACCTTCCCACGTTTTGCCCGGGCTGACGATGGGCGAGAGTTTGTGTTTGCCGAACAGCCGGCCGAACATGTATTGGCCGGTGTCGCTCATTTTGACGGTGGCGATGAGCGAGATGAGCGCGAGCATGCCGAGGCGGCCGGTGGTGGGGGCGTGGATGTCGAGCAATCGAAGTTGAACGATGAAGCCCATCGCGCCGCCGATGTATGCGACGGCAAACACGCCAGCGGCGAGGTTTGTGGTTGCTGTGCCGGGCGATCGGAAGCGGCGGATTTCTGCGAGTACGACGGGCAACGTGCCCGCGGCAACGGCGAGGGCGAGCCAGCCGAGTTGGCCGAGGATCGTATCGTGACGATACGCGGCGGGAAGGAATCGCGGTGCGGATGCGAGAACGATCGCGATCAGCGTGCCGAGGCAGATGGAGCCTGCGTGCGGATTGTGGCCGCGAGTGCGCAGCATGGCGATCAATTCGTTCACGCCAAGCATGCTAATGAGGATTGCGAGCGGCGCAAGCACGTTGCCGGGAGTGGTGTAGCAGTCGACCACGCATAGCATGACGAGCGCGGAAACGAAAACGAAGCCAAGGATTAAACGCCAACGAAGCATGTGGCAAGTTATAGCAAGTTGGGTGCGTGTTGGCAGCGTGAATGAGAAGCCATGCCCCCAAAATAGTCCGCCCATCTTGGTCGGGCTATTAGCATGATCATTAGCGGAGAATTGCTAAGCGGTAAGCCAATCGCGTATTAAACCAGCGGTTTGGCTGGGTATTTGTGCATGAGCTGGAGAACTTCGTCGATTTGAGCGGAGGTGTGAAAGCCGATGGTCATGGCGTCGAGCAGGCCGTTTTCTTGGGCGTACTTGATGCAGGCGTCGCGCTGGTCGGCGAGTCGACCCTCGCCGAAGATTTTCATGCCGATGATGGCTTTGCCGTTTTTACGCGCGGTGCGGAGAACTTCTTCGACGGCCGGGCGCGAGCCATCCATCAGCACCTTCTTGCCGCCTTGCATGTTGATGCGAGCGAGCAGTACATCGACCCAAGGCGTGACGGCGGCGGTTTGCATGGCACCGAAGTCGTGGCAGGAGCAGCCGAGTGCGCGGATTTGGCCTTTCTCTTTGGCTTCGCTGAGCACTTCCATATAGGGCTTCATGAACTCGTCCCAGCCTGGCTTCATGAGACAGTGGAGCAGCACGATATCGATATAATCGGTATCGAGTTCGTGGCGGAATCGTTCGAGCGCGGTGCGAGCCATTTGGCGGCGCTCGGGGAGGCTGGTTTGATCTTCGGGGCCGTCGTAGCGCCACCACAGCTTGGTGAGAATGGCGAGCTTGTCGCGCTCCATGTTGCGGAGTGCTTCGCGGAAGTAGATGTGCGTGCCGTAGAGGTCGGCGAGGTCGAAGAAGCGGATGCCACGATCGTAGGCATGATGCATGAGGTCGACGATTTTGGCGAAGCCCATGCGAGTTTGATCGGATTGTCGTTCGCCGCCTTTGACGCCCGTGCCTTGGCCGAGGCGCGACATGCGAACGCTCGTTTTGCCGAGTTGAACGATCGGCGGTGCGGGCGGGGCCTCGGTGGAAGTTGGGGGTGATGCTGGCTTGGCTGGTGAGTCATCGCCACGCAGGAAACTCCCAGTGCCGAGAGCGGCGGCGGCCCCGGCGGTGGCACCCAGGAATCGGCGTCGATCGAAGTGGCTCATGTCACAACTCCTTGAACGGTTCAGCCAGCAGGGTAACTCATTTTGGCAGCTACTTACCCCAAATAATACTGGTTTTTTGCCAGCTTACCAATTCGGAGCGGAAATAGCGTTTGTAAGACCGTTTTGTTTAAAAGGCCGCTTTGCAAGGTTTGGGAGCATTCCTGGGGGGCACCTTATAAAGTCTGGAGTGAGAATGGCTTGAATGGTGATCGGAATAGCCGTATATTGGCAAATTCTCAGGTTTTGAGCGAATTGCTTTGTATTGCGGTGTGGAGAGACGGAAATGACGATCGACAAGAGCCTAAAAGTGCGTCGCGGGGCAACCCGAAATCGGAGTGTTTTGACGCGCGTCGAGCGGATTGCTCGGCTTCAGGATGCCGACCGCTGGCAGGATGGCGACTCTCCCTTGGGTTTGCCGAAGGTTCGTGTGCGCAAGCTCACGATGAAGAAAAAGAAGAAGAAGAAGGAAGAAGAAGGCGATACCGCCGCGAAGCCGGCCAAGGGCAAGAAGTAGTCGGCCCGTTTTTGGCTGCCTGTTCAGTTCGGCGGGGAGATGTGCTGTCACCCGTTGAAATGAGCGGCCGTTCTTGTTCGAATTCTGATGTCTTACGGTGCCGAGTTCGACGATTCGCCATTTGAACGTTCGTCGCACGAATTCTATATGCAGCGTGCCTTGGCAGAGGCGCAGGCTGCGTTCGACGAGGATGAAGTGCCGATCGGCGCTTTGATCGTTTTCGATGATGTCGAGAACGGTAGTCGACGTGTGATCGGTTCAGCCCATAATCAGCGCGAGCAGCTTCGCGATCCCACGGCGCATGCAGAGATGTTGGCGATTACCCAGGCGTCTGAGGCGCTGGGGAATTGGCGGCTGGAATGCTGTACGCTTTATGTGACGTTGGAGCCGTGCCCCATGTGCGCTGGTGCCATCGTGTTGGCGCGAATTCCGCGTGTGGTTTTCGGAACGACGGATCCAAAGGCCGGGGCGGTATCGACGCTTTACCAACTGCTGAGCGATAGCCGGTTGAACCACCGGGTAGAAGTGGTTGGCGGCGTGCTGGCAGAGCCCTGCGGCGAGATTCTTTCGCGATTCTTTCGAGCTAAGCGGAAAGGTTCGATTGGTTAGGTGTTTTTGAACCACGAAGACACAAAGACACGAAGAGCCAATACAGCTACAGCGCGTTAAACCTCCCAATTATGAGGTTGATGCGGCAGCGTATGAACAATGGATAGCGAACCTTCGTGTCTCTATGCCTTAGGGATAACTCAAAAATAACTTCGGCAGATGGGATTCACCACGGAGGCACAGAGGACACAGAGAAGACTGAAGTAGAGGTAGAGATAGAAGAACTCTAACTGCCACTAATTTACGCTAAGGCCTTGTAAAGTTTTTTGTGTCACGCCATCAGGGCATGTTATTTGCTAGGCT
>CAZTWS010000132.1:0-13193 GCA_964618225.1 uncultured Planctomycetaceae bacterium
CACGTCCCAACCCCTCGAACAGCCGGCCCGCTAGTGTTCTGTCCATGGTCATTTGCTGGGTGGCATGCCTTCGCCTTCTGGGCGTAGGCATGCTTACCCGCTACCGCGTGAAAGCATGCCACCCATCAATTCAAGACTACAGAACACTAGGGAGCAGTTGCAGCAACCAGCTACCGTGATTTTGAAACCAATCCGTGGATTATCACCGACGGGGTTCGGCTTGGTAACCCCTGCTGGCACAAACTCACTGGGCTGGCTTTGGGAGAAATATGGGAAACTCTATCGGGGGACGATATACTGAACCTTGCCGGTTCGGAAGAAGTTCGGTTCAGAGTCGATTGCTTGTCTGGCAATATGGCAAACGTCAAGGCCAACGAAAATAGAACGGCATGCCCAGCGTGTGGAACGCAGTTTACGTTTCCTGCCTCCTACGCTGGCCGAAAGGGCCGCTGTACGAAATGCGGCGAAAAGTTCGTTGTCCCTAGCCCGGCTGAGTCTCCGTTCGACGATGACGTGTCGGGAGATGGCGGGCCGCAGTACATCGGGGTAGATTGCCACCTCTGTGGCACTCGCATGTATGGCGTACCGAGCCAAGTTGGCAAAGAGCTCAAGTGCCCCGATTGCAACGCTCGGACCGTGGTACCGCCGCCTCCGCCGCCAAAGAAGAAGAACATCCCGGCGGCGATGGAAGGCGATCAGTACGAACTCTGGGAGCCGAACGAACATCCAAGGCAGCACGAGGCCATTTTTCGTCAGCCGACCTACATCGCCGTGCATTGCACCAAGTGCGATACGATGATGTACGCCACCGAGAAGCAAGTGGGCCAATCGATCGTTTGCCCCGATTGTGGTCGCTCGCAGGTTGTGCCGCCGCCTCGGCCCAAGCCGAAACCCCGTTCGGTAATCAGCGATCGTGGCGTACCGATGCTCGACCCGGCGAGTGCTCCGGGACCGCGTCCCTCCTCGGTGACGCCCGAGATGCGAAAGCAAATCGAGGAAGAAGAACGCAATAGCGAGTATGGCAAGGCTCTGGAGAAGTCGCGGCGCACGGGCAAGCGGATGGAGGTGGATGTTCGCGGCAGGCCGGTGTTGCCTCGTTGGCCTTTGTTTAGCGGAATCTTGCCCTTTTTGTTTACCGAAGGAGTGCCAACTCGTTGGCTGGGGCTTTCCGTTGGATATGTCTCGGTGCTTTTAGTGCTTGCTTATGCATTGGCGATGGCCGCGACCGGGGGATTTGGCGCGGTTGCTGGTATGTGTTTCTTTGCAGGGGGGTGTGTTTCGGGCATGGTGCTTACGGCGATTGCCTTCAGCATGCTTCTGGTTATTGTGGCGGACACTTCGGCAGGGGCCAAGCAAGTTCAGAACTGGCCACCGCTGCACGACTGGTTTGGCGATTTCTTTGTGCTCGTTGTGGCAGTTATGATGAGTGGTTTTCCTGGCTGGGCGATTTGCCATGTATTGCCTGGACACGATTTGACTCAAGCCGCCATATTTGCTGCAAGCATCGTGGTGTGTTTCCCGATCACGCTGCTCTCGCAGTTGGAAATTGGGTCGATGTGGGGCGTGTTGTCGCCAAAGGTCGTCAAGAGCCTGTTTATATGCCCTTTCTCGTGGATGACTTTTTTTGTTCTTACCGCGCTAATGGCCGCGGCGATGATCGGTACCGCCTATGGATTTGCCAAGCTGGGCATCAATCCGATTTTCATCCTCGCGCCGATGGGAGTCGCCATGTTCTTGCTGTATGGGCGGCTGCTCGGCAGGCTGGCGTGGACACTGGCGGAATCCACGGCAAAAGCTGAGTGAAGCAGGATGCCGGGTTATTGAAAATACCGCACGGCGTTTTGGAACACGCGAAGGCCGTCGCCCGATTCGCGCTGGGGTTCACGAGTCCAACGCGGATGTTGTGTGGCATCGACGAATCGTTCCGGGTGCGGCATGAGACCAAGCACGCGGCCTGTGGTGTCGCAAATGCCGGCGATGTCGCCCATCGCGCCATTCGGATTTGCGGGGTAGGGCACATGAACGCCTGGACCGACTGGTCGGGGTAAGCCGTTACCGGTTGAATAGCGCAACACGAACTGGCCGGCATTCTGCATGCGGTTATACGCAGTTTCGCCGCGGACCATAAACTTCCCTTCGGCGTGCGCTACGGGCAGGTCGATTTCCGAGACACCTTCGAGAAACACGCATTTGCCGGGCTCGGCGACAACCCGCACCCAGCGTGCTTCGAAATGGCCAGAGTCGTTGAGTGCAAGCGTTGCTGTGGGGCCTTTCTCGTCTGCCGCCGCAAGCAGGTTGGTTTTCAGCAGCACTTGGAAGCCATTGCAAATGCCTAGAATGAGTTTTCCATTGGAGTGGAAGGCCTCCAGTGCTTCTGCGAGGTGATGCTGAATCTGGTTGCCCAGAATTCGACCGGCACCGATGTCGTCGCCATAGCTGAATCCGCCGGGGATGCACATCACTTGGAAGTCTTCAAGTTTATTGGGTGCTTCCAACACGCGGTTCACATGCCATTGTTCGGGCAAACCGCCGGCCAACGCGAAGGCGTGCGCGGTTTCCATGTCGCAGTTCGATCCGGGGGCTCGCAGAACTAAAACTCGTGGTTGTGCCATTGGTTAGCCTCCATGCTCCTTCTGCCATGCAGCTTTCAACGCATCGAGCTTTGCGGAGATCAACGTTTTGTCGCCCTGGGTGATGGTTAGTTGAGCATCGCTAATGACCTGGCCAATGCGTGCCGTGGGAACGTCGTTTAGCATGTGCTCGAACGCCGCGGCATGTTGCGGTTTCACTTCGCACAGGAATCGGCTATTCGACTCACCGAACAAACGAGCCGTTTCGTTGAGAGGTTCGAGACTTGGTATAGAAGCGACGTCGACCGACGCGCCCAACATGCCGGCGAAGGCCATTTCGGCAATCGCCACGGCGAGTCCTCCTTCGCTCAAATCGTGGCAAGCGCGAATCAGCGCATGATTGATGGCCTGGTGGATTGCGGCAAATGTGGCTTTGGCTTGCGACGAATTCACCGATGGTGCGATGCCGCCCTGGATGTTGTTGACGAAGGCAAAATGCGAGCCGCCCAGTTCGTTCTGGGTGTTGCCCACCAGGTACAGCAAGTTGCCTGCTTGTTTGAGGTCCATCGTGACGCAGCGAGAAGCGTCTTCGATTTGGCCCATCGCGCTAATGAGCAGGGACGGCGGAATGGCAATCGTTTGCCGTTGACCTGTTGAGTCGGTGTAGCTGAATTCGTTGTTGAGGCTATCTTTTCCGCTGATGAAAGGGGTGCCGAGGGCGATTGCCATGTCGTGGCAGGCGATGGCCGCGCGGACGAGCGAGCCGAGCGTTTCGGGTTTTTCGCAATCGCCCCAGCAGAAGTTATCGAGGATCGCGATTCGTTGCGGGTCGGCACCAACCGCTACGCAGTTTCGGATGGCTTCGTCGATTGCACTGGCGGCCATGTCGTAAGTGTCGAAGTCGCCGAAGCGCGGATTCATGCCGCAGGCGATCACCACGCCGCGGCGCGAGCCGAGCACGGGACGGATGACGGCCGCGTCGCTGGGACCGTCGTTTTCGGCTCCTACAAATGCCTTGATGACACTGCCGCCCTGCACCTCGTGGTCGTACTGCCGTACGATCCATTCTTTGCTGGCGACGTTTGGTGAGGCCAGGATGTTTAGCAAGTCGCTGGTGTAGTCTGCTTTTGTGGCGAACGAATTTGAATTATCCGCAATAGTCGGACGTCGATACTCTGCCTTGCGCACTACGGGCGGGCGGCCTTTGTGCAGAAATCGCATTTCCAAATCGCCAACGCTGTGTCCGTCGTAGAATAGTTGCAGTCGGCCTGTGGGAACAAACTTGCCGATGACCGTGGCCTCGACATTTTCGGACCGGCAAAGTGCTTCCAGTTCTGGCCAGCGATCTTCGGGAACCGCGAGAACCATGCGTTCCTGAGCTTCGGAGATCCAAATTTCGGTGTACGAGAGGCCCGCGTATTTGAGGGGTGCCCTGTCGAGATGCACTTCAGCGCCGATGTGTTCGCCCATTTCGCCCACAGCGCTGCTGAAACCGCCGGCACCGCAGTCGGTGACGGCGTGATACATGCCTCGATCGCGTGCCGCGAGCAGCACATCGAGCACTTTCTTTTCTTCGATGGCGTTGCCGATTTGCACCGCGCCGCCGGAGAGTTCTTCGCTGTGGCTGGTAAGTTCGGCGCTCGAGAACGTGGCTCCGTGGATGCCGTCGCGGCCCGTGCGACCGCCAACACTGACGATCAAATCGCCGGGCTCGGTTTTCTTGTGCGATTTATTGTGTGGGATGAGACCGACGTTTCCGCAGTACACGAGCGGATTGCCAAGATAGCGATCATCGAAATACACGGCCCCGTTGACGGTGGGAATGCCCATGCGATTGCCGTAGTCGCGCACACCCTCGACGACGCCGCGCATTACGCGGCGTGGGTGGAGCGTGCCCGGCGGTAGCGCGCTGTTTGGGGTATCGGGTGGTGCAAAGCAAAATACGTCGGTGCTGGCGATGGGTTTTGCGCCGAGGCCGGTGCCCATGATGTCGCGAATGACACCGCCGACGCCCGTGTTGGCTCCGCCGTAGGGTTCCAACGCCGAGGGATGGTTGTGCGTTTCTACTTTGAACGCGACGTTGTATTCCTCGTCGAAGCGGACAATGCCAGCGTTATCCTCGAAGACGCTCACACACCAGTCGTTGTCGCCCAGTTCGCGGCGAATCGTTTGGGTTGCCGCGAAAATGGTTTCCTTGAGCATGTTTTCGAACTGCCGTTCGCCGTGCTCATCGCGGTAGGCGATTCGGCCGGCCAGCGTTTTGTGGCTGCAGTGCTCGCTCCAAGTTTGGGCGATCGTTTCGAGTTCGATATCCGTTGGCTCGCGGCCCAGTTCGATAAACTTTTGCCGGATCGTTTGCATTTCGGCCAGTTGCAAATAAAGCTGGCCCTCGCGACTCAGTCGCATGAGTGCCGCGTCGTCGAGATTACGAATGGCGACCGCGCGCAACTCGAATTTGTAGGGCCGGCCCACTTCGAGTTGCCGAATGTTCAACGTGCCGAAGTACACTTGCTCGATGGCGTCGTTGGCAAGAAGTCGGTTACCGATCGTGCGAAGCTGTTCTTCGTTACTACCTCGAACGCGATACCTACGAAACGTGGCAACCGTTTCGGGATTGATGCCGAGGTCGGCCGATGCCGTGAGAACACTTTGAGCTACCGGGTCCATCACGCCAGGTTTCAGCATGACCGTGATACACGAAGCCGTTTCTTGCGACTCGGCCGTTTGCCCCTCACCGACCTCGCGGATTCGCGGTTGCTCGGCAACCCGGTCGACAAGCAGGTCTTCCGCCAGTTTGGTAGCGGTCGTTAGATCGAGCGAAGCCCCCTGCACAAGAAAGCCTCGCGTTGCGTCCACATCGAGGCTGCTCGCCAAGCAGAGTTCTTGCGCTAGCGCGGCAATTCGCTCACCGGCTCGATCGCGTTCTCCCTCGGCCGGATAGATTTCAATCTCCCAGAGCATCTCGTTCCCGTCGTTTCTTGGCTGCTGATTCTAGCGTGGTGATGAGTGATTCGTTATCGCCTTGTTCGAGTGCGTTGCGAAGACTGTCGAGTGTTTTGGTCAGAGCGTCTAAGGCCCGGAGTACATGCTCGCGATTGGCGGTAAAAATAGGTTGCCAGATTTTCGGATCGCCGCCGGCGATGCGTGTGGTATCGCGCCAGCCGGTTGCAGTGAGTTTCAGAAACTCGCGTGGCGTGGTGGCCGCCAGGGCCGACGCCACCAAATGCGGCAGGTGGCTCGTAACGGCAAGTGCCGCATCGTGTTCGGCGGGAGTCATCGACACGACATTCGCGCCGAGGTTTTCCCAAAAACCTCGTGCCTCGGTTACGGCGGCAGGCCGAGTTGCCTCGGTGGGGGTGATGACCACCGTGCGGTCTTCGAACATGTCGGCCCGAGCATGTTCAGGGCCGGTTCGGTGGTCGCCGGCCAATGGGTGACTGCCGACGAACCTGGGGCCGCTGCGTCGAGCCGCCAATGCGGCATCGACTTTGGCGACGATCGATTCTTTGGTGCTGCCCGCGTCGGTAATAAGGCAATTCGGCGGCACCGAGGCCGAGGCATGGACAATTCGCTCGGCAATCGTATCCACCGGGGTAGCAACGACCAAAAGCTGTGCCTGGGCGACTCCGGCGGCGAGATTCGTCACGCCGTGGTCGATGGCTCCTATTTCGCGGGCCACATCCAGGCGGTTTTGGCTTCGACCGATGCCAATGACTTGGCGCGCGAGCTTACGTTCCCGCAGCGCCATCCCAATCGAGCCACCGATCAGCCCTACGCCGACGATGGCTACCGTATCGTACTCAGCCATGTCGGGATTCTAAAACGCGAACGGCCAGCAGGGGAGGGGGCCGATGAATTCAGGCCAACAATTCGGCCAGCAAAGGGCTGTAAAAACGCCACGATCGCCAAAATTTCACTTCTCCGCTTTAATGGGCGGATCGAGGCCTTCCAATTTGAGCGTGGAAACTTGGTAGGGTGGGGCCAGATCGACGATGCGGATTACGTGGTTATTGGTGTCGGCCACGTAAAGCTTACTGTTTGAGGCCCCAATACCGCCCGGTTCGTTGAAGGTGGCTGTTGCCCCGGTGGCGGAGTCTTGGTTTCCGGACTTTCCGCTGCCGGCAATCGTTCGGCACGTGCGTTGGTTAATGTCGATGACCTTAATTTTGTTGTTGTAGGTGTCGGCCACGTACAGGCTGCCATTTGTCCAAGCCACGCCAAGAGGATGCTGCAGGCGCACCGTGGGGCCCTGGCCGTCGATATCTCCAAAATCGAAAAGAGTACCAGTGAGGCCTACCAGGGTAGTCACTGGTTGGCGTTTATCGAACGGAACCGCGCGAATGGTGCTGCCTTCGCTGTCGGCCACGAAAAGCTGCTGGCCGTCGGTGCTTAATTCGCTGGGCTGGGCGAACGACGAGTAGCCCAGCTCATAGGGGGTTGCTGGCAGCAGGGGGCCATCGACGATATCTTCTCGCCCATTTCCGGCATAGGCAGCCAATTCTCGGCCGGGGAGACGCATTTTCCAAATTTGATGTGGCCCGGCCATGGCGATGTACAGCTCATTTTCGTGGGCACACAGCGACCACGGGCTGGCGAGGGCCGTTTTGCGGGGGGCCGCTCTGGCTCCCTCGAAAATGGCGGTCCCTTTTTTCCCATTGCCGGCCAGGGTGGTGACCTTTTGCGACTTCAGATTGGCCGCGCGGATCAGATGGTTTTCCGTATCGGCTACGTAGAGAATGTCGCCGGCCAATGCCATTCCTTGGGGATGATTGAAGCTGCACGTGGTGAAAGCTCCATCGACGCGGCCGATTACCCCGGAGCCGATCGTGAATTGGGTTCGGCCGTTCAAATCGGCCACCACGATGCGGTTATGGTTGCTGTCGGCGATAAAAAGTCGGCCGCCCGGCTCATCAACAAGGACTTTGCCCGGAAATTGCAGCGGCGTATTCGGCAATTTCTCGGTTCCGATAATTTCAGGCCGTGGCCCCGGCTTCAGAAGCTTATGGCGGCGGTAATAACGCAAACCCTGGTCGATGGCCGCTTTCATTTGCTCGAAATCGCGCTCGCCGCTTGCCGCCCACACCACGTACCCTTCGGGGTCGATCAGCACCAAGGTGGGCCAACTCTGAGCGCTGTAGCGACGCCAGATGGTTAAATTGGCGTCGTTGATGATCGGGTGTTCGATTTCGTAACGCAGTGCCGCTTCGCGGATGTTTTCCGTCACCTGCTCGCCGGCGAACTTCGCCGAGTGAACGCCAATGACGACCAATTCCTCGGGGAAGGCATGTTCGAGTTTTTTGAGCTCCGGAAGAATATGCATGCAATTGATACAGCAATAGGTCCAAAAATCGAGCAGAACGTAACGACCTCGAAAGTCCTCTAAAGAAAGCGGTTTCTGGGTATTTACCCATTCACCGCCGTCGAGGGGCGGGGCCGGTATCCGCAGCGAGTAGGGATTATCTTGAGCCGCACCAGTTGACCGAGACGGAACTGCTGGTTGGCTGGGCACCTGGGCGGACGCGACGCTACCCAGCCAAGATGCAGCCAAGAGCACGGCCAGTGGCCCGATGCGGGCGGGCAGGCGGCCATGCGAAGCTTCATTTTTGAACATCCGCCCTCGTAATCGCGTACTGGCAAACCACATAAGGCCCTCGATCGACGATTGTGCCGAATCTGACGATTGTCGGTCGCTCGTGCCGGCTACTTAGCGGTCTGAGATTTGCTTCGCAGCCGGGAAGAGTTTTTGTTCATTTTTTCGCATCAGCGAGAGTTTACCACTCCAGCCACCATTTTATGCTATTCCCCCGATCCGATAAAAGCGACCGCTCCGTCCGTAAGTGTCCTAGCGGCGACCAAGCTGTGCGATAGCCAGTTTTCACTACTGATGTCGCTCTTTTGCGTCGAAAAGTCCTATAATTGGAGGCACGGGTCATCGCGGGATCGGCGTCGAGGGCGTCAGACCGGTAATGTCTCCAATTTGTTTGTGGGGGAAGTCGGGTCCAATGCGTAAGATTTTGCTCACCACGATTGTGGCCGTTGTCGCATCGTTCGTTGCCGAGCATGCGTTTGCCGAGGCCTGGGTCGCCAAGATGTTCTCGGAACACGAGCACAACTTCGGCAATGTGGCTCGCGGTTCAGATACGTCCTTCCGCTTTGCCGCGAAGAATATCTATAAGCAAGATATCGAGCTCGTTAGTGTACGCTCGAGTTGCGGATGCACGTCACCGACGATCGAAAAGAAAACTTTGAAGACGGGCGAAGTAGGCTATGTCACCGCTGTCTTCAATACGCGTACCTTTACGGGGCTTCACGGTGCAACGCTCACCGTAACGGTTCGCTGGAAGGATCGTGGTACCGTTCGCACGGCTGAGACTCAGCTTCGCGTCAATGGCAACATCCGTGGCGACGTGGTGTTCAAGCCAGGCGCTGTGAAGTTCGACAACATTGATCAAGGCAAGACCTCGGAGCAGGTTGTCGAGGTTTCTTACGATGGCCGTTCGTCGTGGAAGATCGTTGATGTGCGCGGAGTCAGCGATGATCTGGAAGTCGAACTCACCCCGAATCGTCGTACGGGCGGACGCATCACCTACAACTTGCTGGTTCGTCTCAAAGACAACGCCCCTTCGGGATATTTCAACGAACAGTTAGTGCTCGTGACTAACGACGAGCAATATCCACGCATCCCGATTCATATTTCGGGACGCGTGATTCCTGAAATATCGGTCGCGCCAGAACCATTGATGCTCGGCCAAGTAGAGCAGGGCGGTAAGATTACAAAGCGTGTTCTGGTACGCGGTAAAAAGCCGTTCCGAATCACGGCTATCAACAGCGATGCGGAAGAGTCGTTCCAGTTCAACGCAGATGACAAGCCAAGCGAACGCCACATGGTGGAAGTCGTTTTCGATGCCAACAAGCAAGCTGGCCCGGTGAAGCAGAAGATCACGATCTCGACCGACCTGGGCGAGAAGTACAATGCTTCACTCGACGCATTCGCTACGATCGTGGCCCCTCCGGTACCGGCCGCGGCTCCTGGAATTACCAATCCTCCCGCGACCTTGCAAATTGAAGCTGGCACCGCAAGCACCGACGAAACCAAGACTGCAAACGTCGTGAGCCCCTAGAGGACGTGTGCTTCCCCCATTGGGTTGGCTTAAATCGCGTATTCTAAGCGAGCCGGGGCGTCCTCGCCCCCGACGGGCAACGCCGCCCCCTTTTTGCCAAAGAAACCGCAGTTGAACGCGGATAAACGCAGATTATTTCCAATCGATGATGAATGCACGGGTAGTCTTCATTCGCCCTCGATTCGCGTCCATCTGCGTTCATCTGCGGCTGCTTCCTGCTTGAAATAGAGTTAACGGCGTAGCCTAACGGGGCGGCTCGCAGCCCGGCTCGCTTATTCCTGGTTACCCTCTGCAGGCATGGCATTCACCTATTTATGCCAGCACTTGCGTTACCTCGCATTGACGCCGCTCGTTGCGGATTGAATAATCCGCCCGCTTCTCTCCGTTCTTTTCTCGCTGTTCGTGACGCGGAACGAAACCTCTAATCTCGTTGTTGCTCCACGTTCGCATTTGCACTTTGGCCCTTGCGGGAGGGTAGCCACGTGCCGCGCTTTTGTTTTTTTATCGCTGCGATGGTGCTGCTAAGCACGTGTTCGCGGCTGCGCGCGCAAGGTGAATTCGAGCAAGTCGTACCCAACGACGTGTACGAGCGGGAACTTCGCGACAGCGGAAGCATGTTCGAAGGGGAGTCAGCGTACCAATCGAAAGCACCAGCCGAGGAAATCGCGTCGCCCGATGCGATGTCGTACCCCGAAACCTGGCCTGTTGAGCCACAGGTGATGCCGCCCGATTTCTGGCGTAATGAGTTTCGGCAAGTTCCAGAAGCCATGCCACGCGAATACCCGTGGGGGGAAATTCCTCAATATCATGATCCCGACGAGTCGCACCATGACTCGAATTGGTTCTGTCCCAAACCGCATTGGTTGGGTTTGCGACATTCTTCAACGCATGGCCGCCATGTTGGCAAAGGACAACCGTACAAGGGTACGAGTTGGATCAACAGGCCGTATTACGTAGGCGGCCAACTTGGACCAATGTGGTACACGCGTTCTTTGGGCGATAATTTATCGACGGATACGGATGTATTCGGTGGTGTTTTCGCGGGTTGGGATTTCGATCACTTCTGGGGAACGGAGTTCCACTGGGATTGGGCAACGCCGGAATTCATCAATAGCGCGGCCCCGGATGCGAATCGTACCGATTCTCACGACGGTTGGAATTTGAGTCTCCTCTATTACCCCTGGGGCGATTCGAAAATACGCCCCTACTGGAGAGCCGGCATCGGCCAATCGCATTTCGATTACCCGACCGATTGGGGTTGGCGTTATGATACATGGATGTGGACGTTTCCGCTGGGCGTCGGCATCAAGTATCCCATGCAGCGGTGGTTGATCGTTCGAGCTGATCTCACGGATTACATTTCGCTCGACGACAACCATCCTACCCAACACAATGTTGCCGTAACTTTTGGATTCGAGTGGCGGTTCGGCGTTCAGCCGAAATCGTATTGGCCGTGGAATCCTGAGCGCGAAATCTGGTAGCGTGAGTAGTTCAAACTCTTCAGTTGTTTCCCCGCGAATTGCCATCTTAGGCGGCGGCATTGCCGGGTTAGCCGCAACACATCGGCTTCGCGAGCTTCTGCCAAACGCACGGATAACCGTTTTCGAGTCGGCCTCCCGCTTAGGCGGCGTGTTAGAAACGGTCCAACGCGACGGTTTTCTCATCGAACGCTCGGCCGACAATTTCCTCACTCGCGATCCTGGCATTATCGAATTGTGTCAACGTCTTGGAATTGCGCAGGAACTTATCCCTACCGAGGAATCGAGGCGGCGGGCATTCGTTGTTCGCAACGGACGGTTGCACCCCATTCCGGACGGTTTTTTCTTGATGTCTCCTCGCAGGCTGTGGCCGCTGCTGACATCGCCATTGCTTAGCCCTTTGGGAAAAATGCGAGTTCTCGCCGAGCCCTTGGTGCCTCGTGGGCGAGTCAGCACGATTCTCGACACCGAACCGGATCCGCTTGTCGTGCCGGATGAAAGCGTTGCATCCTTTGCAAAGCGACGCTTTGGTCGACAGCTATTGGAGCGTGTGATCCAACCGCTGGTGGGCGGAATTTACTCGGCCGACCCGGCCCGGCTTAGCATGGCCGCTACGTTGCCAGAGTTTCTCAACCAGGAACAAACTTATGGTAGCCTACTCAACGCGGCTCGGCATGTAAGGCGTGATCGTTTGGAATCGAAGGATGCGGCATCCGACGCGAGCGGCGCGCGTTACAGCCTGTTCGTTGCTCCAAAACACGGAATCTCGTCACTCGTTTCCGCCTTGGTGGCGAGTCTGCCGCCAGACTCGATTTGTCTTAACACCCGTGTCCTAAACGTGAGGCGGACATCCACAGGTGGTTGGCTCCTTTCGTTTGAAATCGGCGGCAGTACCCAATCCACAACAGGAAACCATGCATCGCATTTTGATGCGCTGATTGTCGCTCTCCCGGCATTTGTTGCCGCGGACGTGTTGCGCAATGTTGGCGCGACTCTAGCGACAGAATTAACAGCGATCGAATATGCAAGTTGCAATGTGGTTAGTCTTGGCTTCAGGCGCGATCAACTCACACGTGGCTTGGATGGCTTCGGGCTCGTCGTGCCCCGAGTTGAAAATCGCCGAATCATTGCCGCCAGTTTCGCCAGCCAAAAGTTCCCTGGTCGTGCCCCCGAGGATTCCGTGTTGATCCGCACGTTTATTGGCGGTGCCCTTCAGCCGCAGCTTGTGGAATTGCCGGACCACGAGCTTTTACACATAGCTCAAGAAGAATTGGCCAGCCTGTTAGGTGTTCGCGGGGGGCCAATCGTTGCCGACATCGCTCGTTGGCCCCGATCGATGCCTCAATACCATGTTGGCCATTTGTCTCGCGTTGCTCGAATCGAACGGTTCGTGGCTGAACTACCGCGACTGGCTCTTGCTGGAAATGCTTATTCGGGAGTCGGCATTCCGCAGTGCATCCGAAGCGGCGAATTGGCCGCTGCTAGAATCGCTGACCAACTCACGGATTCAAATCGTACCACTCGTTAAGAATTGCGGCGGCGTGGCAGTGGTTTTAGAATGACGAGCCACCTTCAATAGCTACTGCAAAATTTACAGGTTCATACGATGGAATCAGCATCTGACGCAAACGTTACGGCCAATCCGAATAAAACGGCACCCTTAGCACATATCGTGTTTTTTACGCTCGCCGAGTCGAGCGATGAAAATCGTTCGCGACTCATCACAGCGTGCAAAAAATACCTAGAAGGCCATGATGGACTTGAATATTTCGGAGTGGGAGTAAACGCCCCCGAGTACGATCGAGAAGTCAACGATCGCGACTACGACGTGGCCCTCCACCTGATTTTCAAAACGGCCGCGGCGCAAAACGTGTACCAAACCCACCCACGCCATCAAGAGTTCATCGAAGAGTGCAAACCGCTTTGGAAAAAAGTGCGAGTCTTCGACACAAGCCTTCGCTAATCCCCCCACCTCTCGATGCCAACACGAACCCCTTAGCGGCGGCGGCCACGCCGTCCAACCA
>CAZTWS010000133.1:0-13011 GCA_964618225.1 uncultured Planctomycetaceae bacterium
GGCCAAAGCTGTCTGCCAAGCCGCGCTGGTTGTCGATGACGCCGGCGAACAGCGGCACGCCCGGGGCGGTGTTCTCGAAGATCGTCAGCGCGTCGGTGTCGATCGTGAAGTCGCCGCTGGAGAGATTGAGCGTGCCCAGCGAAGAGAAATCGAACGGGTCGAACGGCTTGCCCTGGGCCAGGCCAAGCATGAGAAACCACAGACCAAACATTGCCAGCCAGGTCGAAATCCTGTCCCGCGGCAAACGCCCTGAAATGGGAGAAGGCATGAGTAGCTCGCTTTCGCAGACAGAATTTCGCAGGCGGAAGAATCCCTGCTCAACATCGGGAAAGAGCACCCGCCCAGTATAGCCGGGGCACACGCAACGAAAGGGAAGAAATAACGAAAAACCAGGGCAAGCAATTCAGGCGGGAATATCTTGGCCGCAACGCCGTGCAGGTGCGAGAAGCAAACCCGCCCGCCCGGCCGAGTAGAAAGCATAGCCCAGCCATCCTGGCCGAGTTAGAGCGGGTGCCATGGTTACCGCTGGATTTCGCCGCCCTGGAACCGACCCAAGACGAGTCAGCTATGTTTTCTACAGAGCCGGACATTCTACTTTTTTGCAACGGGCTCGGACGACGCATTGAATTCAGCCAACAACGTACGCCACCAATGGCCAAAGCATTTGTAGAATTGGCCGCGCGTCTTGATAAGTTGCAGTCACGCTGCATCGTAGCGTTCGCTGTTTGACAATCGGGCATACGTATGGCATTCGCGCTTGTGCGCGCCGGAATTGACATCCATGGAAGTTAATTTGGCGAGTGTTGCTCGTGTCAAATGTAAAACAAGGTGGGATCTATCGCGTTGCCGCAGCAAACGAGCGCGCAAAATCAACCAATTTTGCACCCAACGATGGGATCCCCGCCGCACGAGCAGAATCTAAGTCACGCCGCCGCAAGTGGTTCGCGCAAGGTGCCGCAGAACCACCCGTGCAAAATTCACTGGCGCTCGAGAACGTCGCGATTGTGGCGCGCCGACACAAGGATCGTCGTGCGGAATTCGCGGTCGTGCGAACGCCGATTGACTCTCGCCCAACTTACTCATACAGTCAAACAACAGGTTGGGTGGCCGAGTGGTTTAAGGCACCGGTCTTGAAAACGAGCCGCCGCCCTTAACAAACGCCTAGACGTTGCGTATTTCTCGGCGTTTTCTTACTTCGGTTGTTACGCCGAACACCAGATTGAACCGCTTTGAGCCTCTATCGGGTATCGCGGTATCGTCCCTCTTTTCGGCGCGATGAACAGCGTTATTGCCGACCGAATTTGCATCTAGTTTTCTGCGCCGTGGCAACGAATGCGGGGCGGTGAATGAGGGCTATAGAAGCCGATCCTACGCCACGACGCCGGATAGTGGTTTTCAAGTTAGCTTGCCCGATTCTTACAACCTCTCAACCGCCCGCTAAGCAAGGCCATAGCAAGTAATAGAACGCTCGTGCTTGGCTCGGGAACATTCTGACCACTTCCCGCACTAACGGCATTCTTGCGCCAGAGAACATAATCAGCGGCGTCTACTACGCCGTCGCCGTTGCCATCGGCACCCGTTCCAGCGGTAGGCGATTCTCCAAAATCGCCCCGCCACATGTTGTAATCTTCGGCATCAACGATTTGGTCGCCGTTGTAGTCGCCCTGCACAATTAGCGGCGGTGCTGTGCCGTACCACCAAGCAATCGCATAGTCTTGCCCGCCAGCTATGTCGGCATCGAATTGGTTTACCCAGAATTCATAATTTCCGGTTGTTTGTATACGAAAGAATAGATGCTCAACTGTACCAATAGGGCTGTATGATTGAGCTACAGCATCATTTGTACTAATTGCCCCCTGGGGTAATAAGTATAAGTCTAGGTCGTTTGTCTGATCGTCGTTTTCTGGCGCGAGCGGAGACGCGGTTGATGGCTTGAAATTGTCACCGATATTGAATTGGCCTGTAGGCGAGGTATCGGTCATTAACTCGACGTGCCTGTCCCAGACAAGTGTAATTGATACGAAAGTACCGGCGGTAAGCTGTTGCGAGAAAACATATTTTTGCGTATTTCCTGCGCCAGTAGTATGTCCTAAATCCCATCCAATGTTCGGTACTGCTGCGGAGTTAGCGTCGAATTCTCCGGGAAGATATTGTTGCAAGGCGCGTCGGGCATTTAGATGCCCCGCCCCCATTTGAATATCCAAAGGTATCTCACCTATACCGATAGTCACGTCATCGTCATATGCCGTTGAATCAAACCAAGTGCCACAGTTGTCCCCCATTGCATCGCAATGCGCTAGCACAGTGCGCGACATTCCGAGAAATGTTCCCGGCGGGGCAGGATTGGCATCGCCCGGAATTGTAAACGTGCCATCGTCTTTGATCTTGTCCGCTGAATTCATTAAGACGGCTTTCATAACTTCGTGCCTTTGCGCTGGGGCGGACTGACCGGCCCCGGGGCTACCCTTCCAGTGAGGTGCCCCGGCATTTGTAATACGGTCGGCACCATATTCTTGAAGTAGCGCAACAGTTCCGGTAACGTGCGGCGCAGCGACGCTAGTACCAAATGGGTGTGGGAACGTAGTCACATTGTTGCTACGGATCGTCAGAATCACGTCTTCACCCGGCGCTAAAAGATCAATAAAAGTTCTATCGCTATCGGGGTTGCTAATCGGAATGTTAAAACTGGAATACTGACGCCACACGTCCAAATCCGTTGTTTCGTTTGTATCTGTCACCTTAGACGAGGAGCCCACTGTAATTCCATTGTAGTTATCCTTTGGAATTGCCCCGGTATCACCCTGTTCATAACCGGCGACTACGTACAGTACGTCGTTTACGCGAGACGACCAATCTAAAAACGCGGACAGCAGTACATTGCCGTCCAAGTCGGCAGGGGGCGTTCCTTGGTTTAGGGCTAGGCTGACATTGATTGCATAGACTTTTTGCGACGGCAAGACAGAAAGCTGCTGGGTATTTTGCGCTACTTGTGCATAGAGGTCGTCTATCGTTGGCCCTACCACGCCGCCAATGGAAAATAAGTGCGCTCCAGTCGCAACGCCCTTCGCGGTCGCATCTGTAGAAATCATTACACCCGCGACAGAGACGGCATGGTTGCTCGTTTCACTTAGGTTGTTCATGCCTGCGTTAAAATTAAATTGGTTCCAATAGTACACCTGAGTAGGATTGACAGTTGAATTAAACAAAGCGGGGTTAGTATCGAGGTCCGGGTCGCCCGGCCCCGTAGGATTGCCGGGCCGCCATTGCTCCACTTGTCCGATTCCAATGCTACTCCCCGTCAGCCCCATTAGGCCGGTTGCGTCAATGCCTTTTGGGCCAATCGAATCCGTGCTTCCCAAAGCCGCATTAGATAAAAGTACGAAGACGACGATGAACGCTAAGCTCTTCATAACGAGTCCTCCCCTAATGCTTGTCCTCAACCACAAACTGAAACGATTTGCAAACGATTCGAGATTCCATTTCTTGCGAAACAGGCATAACGCCCATTGCGTCGAATTTTTTATCGTGCGGTACTCGTATTACATCCACGTGAATTTTGCCGGGTTGAATTTTGCCAAGCGGTATCAAAGCAAAATTGACCGTTAGCTCTGTGTCGATATGCGGCTCAAAGCGGTAGCGAATCTCGACACGATTGGCGGTTTTTTTCACTTCCGCTATATGCACGTATGCGCCAAACAATCGAGAAAAGAATACTAAAGATACATCATCCCGTGGTGTAAACGATGTAGATGGCTCCTCGCCGCCTGCCAGAATCGCACTCGCATTTGTTAGCGCTTCAGCACCCGTGCCTTTAACGGCAAAGCCGGGGCCGCATTGCGCGTTGTTAAATCTGGCGAGCGGTGTAAGAGTCTTGCATATCACAGAACTGTCCTGTAGTCGCACTTGCTCAGCACTACTCTTGCCCTTCAATACCTCACCGAAATGTTTCGGTTCAAGCGTACGAATGCTGATTGTGCCCGGCATATCCCACGCCCAAATTTCCTTGAGCGGGATAATCGTCTGTTTTTCATCCGCGCAGCATACGGACGAAATCGCAAGCGCGATAATCAGCGAAATAAGTTTCATTCTCAAACCTCGGGGAGCGTTATTACGCTGACCCTACTCCGTTCGGAACGAAAACGCAAACATATTCCAACGTAAATGCCATACTCCCGTTTAGCATTCAATGCTGGCATTGGTGCCGCAACATTCAAGTTGATTCAGCCACGGCCAATAGCTGGGCGGTATAGACGACTTGCGTAAGTATTCGTTACCACAAAATTGGCCAAGGCGACAATGCGACGTAGATGCGCCAACACGAAAGATGCGAAGACTCGCGATTACCGCGAATCGACGTTTCCTAACGAAACACGCGCGGCGCTCATTGCAAAGTCGCCGCGCGTTATGAATGTTGCGCCGTAAATCGGTAAACTCAATTACATGTTGAATACGCTCCCCAGCAAGCTATGCAGCAACGATAATTGACGGTCTAGGCCGCGTTCCTGAATGCCAAGCTGCCGGTCGAAAACGCGGTCATTCAGTTGGCCGATGGCCAGATTCTTTCCACGGGTAACGGCTTCCATCGCGGGGGCGACTAACGAGCTACCGCCTAATCCACGCGACTCCAAGCCACCAAGTACGTTATTAACCGCCGTGGCAAAATCTTGCTCCAACGCCGCCCGTTCGCCCGCGCCGTAGTTCGATACCAGCGGATCGAACGAACCGCCGCTACCCGGGTTTAGTCCCGCGCCGGGGCTAATACCGCCGCCGGTTCCACCGCCTGACAACAACTGGTCAAGTAGCTTTTGCGCTTTCTTACGTTGTTGTTCAAACAAGGAAAACTTCTGTTGCTCCAAGGCGAGTTGCCCCTGCATAGCGAACGCTTGACGATCCATGTTCGCTGACGTGCCGTACGAGCCTGCCATAGTTAGTTTCTCCAAAAGTGTTGAGTTATGCGGGAATTAGTTGAAAGCGGATTAGACGATCCGCCGAGGCGTGTTCGATACAAGGTTCAACGCTAATTTTTACTGGGCAGCCTAGATGCTCGTCTTCCATGCAATTATCACAGCGTTCGCAGCTTACGACCGCTGGCTTCGCTACGGGGATGGCGAACATTAAATGCAGGTCAATGGCTGTTTCGCTATCGGCTGAAAAGCACGCGAACCAATCGCAGTTTTCGCAGAACACGTAAGCGCCGCGGCCCGATAATTGATCGGCGGACGGTTTGGAATCGCCTGTTGGCGGAATTTCGAGGCGTCCGCGATTGCCGAAGTTGAAAACCATTGACCTAGCGTTCGGCGTCGTGTGAATTGTAAATCCGGGCAGCGGTAAGCCGCTCAATATCATCCTGCCGAAAGCGTAGCGACCGTGGCCCGAGCCGAATGGCGGGAATGCGCCCCGTGGAAACCATATTTCGTACTGTCTTGCTGCATACGGACAGTCGCCGGGCAACTTGCGTCGTGGTCAAAAGCGATTCGTCTTCTATCGTTGCTGGCATTACTCTATGCTCCCCTATTTGTACGTGCGTACCCTGACTATTACTAATTTTACCGGTGTTTCATCCAAGGCAGAAACTATTTTCATAATTCCGCCTAATTTCCAAACGACCGGCGGAACGGGGGCAGAGCGGGGCGCACCGATTATTGAGTGGCGTACCGATTGAAGTCGCCGCGTCATGAAAAGTAGGGCGGGAGAAGTGAATAACCCCGTTCATCGAAACGCGGATAGACTGCGCTCCGTTATAAACGGGTTACGCTCGCCATTCCCGCGCGGTACGGGTGTTCTCGCTCCGCGCGCCCAGCTATCGGCTAGCCGGAAAGCTACTAGCTGTGGCACGCGGTAAGCGTAATCATTGTGCGGCACGAACAGGCAATGCCTTATGCGCGTCGATAGTATCCGTCGCGCATCGTTATAGCTTATGACCTTGGTATCGGTTGTGGCTGAAAGCCGCTGGTTGTACTGTATTCGCGCTTCAATAATGATTAGCCGCCTATCATCGCTCATTAGGAATAGGAGCGTTGGATTCGCCTTTGCGCCGCTCGCGACACACGCGATAGCCGCTGATAGAAGCAATGCGCGACACATAACTACATCCTGGGTGTAAATGGACCGCCGCCGACAAGAGTTAAGAAAAGCAAACAATCGCGCGCCGATTATTGAGCGGCGCGCCGTTTGGTTATCCCGCCCACACGACACCGGCGGAATCGCACCAACCTCGAAATAGTTCCGAGTGCGTTGGGAAGGAATCGACGCCTAAAATCAAGTCGCGACAGCGGCGGTCATACCATTCCGCGTATGCCCATGCGCTATCCGAATCGGTGTACGGACGCGCGTATTCGTAAGCGTGTTTCATAATGTAGTGCCTACCACTCGGAACCATGCCGCGTTCAAAGCATCCCATGACAGTATCCCCTTTACGATTACGGTCTAGAACAGAATGGCAACGGCGCATTAGCCGCCCCCGTGCTGCCACGGGGGACGGTAACGAGTCGTTACTAAACGGCTAGCGCCAATTCCATCGCGCGGCCAACGGCCAGATCGTCGAATGCCACAACGGCCCGCGTGAACGCATCGGGGCGACCGTGACGGTTCATATCGTGCTGAACGTAACCTTGCACCCCGTTGAACGCTTCCCATGCGCTGACAAGGTACGCGCCATCGGTTCCCACAAGTTGCGGTCTGCCCGTGGCTTGCCGTTCGCGAATGATGCGGCTGACAATCGACTCGATGCGCCGTTCAGCGCTGCGGCGCGTTCTATCGGTCGCGTTGTCGGCCAGCGGGTACACTTGCCGTAGAAAATCAGCCAAGTTTACTTGCTGTGAATCCAAGCGTTGCGCCGTTTCCACGACGCTATTCCATCCGCTGGCAAGCTGCGCAAACAATCGCTGTAAATCAGCCAGCTTATCCCGCAACTGCGACGTATGGCGGATGTTGGCGACGATGGCCCGATTATCGACCGTACGAATCATCGCCATATTGCGGCAGGCATCGCGATAGTAGCCAAGCTGGCCCTTGAAAGCGCGCCCATCGTAACCGGCGCGGATAGTCAGTTGCGGCCAGATATTGTCAGATGTGCCGTAAACAGACCGGCGGTATTCAACGGATGGCTTTACCGTAACGTAGTGCCCGTCGTGGAATAGGCATTGTACGCTAGCCTGCCCGTCGAACGCGCCGCAAGCAGCGTCCACCAACACACAAATATCGTCGGTCGTATGCGGTTCGTAGCCACGGCGGACGGCTACGCCAACGGATGCGCCAGTATCCGAGCGGAACAAACCATAGTGTGGGGTTCGCAATCCTTCCGGCCCAACTAAGGGCAGCTTATCCACGCTGAATGGAAACGCGGCACGAACGGTATCGGCAATCGAGAGTGTGGCAGTCGTCATGGGTGTAACCTCAGAGAAAAGAAAAGTCGAGAAAAGAGAACCGCGCGCCCCGTATGGTTCGGGACGCGCGGCTAAAGGGAAAAGCATTTGTTAGAAGTCGAATAGCTGAATATCGCATTCGGCCCCGATGGCGAAAGCGGTGTCCAAATCGAGCGAACCCGAGCGGACGGCGGCTTTTAGCAACGTGGCTACGGCCAGCTTGTCCATGCGTTGTAGGTCATTCAAATCGACTTCCAAGCTGATTACTTCTAAGTTGACACTAGACATAGCGAAAATCTCCCACAAGAAAAGATCGGGGCAGCTAACAACGTGCTAGCTATTCCCATGGTAGCTTCTAATAGATGCTCGACTTACGCGCGTCTTTTAGTCGCTACACTTTAAGACTAATACGCGGAATTGCCGATGCAAGGCATGTAGAAAAACTATAGTAGCTACTAACGGTAACGTGATTATGACTGTACCAAATAACGCGACTATTCCGCCGGGTTACGTGCTGGTTATTGCCTGCCGCTGCATGCGGTGCGGCCATACTTGGCTACCGCGCAACCCCAACGAACGCATCCGCGCATGCGCGAAGTGCAAAAGTGCTTACTGGGATTCACCGCGAAAAGATCAGGTCGATGAACCCGAGAAACCGGCGACTACGAAAGGCAAGCGGGTTAAGAAAAGCTAACGACGATGCTACTTCCGTCGTCGCGGTCGCGACTCGATAGGCTTAGTTCACCAACGGCGCGCGGTGCCAGATACGCTTAAAGGAATAGAACTACTTAGTTCCCCTGCCCCGACATGGCACCATCATGGTATGGCAAGCACGGATGAAAAATCATCTAGGCCAATAATCCGAGACTTTAGGCAGGGTTTGACGTACATGAGACGATGTTCACCGGTTTAGTGAACATTCGTGTAGGGTGCGTGCTAGGCCGATCTCGGCCCGATCAGCCCATAGGTATAATACTTCGCCACGCCGTCGCCATCGAATATCACTCCGCGAATTCAAATCAGCGCATGAAAATCGACGACGTTAGCCGATTGCTTCCCTAGTCTCGATTGCGAAACGAAGCAATCGTATCGTTATCGCCCTGCCACGATTCACGCATTCGACCAACCAATAGAAAACCCCGGCTTTCACCGGGGTGAGCGTTCAGTCGCATAGGTCAATTCGACCTATCTGGATAACGCGGTATAAATCGTAGGGCGGCTCAGCCCTAGCGACCGTGCAATTTCGGTTATCGGCGTACCTGCTTTGTGAAGTCGTTTCACCGCGCTTTCCTTTTCAAGCGTTAAGCGTACTCGCGTACCGGCTTTTCTACCGCCAATCGACTTGCCCGCCGCTTTAGCCGCCGCTTGCCCTGCCCGCACACGCTCCGCGCGTATTTCGGTTTCAAATTGCGCAACGCTGGCCAGCACGTTCGCCATCATGCGCCCCGCTGCCGTCGATAAGTCGATGCCATCCTTTAAGGAAACAAGGGTAATGCCTCGCTGGGTAATATCATCGAACAATGCCGTTAGCCCTTTAGCCGTTCTGCCAAGTCGGTCGAGTCGCCAACAAACTACTTTCGAGACTTCGCCCCGGTCGATGGCCGCTTGTAGCTTCGCCCAACCAGGGCGGTCGAGGGTTTTACCGGTGAACTTATCGCGATACCAAATGATTGCCTCGCCCTGCGCCGCTACCCACTTTTCTAAATCCGGTAACTGGCTAGCTAAATCTTGGCGCTTACTAGAAACGCGAACGTAAATAGCAACGTGTTTCGCCATTCGATGCCCCTCTATGATGTTCCTGCTTTGCGTATGTCTTAAAGACATATAGCCGAGAATGACTATCTACCTATCTAGAGACTAACCCACGAACGGCAGTTGTCAAATTGAGTTTTAGCCTGAACTTGACGCGAGCTACGATCTTACACCTAGCGAATATCAGCGGTTTCGCGATGACCAACCGACGAATACCCGAACTTTACACCTTGCGTTTCGACCGCCTCGAATCGCCATGCGCGTTTATCGAATCGCCACCTTACGAACGGAAAGCAGGGCAGGGCATTAAGTGCGACCTTTCGATAAACGAAAAGTAACGAAAGCCATAGATTTTCGATAAATTCCGTATAGGATTTTCGATCCGTTTCACGAATAAAATTTGCCCAGACCCCCGGCCCCGGTGGCGACGTGGGGGTGAAGATATTACCTGAGAATCGGTGTCGCATTCGGTGAGATTCCACGATGCCACGTTATTGAATTCTTTCGTCTCACGTTTCGCAATCTACTTTTCCAAGAATGGAAACCCGCAGAGGGCGAATTTCAAATTTTGCCCGAATGGGTGGCTCGTTTTTAATAAGTACGGTCTATTTAGCGGGCGGCAAAATTTTGAGACAAGAGTGAGACAAGGGTGAGATTACAGAACGCGGCACGCCGGGTGGCCGAGTGGGCGACGGAACACATAGGAAACACATAAGCATCATGCTTATGTGTTTCCTCTCCGCCGATATGCCCCCAGCACGGCCCGACAGTACCGAACGCCCGCCCACACTGCACGACCATTCACAGCCCCTAGAAGGCGATTTAAGCCCCGTTTCTAAAACGGGGGTATCGGAAGCCGTCTCGACGGCCCGCGCTCGTTAGGAGCGATTTGTTTGGATTCTAGAGGGCGTCTAGGCTTGCCCCGTACTGTGTACTATCCATACGTCCATGGCCAAGAATTGACTTAACGGAAATAGCGGGAATAATTGTGTAAGATTGTCCGCTCCGCCCGTGTTGATTTTTCACAACATTAGTTGGCGGGATTCAATCGCCCAATCAGAATGATCAGGGCGAGGCGTTTCTTACTTCCCTTTCGTGGCCGTTTGCAATGTACAACTCGCTACCAGTATTCGACAGCTTTCCTTTGCCCGTGGTTTACCGACTACTCGGCAACTCAGAGGCGGCAGCGGAAGCCGAACGCGCTGAGCGGTGCAAGGCATTGGCTGAACGAGCATTAGACTTATTCGATCAATCCGCAACGCCCAACGAAACGCATTTAAGCAAATCAGAACGATTAGCTTTACTTATCATGCTCCACCGTTCAGGCGAGCTATTAACCTACGACGATTTTGAAGTTGTAGATCGTTTCGGGCGTAGCCTTTCCCGCCGGACACTAACTGGCGTACGAGAAAAACTTCGTGCGTGTGGTTACGCGCACTGCCCTAATGGCGAACGCGGGGGGATGACCCTCACGGATCGGGGCATAGAACGCGCAAAAATGATTGCTGGTTGATTGCGCACTAATTCTACTGTCTGACAGGTCGCTATCGCTAAGAATGAGTGTATGAACGCTCATTCACTCCTGCTACCTCTTAACCAGATGGCTCGCCGCCTTCGCGTTACCAATTCTTGGCTTCGTTCCGAAGCCGATGCGGGGCGTGTGCCGTGTTTGAAAGCCGATAAGCGGTATCTTTTCGCGCCTAACGCGGTCGAACGTGCGTTGGCTAAACGGGCAACGCTTGCCGGTTCGACCAAAAAAAAGTCTCTCTCCGCGCAGAACAAGGGGGGCGACGATGCGAGCAAATAAAAGAGCCCCTGTCGGCGACGAAAACCGACAAGGGCAAAGAGTTGAACTACCCTTATTGTACGCGGTTCGCCCAGCCGAGGCAAAAAAATCATTATGCGAGTCGCGTGTTTGCGCGATTCCGCCGTCCGAAACGAAGGCAGCCGAAAAAAACGTCGGCAACTATGTCGGCAATACCCGTAACCATGTCGGCGCGCCACCCGTCGTATCTTATGTCTCGCACCCACAGTCAGAGCCGTCGGCTACCACTGTCGATACCGTCCATTCCAGCCGATCCGTTCCACGCCGCGACGGCGTTCCACTCCATAACTGTAACCACAAGGCCGCCAAACCCTATAAAACAAGAGGGTTTTTAGCGCGAAATTACTGGCGAAATTACCGCCGAAAAGCCAAGCAAATCGACTGGCGGGACGTACTCCAAAAGCTGCCTTTCGTTCGCTGGTCTGACGTTGCTTCTGACGCCGCGCCCGACTTCGCAGATTGGCTTTTCGATACCGTCGTTTCTCAGCATCCGAAATTCATCCGCCGGTACGTGTCTCGCAAACGGCTTGCTTGTCGGAAATTATGCAACGCGGCCATCCGTGCTTATAGCTTAGCGAACCACGGTTGTATCGCGTTCTCAAAAAACAGGAACAAGGGGGGTAAATCACGCTGCAAATCGACCCTGCGCATTCCCCGAGCGGAGTGGAACGTCGTCGAAATCCTGATTGCCGAAAACTACCTGCGCGCCGTCATCTCTAAGCCGGGTTTTTCCGACCACGCCAGCCGCCTCATTCCTCTGCCCAAGCTGCTGAGAAAATTACCACTGGATGAATTGCCCCGGCGATTAAAAAAACACGTGCGCATGAATCGCCGACGGCATAAAGACCCGGTAACGGGAAAGACCGTCCCCGCGCGTCCCATGCCGTTCGATGCTAGCCATCCGGTAGCCGTGTATAGCGAAGCCACTTTGCAAGAGTGGTCGCAACTGGCGCAACAAAGCACGGCTACCTACGACGCCGTGCCGAATTCGCTTGGCGAGTACCCCGGCTTGTCGGTTCCGGGTGAAGTTTTGCTCTCTTACCCGGATTTGTACAGGTTGTTTACCAATGCTTTCACGTTCCATGGTCGTCTGTACGATGGGCCGCGCGGAATCCAAGGAATTTCCAAAGCGCAGCGAGAAACCATTCGCATCAACGGCCATAGAACCGTTGAACCCGACTTTCCTTCGCTCCACCCGTGTGGCGCATACCACTTGCGGGGTTTTGAAGCCCCGCCCCACCTGTATGAACCGTTCGGCGACAAGACTTCGCCTGACGTTCGCCGCGCGTTCAAACTCATGTTCTGCATTGCGCTAAATGCCCGCTCACGACGCGCGGCGATTCATGCCTTCCACCGCCACCGGCGACCTTATACGCAAAACCGCGCCGGGAAACGCCACAATAAGACGGGCGAAGCGCTCCAAGAGGCCGAACGGCTTCAAGCCGGGCTGGCCGAGCTTGGTTTCGAGAAGCCGGGGCAACTCTACGACTTCATCGTAGAACGAAACCCGCTTATCGCTGATGCCTTCGGTTCTGATGCCGGAATGACGCTGATGAATCGCGACGGCGCGCTTGCACTCGATATTGTGGGCCACTTCGCCCGAAAAGGCGTTCTCGTTTTGCCGATTCACGACTCTTTCAGGGTCGAATCGCAGCACGAAGCCGAGCTATTGCAAGTCATGGCCGATTTGTACCCCAAACACTTCAACGGCTTCCAATCACGACTCGAAAAACCAACGAACCCTAGGAGTTTACCGGAATGTATTACGAAGACGCCGAAGGAATGCGCTTGCCCGCAAGCGTCGAAGCATGGGACGAATTGTTCGACGAATACGACGACTACCCCAGTGAGGAAGACGATGACCTTTGATCCGGCCACAAAAGCCCTCTCGGGCCGCTATTGCGAACGCTGCGGCAGACAAGAATTCGACCGCGATACGCATGAATGCGTTATTTGTGGCGGTTCTCTGTTCCAATGGCGAGCCCCGCGTCGTCGTAAGCGACGAGACGATGGCGAAGTAAAGCCAGAACCGAAACCGAAAACTCTTTCCGAGTTGCTCAACGAACCGGC
>CAZTWS010000134.1:0-12858 GCA_964618225.1 uncultured Planctomycetaceae bacterium
ATCTCCGTGTCCTCGGTGCCTCCGTGGTGAATTCTTCCCCGTGGCACTGCGGGGGTGAGCGCTTGGGTGAGCGTTGGCTTGGGCGTTTTTAGGCTTACTGTTCTGTGTTGCCGTTCGCTGGTTGGACGGCGTTGCCGCCGCCGCTAAAGGTTTTGTTTTGGCGTCGAGCAGCATCGGAACGCAAATTCTAAAAATGCACTAGCTTCGTCAATGCGCGCGGTTAAACGGTGGGGTTGGGTACAGGAGAGAAAGCGTGGTTTTTTCATGTTGCGCGGTACAGGCGTTACAACCGGAGTGGATTGTGTAATCGGTCGTGGAATGTTGCAAAAAGTGAACAGAATTCGTTGCATGTTGCTAGCTGCCGGTTATGGTTGAGTGGCCAAATTTTTTATTGGTTTGCGAGCGTTGGCAGCAGCGAACCGGCGTTGATATTGGCCGTATTACAGACAACGGAAGTTTTCTGTACGGAGACACAAATATGAAGAGGATGTCACTTCTCTCGGCTTTGCTGTTGGTAGCAGTCAGTTGTTCTGGCTGCGGTTGTTGTAGTTGGCTTGTACCAAGGCAAACGGCGGCATGTCCGCCGGCCTGCCCTCCCCCGGCTCAAATGTGCGACCCGTGTGCGACCGCGCCGATTACCTACACTGGTGCGCCGTCCACGATGATGCCGTACACGCCACCCCCGCAGTGGTAGTGGTGATGGTAGCGCCATCGAGAGACGCGCTTGGCTGTGCCGCGCGGCAAAACGGGCGTTACTCTCGGTCAATGACCGGGGGCTAAATGGGTTGAGGTTGTAATAACATTCCCCGAGGCTAGAGCGTTTTTAGGTTTAGCGTTCTGTTTATGCTGTTCGCTGGTTGGACGGCGTTACCGCCGTCGCTAAAGGTTTTGTTTTGGCGTCGAGCAGCATCGGAACGCAAATTCTAAAAATGCACTGAGCGGCTGTCCTTGCTCGGCCGACGTGAATTCGCAGTCATGGTGGGCTCGCAATTCATGCTCCGCGGACCTGGACGGTTGGATTGCCAAGCTCGGCGGGCGAAGCTGCGCGAGCCGTTATGCGGCAAGGGCGTAGGACCAGTACACCAGGTCTACGCCGCGGAGCATCGCCCGCCGGACACGTACGCGGGGATGTGAACTGGGAAGAAGAGAAGAGTAGTATTGTTTCCTTGCGTGGGTACTGACTTTCTGAGCGAACCGAAGTGTGTTCGCCTCTCACGGGGCGGAGGACCGCCCGGCTCGCTTGTTCATATAGGTTAGAAGTCGGTGTAGGGCGTGATGCCATCGGAGGAGAGATCGGGGCAATTGATATAGAACTCGCCCGTTTCGTAGTTGTATGCCCAACTGTGCGTGCCGACGGTGCCGCTGGTGCCGGGTAGTTCGTTGCCGGACATCATGTGGACTTCGTTGTAGCGAGCGCCATCGACGGGGCACATGGGAAATTGGTTGCTGCGCAAGTACGGCAAGATATCCGCTTTGAAAGTGTCATCATTGCCATCGGCACCTGGTAAAGCGCCGTTGTGTTGGGCCGAGTACATTTCGATCGCATTGCGAACGACTTCTAGCGTATGGCGCACGCCATTTTCCGAGGCCTTGTGAGTGGTGCCGATCATGCGCGGCGCGGCAACGGCTGCGAGGATGCCGAGGATCATCACCACGACGACCAACTCGACGAGCGTGAAGGCGGATCGCTTTTTTGTGGATTCCGACATCGGTACACGCTGCGTTGGCCAAGCCTTCATGAGAACCGCGCGGGAATGACGGCAGGGATCATGTTGGCCGGGCAGAGATGAATAGGGTCTTCTAAAAGTGTAAGTCGCCTCTGGGGCAGCGAAGCATGGTGTGAGTCAGAGAAGGCGAGTTCGCCATCACGCTATGTGGCTGGAGCAGTGTGGTAGATGCCGATTGTGCCGGTTGTGATGGGAGATGCGGGGAGGGCCTGGTGCGGGTTTAGGTTTCCCGTTTTGTGATGCCGTTCGCTGGTTGGACGGCGTTGCCGCCGCCGCTAAGGAGTTTCTTTTGGCATCGGCCACCAGCGGAACGCAAACTTGAAAAATGCCTTAGTGTTCTGTCCATGGTCATTTGCTGGGTGGCATGCTTACCCGCTACCGCGTGAAAGCATGCCACCCATCAATTCAAGACTGACAGAACACTAGATACTATCGGAGACAAAATTTTGCTGTGTGGCTCGCTTGGTTAGATAGCTGCTATTTCTTTTTGTTTTCGTCTTCGCCGGTTTCTAGAACTGCTAGGAATGCTTTTTGAGGAATGTCGACCTGGCCGATCGACTTCATGCGTTTCTTGCCTTCTTTTTGCTTTTCCCAGAGTTTGCGTTTACGGCTGATATCGCCGCCGTAGCATTTGGCGGTGACGTTCTTGCGCATGGCGCTGATGGTTTCGCGAGCGATGATGCGTGTGCCGATGGCTGCTTGCAGCGGCACCTCGAACATGTGGCGGGGGATTTCGGTTTTGAGTTTTTTGATAACGGCGCGGCCGCGGGTGTCGGCATCGCGACGATCGCAGACGATGCTCAGCGCGTCGATGCGGTCGCCTTTGACGAGAATGTCGAGGCGGACCAAGTCGCCGGGGCGGTAACCGAGGAGTTCGTAATCCATCGTGCCATAGCCGCGGGTGGCGCTTTTGAGTTTATCGTGCATGTCGTACACGACATCGGCGAGCGCGAGGTCGTAAGTGAGCATCGCACGAGTGGGCGACAGGTATTCGGTACGAATGTATTCGCCGCGACGGTCGGTGCAGAGCTTCATGATGGGGCCGATGAACTCGGTGGGCAGCACGAAGTTGACGCGCACGATGGGTTGGCGGAACTCGGCGACATCGCCTTGGTCGGGCACTTTTTGCGGCGTGTGAACTTCCATCACCTCGCCGTTGTGCTTGACGATTTCGTAGGTGACGTTCGGCGCGGTTTGCACGAGGTCGATGTCAGAATCTTGCTCGAGGCGCTGCTGGACGATTTCCATGTGGAGCAGGCCGAGGAAACCGCAACGGAAGCCGAAGCCGAGCGCATCGCTGGATTCGGGCTCGAATTCGAAGCTGGGGTCGTTGATCGAGAGTTTGTCGAGAGCTTCGCGAAGTTGCTCGAAGTCTTGGCCATCGGACGGGTAGAGGCCGCAGAAGACCATGCGTTTTGGTTCTTGATAACCGGGCAGGGCAGTGGCCGGTTCACCATCGGCGACGGTGACGGTATCGCCGATGTGGACGTTACCGAGCGATTTGATGTTGCAGATGATGTAGCCCACTTGGCCGGCGGCTAGTGCTTCGCGGCCGACACGGCCGGGTGTGAATTGGCCGATTTCGATGACGTCGTGCGTGGTGCCAGCTTGCAAGAACTTAATGCGTTGCCCTTTGCGCACGGTGCCATTCATGACGCGGATATAAGTGACCGCGCCGCGGTACTCGTCGTAGACCGAGTCGAACACCATCGCTTGGAGCGTCTCTTTGGGATCGCCGGTGGGCGCGGGGATGCGATTGATAACGGCGTCGAGGACAGCTTCGCAGTTGAGACCTGTTTTAGCGCTGCAGCCGATGACTTCTTCGGCGTCGATGGCGAGCGTGTGTTCGATTTCTTCTTTGACTTCATCCACGCGGGCATGGGTGAGGTCGATTTTATTGATGACCGGGATGATTTGCAGGTCTTGCTCCATGGCCGCGTAGGCGTTGGCGACCGTTTGTGCTTCGACGCCTTGGAAGGCATCGACGAGGAGCAGCGCGCCTTCGCAGCATTTGAGCGAACGGGAGACTTCGTAGTGGAAGTCGACGTGGCCAGGGGTATCGATGAGGTTGAGTTCGTATTCCTTGCCGTTGTGTTTGTAGCGCATGGAAACGGGGTGCGCTTTAATCGTGATGCCGCGCTGCCGTTCGAGGTCCATCGCGTCTAACAACTGTTCTTTCATTTCGCGCTTGGTGACGGTGCCGGTGAGTTCCAGCAAGCGGTCGGCCAACGTGCTTTTGCCGTGGTCGATGTGCGCGACGATGGAGAAGTTGCGAATGTTTTCGGGGGCGGGCATGGGGTGCGGTAAGCCGCGAATGGCTGGCGGGAGTGGTGAAAAAATAAGAAAAGGGGAACCGGACCGGAGTTTAAGAATCTTACAGGGTATCTCGATTCGATGCCGGTGGCTAGGCGAAGTGGGGAGCGGTAAACTGAATCGTAGCGGCCTGTTTTTTTTGAGGCCCGCGGATGTCGCTGATTTTTGCGGATGAGTTTTGATGGAGTGCCTGCGGCAAACGACTTTTTGAGATGCGCAAACGGCCAATTATATGATTCTGATCGTCGATAATTACGATTCGTTTACTTACAACCTGGTGCAACGGTTGGGTGAGATCGATTCGTCGCTTGAATTGCAGGTGGTACGGAACGACCAGATTTCGGTGGACGAGTTGCTGGAACGGAAACCGGATCGGGTGATTATTTCGCCGGGGCCGTGTACGCCTACGGAGGCGGGGATTTCTGTGGAGTGTTGCCAGCGGTTGAAGGGGAAAATGCCGCTCCTCGGCGTGTGCTTAGGCCACCAATCGATGGGCCAGGCGTACGGTGCGTCGATCGTGCGTGCCAAGAATCTAATGCACGGAAAGACCGACCTTATTCATCACCACGGCAAGGGGTTGTTCGCGGGGTTGGAGAACCCCTTCCAGGCAACGCGGTATCATAGCTTGGTCATCAAGCCGGAAACGCTGCCCAAGGAGTTCGAAGTGACGGCCTGGGCAGAAGAGCCGGGTGGATACCAGGAGATCATGGGAATTGCACATCGTGAGTACCCGATGTTCGGCGTACAGTTTCACCCGGAGAGTTTTTTGACGCATTCGGGTTATGACATTTTGCGATCCTTTCTCGCGGCCTAAGGTCGCTAGGCGAAGGATGCAGGATAGGGGATGCTGGATGCGGGGAAGGGCATCTATTGATCACCCCGCATCCAGTATCCCTCATCCTGTATCCTAGTTTTTTGCCCCATGTTGAGCGTTGAAGAAGCACTGGCACTTATCGAGCAGCGTGTGCGAGTTTTGCCCGCGTGCGAGGTTTCTTTGCGCGAGGCGGCGGGGTTGGTGCTTGCTGAGGAAATACGGAGCGATGTGAATTCGCCGCCTTACAGTAAAACGCTCATGGATGGGTATGCGGTGCGTAGTGCGGACCGCGAGCCGGAGCGGCGGATTTTGGAAGAGATCGCGGCGGGGGCTGTGCCGCGGTATCCGTTGGTGCCGGGAGCGGTGTCGCGCATCATGACAGGGGCACCGATTCCTGAGGGCGCGGACGCGGTGGTGCAGGTGGAACGCACGACGTTAGTCAATGAATCGACCGTGCGACTTGAGCAGGAGGAAGTGCCGGCTGGTCAGCATGTATTGCCGTTAGGAGCTTCGTTACGGGTTGGCGAGGTGGTGCTGCAGCGGGGGGCGTTGATTCGGCCGATCGAGGTTGGGGTGATGGCGGAGGTTGGCCGGTCGATTGTGAGCGTGTTTTGCCAACCACGGGTGTCGATTTTAACCACGGGGAATGAGCTGGTTGGAATTGGGGAGATGCCGGGGCCGGGGCAGATCCGGAATAGCAATGGGCCGTTATTGGCAGCGGCGGTGGCGAAAGCGGGAGGGGTGGCGATTGAGTTAGGAGTGGCCCGCGATGAACCCGAGGAGCTGCGGAAGTTCATCGAGCAAGGGCTTGAGGCAGATGTGCTGGTGTTGAGCGGCGGGGTGTCGGCAGGGAAGTTCGACTTGGTGCCGGGGATACTAGCCGAGTTGGGGGTGGAGCAGGTATTCCATAAAATAGCCATGCGGCCGGGGAAGCCGTTATGGTTTGGGGTGAAAGAGTACGGCGAGCGGCAAGTTTTGGTGTTTGGGCTGCCGGGAAATCCGGTGAGCAGCTACGTGTGCTTCGAGCTCTTCGTTCGGCCGGCGATTGCCGCTTTGAGGGGGCGGGGGTTTGTCGGGTTACGCACGGCGAGGGCCCGGTTGAAGCATGAATTTCAGCACAGCGGGGGCCGACCGGCGTATTTGCCGGCTGTCTATGGGGCGGAGGCCGGGGAAATCGAGATTCTGCCGTGGCAAGGATCGGCAGACTTGGCCACTTTGGCGAAGGCGAACTGTTTGGCCCGGTTGGGGGTGGAACGCCAGGAATTATGGCCCGGAGTGGAGATTGGGTTGGTGGAAATCTAGGAGTGCCGAGGCGGCAGGGGCGTAGGAGGCTAGTTTGCGCAGCTTACGAAATAGTTGCACTTTATGCGGGTGTTAGCGAAGATAAAGGCTGCCGGAACATCTTTGCGGGCCGGGGGCTGGTGCGTTCGCGCCTGAACTTTCGCCCAACTTGCGCTCCTGGAGCGCACCGAGCGACGGTACCAGAGGCGGACGCGCGTAAGGCGTCATTATTGTTTATTTTCAGGGTACTTATGATGCGTAAGTTTCATTGGGCGATTCCGTCGGGATTGGTCGCCTTGGTTATTGCTGCGCTGGTGACAACCGGTTCGCATGCGGCGGTGACGGTCATCGGCGATGTAACGCCGGCCGATAATATTGCCACACCGGCAATCGAAGGCATTCCGAGCGCAGGCAACGGTTGGAATGCCTTGGAACCCAACAATGCCCAAAGCCGTTGGGAGACGAATCAGGAAATCATCGTAGGCCGCTACTTGCTCATGGGCGGTCGCATGGATATCGATGGCAACACGAATCTGCGTTACACGGACCTGATCATTGGAGATCGGAATCCGTCCAATCCGAGCCAGGTTGGAACGGGAACTGTTTTGATTACGGGCGTTGGTGCGTTGTATAGCAATGACCCGACTTCGTTACCACCGAACTTGCCGCCAGATTATGCGGCGACCGGAGCAGCCGCTCGTCCCGCGGACGTTGGCTACGATCTGATCGTGGGCCGTTACGGCCAGGGCACGTTTGAACTCCGCAACGGTGGTCGCGCCGAAATTCAAGATGCGGTGGTTGTGGGCGATCAGCCGGGTTCGAGCGGTGTGATGGTGATCGATGGTTTTGGCTCGTTGCTCGGCAGCGGTGGATTCGACAGCGGATCGACGATTGGTGGCAATGACCCACACCAGCTCATTGTGGGTCGGCGCGGTTTAGGATTCATGACGATCCGCAACCAAGGCACGGTTGTCACCGAGGCTGTTCAGTCGATTGGGTCAGGAGGTAGCGATATTCTTGTCGCGGCGGTTATTGGTAGCGATGCTTTGGATGGCACTCAAGTTCCAGATCCCGGGGGCGATGGCACGGTGATTGTTACCGGAACCGGTTCGAAGTGGATCGTGGGCGGCTCGCTGCAAGTGGGCGGGTTTCATAATTCGACCCAGGGTGCGCTGGCAGATCCCTCGGGAGTCAACGCTATTTACAACAGCGATGCTGGTGTTGGTAAGTTGTATGTGCAAGACAATGCGTTTGTGAACATTCGCGGAGCCGCCAATTCAAACCCCGATTCCGATGAGCTGGCACTTGCGATCGGCCGGTTCGGGCGAGTTGAGCTTGCTGGCGGCGTGATCAACATTGGTGGTTCGTCCAGCACGGGCGGCAGCGAAGGCCAGGGGCGTCAGGACACCATGAAGGTGTTGAACGACGGTGTGATCAGCGGGACGGGCCGAATTTCGACGGGCGTGTTTCACAATCGGTACGTGGGCGAAGTTCGCGTGAATGCGGGCCAATCTCTGTTGATTGAAGCGACTTCTGAATTCAGCACGACGGGCACTGCTCAAGCGGAACCACTGGCGAACTGGGGCGTGATTCGCACGTTGGGTACTTCAGACCAGCGTGCGTACCTAGAGTTTGACCGAGCACCGAATACGCTGCAGGATCCGGTTCGGCCGTTCCAGAATCTACGTGCCGAACGGCCTGCAACTGCAGCGCCTACGGATTTTTACGGCGGTCTGATTTCGGCGCAGTACTCGAACCTGATTTTCCGTTCGGGTATCGAAAACCAAGGCATGATGGCCTTTACGGCCGGCGACAACTATGTGGTTGGCAACGTGTGGAACTTGGGGGCTGATCCAGCCACCCCGGATGACTACGGCATTATTTACGTTAATGGCCCCACTACTCGTGTAATTTTTGAAAACGACCTCATTAGCGGCTTGGGTAGTGACTTATCGATTACGGGTGGCGCTACGGTGCGGGTGTTGCAACGGCACAGCCTCGTAGCCGCAGGTAAGTTGACTCTGGAGGTGAACCCGTCGAATCCGGCTCCGCTGGCAACGGCGGGTGACTTAGGACTCTATGCCGATTTGCGGATCAATTTAGTGAACATCCCGTCTGGCTCTTTGGGCTTGGGCGATACGTTTGAAATCATGTCGTTCGGCGGCGATTTGGGTGGTGTGAATTTGGCCGATCCGCAACGTCCGACGGTTGATCTGGATGTAGGCCCAACGATCCGCAGCCTTTCCTTCTCTCCGAGCCTTGCGTCGTTGGGATTGGCTCCAGGCTTGGTGTTGGTTCCCGAGTACACTCTCAATAGCGTACTGTTAGCGGTGCGTTCGACGATTGGCCACATTGGTCCCGACTTCAACGGCGACGGGGTTGTTGATCATCTCGATTTGGCCATCTGGCAAACCTTCAAGGGCATGACCTCGGGAGCTACGGTTCTGCAGGGGGATGCCAACGGCGATGGTGCCGTGAACGGCCTCGATTACATGCTGTGGCTGCAAGCTTTCACGGGGAGCCCTGGTGCTGGTGGCGGCGCTGGGAGCGGTTCTGGTACCGTGCCGGAGCCCGCGGGTCTTGTGCTGCTAGCAATCGGCGGATTGATGGCCTCCGCAATACGGCGGCGACGATAGCTGGCATTGTTACAACATGCTTCGATTGAAACCCTTGGGCCGGAGCGCGAAAGTGCTCCGGCCTTTATTTTGCGCGGTCATCCCCAGCTCGATGCTTGTTCGGCGTGTTTGAAAAGCGTTTGCCTTCAGTGGTTTTTGAGGGAATCAAAAACGGCCGCAAGTCTGCTGGGAAACTTTGACGATTAAAAGGAGTGTGCGGCCGCCGGCATGAAGTGCTAGCAGGCTGCGCGCTTTGGTTCGATTCGCGTTGGACAAGGAGGTCGCCATGCTGCGTATCCGCTCGTTAGATTTTGTAGTTGCCGGTTGTGTGTGCTTGGCGATCACTGCTACCGCAGTTGGTGCGAACGAGCGACACCGTGTCTCGGTATTCCGCGATTTAACTAACGAAGCTCCGAAAACAAAGGAGTCTTTGAGAGAGCCCAGGCTTCTGTCTCAGTCGGCTGCGACGCCTCCGGTAGCCAAGGTTCCGCCGGTGGCGCAACGTCCGGTTGTTACCCAAGCCACGTATACACAGCCTGTGAATAGTGCTCCGGCAGCACGACCTACGGGGTTTTATGCGGGTAGTTCGGCCCAGGCGACGATGAACCAATTTCCACGTCGTTCGACCGCGCAGGTGAGTGCGTCGAAATCCATGAAGCTGCCCGCCAAGCCGTTTACACGCGTGCAAGGTGAACCAACGGTGAGTCCGTGGCTGATTATGGATCAGGACCAAGACGACTCGCAGCCAATCCCGAATTACCTCACGCTGGTACGTCCGCAGTTGAATCAAATTCAGACAAACCACACACAGCAGCGCGAGCTTTGGAACCTGCAAGGGCAATTCCAAACCTTTTCTGTTGCACCGACTCCGCCGCAGTATCCGGCGCGAGCGCCTGGAATGACTTCGTCTGCGCGATACATGAACACCGCCCAGTTTTACGGTGGCAGGCGATAAGCCTTCGAAAAAATAGGTTCCGCTTGCCGAGCGGAACCTCGATGGCACACAGTCGCGGATATGAGCAAGATTTCCTTTCGTGGGAAAGAATCCACCACAAGTTAGTTTGGGCAAAGCCGGCGCTCAATGCTGAATGGCTCACTGGTTCGGCGGTAGACACTGGTGAGCCATTTGTGTGTACTTCTTAAAGACGCTCGGTACACTGTGGTTAGTGAAGAGTGTGCTCGATGCGACCCGCTGACTTCCGTCAGCGGCTAATTGTGGTGAGGTGAATGATGGCGTGTTCTTTGATGCGCGAACGGCTGGGTTCAGTGGTGTTGGCGGCACTATGCGTCTCTTCGCTCTTTGGCGCGGAGGGGCAGGGGACCAAGGTGGCTGGAGCCCAGGGGAGCGATCCGCCGCCAAAGCAGACGGAGTTGGATGCCGCGTTCATCAAAATGCTTAGCAACGCCACGCTCGAGGGAAGCTTCACGAGTACGGCCGATGGATTCGACCCAAGCAAGTTGCGGAGCGAAAAGTACACGATCGGCCAAGTGAAACGGCTGGAGGGCGATTTTTGGCTCATTCCTGCGCGCATTCAATATGGCGAACACGATGTCACGATTCCCCTGATGTCGCCCGTGCGCTGGGCGGGCGATACGCCGATGATCGTGGTCGATAACGTGGGGCTGCCGGGGTTTGGCACCGTGAGCGCGCGGGTGATGTTTTTTGCCGATCACTACGCGGGCTATTGGAAGCACGGCAAAAACGGCGGCCATTTGTTCGGCATCATTACCCGCGATGGCGAAGCCAAGGGCAGCGAAGCAGGCAAAGCTGCCGATTCAGGAAATGCGTCCGACGGCGAGCAAGTAGAGCAGAAAGCCGGCAAGAAGTAATCGGTAAACGATGAACACCAGCATGGTGCGTTTTCGCAAAAAGCCAAGCAGCCAGGGGATCGTGGCATAGCCCACGATGGCGGTGACGACGAGCGCGACGAGCAGTTTGAGTGCGTCATCCCCGCTGGTCAGTAGTTCGTGGCGCGACTTCATAAGTTGGTAGAGCCCGGCGGCAAGGATGGCCGGAATAGAAAGCAAGAACGAGAAGCGGGCTGCCGCTTCGCGAGTGAGGCCCGACCACAGGCCCCCTAGAATCGTGGCCCCCGAGCGCGATGTGCCGGGTATAAGAGCGGCCGCTTGCGCCAAGCCCACAACAATGGCATCGCGCCATCCAGCCTGCATGATGTCACGCCCTTGAATGCCGTGGTCTCGTCGTTTTGCAACCACCCACTCGGCGATTCCGAGCAACACGGCAACGCCGGCGAGCGCGGCGCTCATGATGTAAAGCGAGCGTAAAGTGGTTTCAATGTGCTCCTTGAAGAGCAGGCCGCAGATTACGATCGGCAGTGTGCCGACGCCGATCATCCAGCCGACACGGGCGTCTTGCGTGGTGGCCAATCGGCCATGCCGCAGGTCGGCGAGCATTGCCAGTAGAATGCGTACGATGTCACGCCAGAAGTACCAGAGGACGGCGACGAGCGTGCCAATTTGCAGGACGGCCGAGAACGCCGCGCCCGGATCTTTCCACCCGCAGAGTGCCGGCACGATGCGCAAATGGGCAGTGCTACTGATCGGTATGAACTCGGTGAGCCCTTGCACGATGGCAAGCACCAGAATTTCGAGCCAACTCATGTACTGGGCACTCCGGAGATAAAGGCGAGGTGTGATAGTATAGGTTTTTTGGCGCAGCGCGAAGCGAGTTTGGAGCAAGGCTGAAGTGCGGGGAAATGGCCGCGAAAAGGCACAAATTAAGAGGCAAAATGCTTGAGCTAAACACGAAGGCGCGAAGAAGAATTACTGATTTAGGATTCAGGATGGTGGATGCGGGGAGCAGGGCCAAGGCATTCAGTAGATACCCTCCCCCCTGCATCCACTATCCTGAATCCTGCAAATCCTTTGTGCCTTCGTGGTTAACTAAGCCGTTTTGGTCGATTGCGGAATGCATGCGCCCTCAGCTTTTGAAATCGGTTTTTTCAGGAATGGGTTTGATGTTTCATTACGACGCGGGGATTTTTCTGACGTTGGCCCAGCTGGGGGTCGATGTGCGTCGTCGGCAGCCGCGGTGTTTTGTGTCGCATGCGCATGCCGATCATATCGCGCGACATGAACTGGCGTTTGCGACCACTCCCACCGCACGGTTGTATCACCATCGCTTGGGTTCCAAGCATCGCGTGCATGAGATGGCGTACCGCGAGCCTGTCGAGTTCGGCGGGCTGCGATTAACGGCGTACCCGGCCGGTCACTGTTTAGGCTCGGCCATGTTGTATGCGGAGGACGGCGCGCGATCGCTTCTTTACACGGGAGATTTCAAGCTGGGCCCCTCGGCCACTTCGGAACCGGCCGAGTTGCCGGAGGCCGACGTGCTGATCATGGAGTGTACGTTTGGCAGACCCGAGTATCGATTGCCGCCGCGTGAGGTTGTGATCGAGCGGCTGCTGGAATTGGTGTTCAAATCACTGACCCAAGGAAAAACGCCCGTGATCCATGCGTATCCGCTGGGTAAATCGCAAGAAGTAACCAAACTGCTGACGAGTAGCGGTGTTCGAGTATTGCAGCATCCGACGATCTACGCGGTGAGCCAAGTGTATGAAGCGTGTGGCATGGAGCTTGGCGATTTCGCCATGTACGAAGGGCAAGAATTGGAAGGGCATGCCATCGTGACGTTGCCCCGCGGTTCACGCGACTTTCGCTTGCCTCGTTTGGGGCAGACCGTGTCGATCGCGGTGACAGGCTGGGCGGCAGACGAGCGGGCCAAGTATCGGTTAGGCGTCGATTACGCGTTACCGCTTTCGGACCATGCCGATTACGAGCAGCTCATAGAAGCCGTGCGGCAGGTGAAACCGCGTGAAGTGTTTTGCACGCACGGTCCGGCCGAGTTTGCCGACCATCTTTGCGAGCTGGGCTTCAATGCGTATCCGTTAAACCGGCCTGGGCAGCGGCGGTTGTTTTGAGCCTGATTTCCGGACGAACTATCTGTTTGAACCACCAAGACACCAAGGATTTGTAGGATGCGGGATAGTGGATGCAGGGGGGAGGGGTATCCTAGTGAATGCCTTGGCCCTACTCCCCGCATCCACCATCCTGAATCCTAAATTCAGTAATTCTTCTTCGTGCCTTT
>CAZTWS010000135.1:0-12735 GCA_964618225.1 uncultured Planctomycetaceae bacterium
CTGGTCGCTGAAGCGACCAGTCCGTCGGGGTGGGGAAAGGGGGGAGGGAGGGGGGAGTGTCAGGCTGGAAAGCCTGACCTACGGGTTGCTAGGCGGCTTTCATCAAGCGCGGTGATTTGGTGGATTCGATTTCCGCCATGATTCGCTGGATTTTTTCGGGCATGATGATCCGTAGATAGTCCATCGCCTCGCGACCGTTGTCGCTCGAATGGACGATATTGCAGTGCTGCTCCACCGGATAGCCTTCGTTGAAATAATCGCGCAATCCGTCTTTGCAAAAGAGTCGCGAGTTCATCACTTGTGGTTGCTTCTTGGTCTCTCGGCGAGTTGGCCGTACCGGGTTCGAGTCGTACACCACGACCGCGGCTACCGGTTTGCCACCAGAGTGCTTCCAGGGCCCCTGCCCCCAATTTCCGCCCCGAGTCGATCGAGCTATGAGACTGGCCAACTTCTGGTCGAAGTTTTCCACAGCCAATATCGAAAAGCCTTGCTTAGCCAACCAATCGGCTGCACGATTTACACCGCCGCGTCGTAGGGCTTCCTCGCGAATGAGAAAAACAGCCAACCCATGGTCGTATCGCTCGTTCGACTCGCTCCGCAATAGCGTGCGAATCCATGGATTTCGTTTCGCCAATCGGACCAACATATCCTGCGGTGGCCGCCAACCTTGCGAATCCAAGTATTCGTCTAAATCTTCAAGCGTGACGGGAACATCGACACCGATTCTCCCAGCCATCTCTCTAAGAATCTGTGTGTAGTCGTGCTCTTTACCGGCGCATCGCGGCTTGGACTCGCCTCGCCGACAAAGCCCCGAGCGATACCCTTTGTGATAAAGAACATGATACGCGAGGCTCAAAAAATGCTCGCGGGGCGATGGCACCTGACACAAGCCGCGAAGATCCGTCGAGTTGCTCAATAACTCCTCCGCAAGATACGGCGGATAGTAGGGCATTTTCCTGTAGTCCGTACCGGGAAGTCCCGTCACAGTATACAGATCGATTGGCTGTACGCCCGGCCCCATTTTGAGAAGCAATTGCACGTTTGCCAAATCCGCATCGTCGACGAGTAGATCAATATCTTCGCCCGCGGCCAACCGAGGCAATTCTTCAAACCATCGCAACACCGAATGCCGTAGGCCCATCGACCGCAAACGGTGCAAGAATCCTTCTACGCCAAGTGCGTTGGGAATATATTGCCGCGCACACGCCTGTTTATGCCGACGCCGTACACGATAGATCAACAGTTGCGGCCCACGATCAATCGCATCGATCGCCACAACGCGAGGCAGTTCAAGCCGCCTCAGTAAAACTTGCATCGCGGCAAGTTGCGTGGCCATCGCGCATTGCGGCGTTAGTTCTAGCGGAAATGCGACATACTGAGCGTGCCGAAACGAACGATACGCCATCACATTCAGCGACGACCATCCGCTCAGAATCAGAGTATCCGCGTTATTTTGACGAACAACGCGTTTACTGGCAGCAGGAACCACACTTTGAACAAGCGAGGGGTGTTGCCTAGCAATGATGCTCCTTCGAGCCTCATTGGCTGCTATCGCCAGATAGTTACTGCAACCAGCGGCAAGCAGGCGCGATCCTAACGAACCGTCTGCGGCATTGATCTCGATGACTCGCGACCCAGTTCCAATTAAGTCCACAAGCTGCATGACTTGGTCCTGTATCGCTGGCGTTTTGAGAGAACGGCGGCATTCGCGCTGGCGGGGTTAAGCCGCGCGGCGTCGTTTGACCGGCTCGCTGCCCGCTGCTTCAGGCTGAGCCGAGTTGAAAGCCAGAATTGGTTCCTGCTCGATTTCGCCAGCTCGCTCGGCTTCCGGATCGGGCTGCTGCATGGCGTTGTGAATTTCCCACAGCTTGGCCTGTTTCAAAAAGGCGTAGTAGGCCGTGTGCATGCAAATTTGAAAGCCGGGAATACCATCGAGGAAACCTAGCCGGAAAACATACAACTGCAAAAAACGTAACGGGGCTCGCGTGATCATCGACAACGTGCTGGGACGTCGCGATTTGTCGCGAAGATTCAACGCGCCCCAACCTGCGTAGCGATTCAACTTGTACAGGTACTGGTCGGAGTCCCAAGTGGTGTAGTGCAAGAACGGGTTCTTAAGCGTTCCTAAACGCTGCTCGGGCAAATCGACTTCTGCATGCACCCAGCGTTTTTCGTATTGGCCTTTATCGCGGCGGAACAACCGAATCACGGCATCGCTATTCCATCCGCAATGACGAATGCGATAACCCAAGTAGTGATTCGCGCGATCGATCCAATAGCCGTCTTTGTCTTCCGGCGGCGACTTCAAGGTGTCTTGAATTTCCTCGGCAAGTTCGGGGGTCACGCGCTCGTCGGCATCGACCACCAACACCCACTCGTGACGACACTGGGGAATGGCCCAGTTCTTGAAATTGGCCGAGTTGATGTATTCGCGCTCGATAATTCGGCAACCGCCCATATCGCGCACGATATCAAGCGTCCCGTCCGTCGAGCCCGAATCGGCAACCAGAATGTCATCCGCGATCGCTAGCACCGACTCGATACACGGGCGAATATTACGCCGCTCGTCCTTACAAGGAATGAGCACTGAGAGTTTTGCTGTCATCTGCTAACCCGTGTCACTGCGAAGAGAAGATCGACCGAAAAGAGCGGGGGTATTAAACCGCCGCAAAAATCGTTATCGGTCAGTGCTTTCGACGAACTTCACAACGAGACAGCAAGCTTCGTATATACGCCTTGAACTCGCCAATCGCACGGCAATGCCGCTAGCTCTCAAACAGCCAAGGTTTCGCAGTTTGTCTACAATACTCGACTTTGCCTAAAAAACCCGCTAAGCCGCAAGCGGCTGCGATTGCATAGTCGTGGACGCCTGCTGATTTCTTGATAGTTGCGTTGACAATGCGCGTGCTAGCAAGCTATCGGCCGTCGGCTTTCAGCTGTCAGCCAAACCGTCTTGTCGATAGCTGAAAGCCAATAGCCACTGCGCCCGTTCATTCTCAAAGCAAGGCTCAATATAGTGGCTTGACTTTAATTTTGGGGAAGACAACGCCACTCTTAAAAGTGCTATCAATGCGATTCCTCGTACCGGGGCGGGCGGGCCGCTCATCGGCATCGCTTATCGTGACCCGTCGTCCTTGGCAAATTCCGCGAAGGCTGTGTCAAGCTCCTTGGCATCCGTCCCGCCTCGATGCAAGATCACGCGATACCGAAGCGCGAGCGAGTCACCATTCTTGATGGTATGAGCGCCTTGATCGCGCTTCTCGGGATCCGGGAATTCGTGCTGACCAAACGGGTTTGCAGTGAACAGTCCGTAGGTGCGCACATGCCAGCGCGGCTCTGGCCGAAAGTTCGAAGGATGGCTCATCATGGCAATGCCCGAAATCACTTCCTTGCCAGCCTGGGCGTTGCCAGCTTGAACGGGGCCGCTGTAATCGACCCATCGCGCCGGTTGGGCCCACGCCTCGCCGTCCACGAGTCCATTGCTATTCACAATGCGACCGCCCCGTTTTGCATCCACGCGCATCGAGTCGGCCACGCGCACGGCAAACGTGCCTTCCTTCGTATCGCCGAAGGTCAAATCTCCCTCGGTGGCCTTTAGCACGATCGTAAAATCGATCCAGCGATCACCGTTCGGGTATTTGCCGAACTGCAACGACCGTTCGTCTTCGCAAATGCGTTCCTCGCCGTTCATCCAGTCGTTGCGAGCGATGATTTTACCCGTGTCGCCACTTTCGATCGCCAAAAATTCGCGATGGTCAATATGCGGCTTCGGCCGCTTTGCGGTATCTTTCCTATCGGGCTTGTCAGAATTAACGTTTGCTTTCCAGTAATCGGCACCGTTGACTTTATCGTGAGTAAACCAAATCGATTGATGGTGAGGATGATCTTTCGTTTCGACAACGCCATCGGCCGAGGGGCCTGTCGGCCAGGCTCGCGTCATTGCCTCGCCGTCGGGCCCGAAGACGGGCCACAACGCGGGCGAAGCACCGGCTTTCGTCAAATACTCGGTAAACACCTCGCCATCAATTTTTACCACCGCCCCGCGAGGTGTGCGTTCAATAGTTACATCTGCTACCGCCACATGACTTAACATGAACAAAAGGCTAACCGTTACGACCAATCTCATGGGGTGTCTCGCTCAATGGTTAAGATGGTTAAGCTCTCCAGGGGCCTGCCGCCTCTGGCTATTGATTGGCACCGCGTTGGGGCTGGCGCTAAGCGCTGGCCCGGGCGTTTATAGGCTTACGTGCGCTGCCCGGCCGTACTCTGATCGCAACGGCGTGGCCGCCGCCGCTAAGCACAACACGTGGGTGCGGAAGCACCCACGCTACGCGGCTGCAATTTCAAAACATGCTGTAGATTAACTCAGGACGACTTCTGGAACCGCGAAAGCGGGACGATCCTCTCGTCGCAATAATTCATTCGCGGCATCGCTGTTGGTGAAGCGTTCGGTGGTCGGATCCATTTCGAGCCACGCGCCCTGCGTTACGACCGGGCTATCGATTTCAACCTCATTGGCTCGCAGATGGTCGAACATCCGCTGCACCGAATCGCGTAACAGTTCGTTCTTGGATACTTCGGCCAGAATATCGTTTGCCGACCGTGGTTGACCCAATCGGTGCGAAATGTTTCCCGTCTGACAAAGCGCACTCGAAAGATGGCCTTCCACCACGTCTGCGTTCAAATCGCTGCGTTTACGCGACTGAACGGCACTGATGAAGTTCCCTGTATGGTTGCCACGGCCCGACCAGCTTTCGATCTCATTACCATCGTGATCGAACGCTTGAGTGTGGCTATAGCTTTTGGAAAGCACATAACCTTTTTCGCACTGCACCACGACGCCCACCTGAGCGGTGCGGTAATTATCCATCGACCGCTCCCACTGGGCCTGCCCCGCTTTGGAGTTCGGCAAACCTCGGGTCTCGAAAATGAGCGGGGCCTCGGCATAATCGTGCAGTACGACTTGCGTATTGGCCGTGTCGCCCGAGTCTGTGTAACCAAGTCGGCCGCCGATGCTCAGCACCCGCGGCGACAACTCATCGACGCCGAGAAACCAGCGGGCGATGTCCATTTGATGGATGCCTTGGTTGCCCATATCGCCGTTGCCTGTTGTGTAGTCCCAATGCCAGTCATAATGCGGGTTGTAACTGCCTTGCGAGTTTTGCGCAGGGCGATACAAATCCTTCTTGGCCACTGGCCCGCACCATAGGTCGTAGTTCAACTGCTTGGGAATCGCCAGCGGCTGATCGCTTTTGCCGATCGCGCGTCGCGGCTTGTAGCAAGTACCGATCACATATTCTATACGACCTAACTTGCCACTACGAACGTAGTCGACAGCTTGCTTTAAGCTCGGCTCCGACCTGGCCTGGGTTCCGCATTGAATGATGCGATCGTAACGCTTGGCGGCGTTGGCAAGCTGCCGGCCTTCCCACACGCAGTGGCTCACTGGCTTTTCCACATAAACATCTTTACCTGCCTTTGCCGCAAGGACGCCGATGAGCGAATGCGTATGGTTCGGCGTCGCGATCGAGATCGCATCGATGTCGTCGCGGTCCAACAGTTGCCGGAAGTCCACGATACGATCCAACTTGCGGCCATGACTTTTCTCAAAATTCTCGGCAGCGCGGTTCAACACCATTTCATCACAATCGCACAATGCAACAAGGTAATCCTTGAAGCCATTGATATGTCCTTGGCCGCGACCGTTAAAACCAACGACGGCCATACGAATCTGGCTGTTCACATCGGCTCTTGCCATACGAGGCAAAGTAGCACAAGCCGCGGCAGCGCCAGCAGATTGCATCAAGAACGTACGACGTGTGAACTTCGACATATCAACCCTCCCGAAAAAGTGGATACGGTTAGCATTGGTTTCAGCGAGCATGTTCGATGCGCTCGATGGCCGTCATTTTAGCATGCCCAAGAGACCCGAACAGTTATTGATTGGCTTCATTCTCAGAAATTTTGGCTTCTTGCGCGGCCGGAGGTTCCAGCCGCCCGCCATCATCTCCGGGAGCGTTCGTAATCAAACGTGCCGAGCGATCGTAAGTGAGGTAATTCCAGCCCCATTGCACGAGCACGAGCAAACGATTTCTGAAACTCACCAGGTTCATCAAATGAACGACGAGCCACAAAACCCATGCTATGAAACCGCTGAATTTAAACCGCCCGAAGTCGGCCACCGCGGCCGATCGGCCGATCGTCGCCATATTGCCAAATTCGCGATAATGAAACGGCGGCACCGAACGTCCTCGCAACTTCGATGTAATCCGCTTGGCCACATATTTACCTTGCTGAATGGCCACGGGCGCAACACCCGGCAATGGCGCGCCTGTTTGATGCGAAAAGTTTACCATGTCTCCAAGAGCGAATATTTCCGGGTGCCCAGGTAACGACAAATCTGGCTCCACGCTAACCCGACCCGCGCGATCTAACACGGCACCTGTCGCAGCAGCAAGCTCTTTGGCCAACGAACTTGCCGACACACCAGCCGCCCAAATTACGGTTTCCGTCGCTAGTCGTTCGCTCCCGCCGGCCCATTCGAGAACTACGTGCTTTGGCGCGATGTCTGCAACACGCGTATGCGTACGCACGATCACACCCAGCTTTTCCAGCGATTGTTGCGACTTTACCGAAAGCTCTGGTGGATAAGCGGCCAACACACGATCTCCCGCTTCAACTAACAGGATCCGCGATTCAGCCGGATTGATGCGTCGGAATTCGTGCTCCAGGCTGTATCGCGCCATTTCCGCCAACGCGCCGGCCATCTCCACACCGGTCGGCCCCGCGCCAACGATTACAAAAGTCAAAGCACGACGCCTGACTTCCGTATCTTCGATGCGCTCAGCCGTTTCGAAAGCAACCAGCACGCGGCGGCGAATCTCGGTCGCATCTTCGATCGTCTTCAGGGCGGGTGCGAGAGGCTCCCATTCGGGATGACCGAAGTAATTGTACTTGGCTCCTGTGGCGACTACGAGCGTATCGTATGGCAACCACGCCTCTTCCACGGCAACACGGCGATTCGGCACATCGATCTTCGTGACTTCGCCTAACAATACTTCGCAGTTTGCTTGTCGTTCAACGATCCAGCGCAGCGGTGCCGCGATATTTGCCGGCGACAACACGCCCGTGGCAACCTGATAGAGCAGCGGTTGAAACAGGTGAAAGTTGCGCTTATCGACCAGCGTTACTTGCACTGGCGCGCGGCGCAACTTACGAGCCACATTGAGACCCGCGAAACCGCCGCCGACAATCACCACACGATGTTTTGGAGCCAGAGAAGATCTAGTCATTCCCCTACTCCTTTATGATTCATCGCTTATTCGGGCAACGGCTTGTCTTTGGTTTCCGGTGCAAATGGCAGCACCAGCAAACCAACCAGGAAAATCGCACACATCGCCATGGCCGAATACCGTTCTTTGAATGGCGAGCCATAGGATCCAAACACTTGCGTAGCCAATGCCGCGGAGAAAAAACTGCCGCCGGCTGCCGCGAATCGACCTAAATTGTAACAAAACGAGGTGCCCGTGCTGCGAAGCCGGCTGGGAAACAATTCCGGCAAATAGATCGCGAAACCGGCGAACACCGAAAGTTGTGCCGCGCTCATCAGCGGCATCATCCAGTAAGCATCGAACGGAGAGTTCATCTTCCAATTCACATACAACGTGCTCAGCAACGCGGCCGTGAAACCAATCGCAAATGCCGGCCGACGGCCAAGGCTAATCGCCAATTTGGTGAATATCCACATACCGACACCCGCACCGAGCATCTGCAATACGTAAGCCCACGTGCGAGCATTCTCAACGGACGACTTCAGCGAATCGCCCGACAATCCCTGTTCTTCGTAGTACTTGCTGAAAACCAGAATTTGCAAGTCTGTCAGGTATTCACCAATGGCCCACAATCCGATAACGCCCGTCGAGGCAATGATTGCGCCCACGATCAGATTACGTCTCCACGTGGCATTCGTAAGAAGTGAAATGTACGGAGCAATGATTGCTCCCTTCGGCAAATTTCCTTCGGCTTTCAGCTTGAGCCAGGGCTCCGGTTCCTTCAGCCGCTTCATCGTGAACAGCACCATCAATGCCGGCAGCGCGCCGACGAGAAACATCCATCGCCAGCCTTCCCCAGCCGTAATTACTTTGATGCTTTCCAGGTGATCGATCAGCAGCTTGAATGCCGCAGCCGTCAAATTGCCAATCGTCGAAAGGATTTGCAACATTCCCAGCGCACTGGCGCGCGCGGTGCTGGGCAAAGTTTCGGCAATCAGCGCCACGGCCAAGCCGAACACGCCGCCTACGCCTAGCCCGGTAAGAAAACGAAATAATGCGAAGTCCCAATAAAATTGGCTAAAGAAGGTGAGCCCTGTGCATGCCGAATAAATCAGCACCGAAATGGTTAGCATTTTCGCACGGCCGAATCGATCGCCCAACGGCCCAAAAATAATGCCGCCCACGCCCCAACCAATTAAGAACAATGCCGTGACGACTTTGCCGGTCGCCTGCACGTCGCTTCCTTCTTCCATGAGCGATTTCAGCGCCGGATTTCGCGCGAGCGAAAACAACCGCTGGTCGAGGCAATCAAACAGCCAAGCACCACTGGCCACAATAAAAACGAACCAATGGTACGGCGTTAGCTCCTGAGTCCAGCGTTTGCGTGGTTCGCTCATTCAGAAAAACCTTTCACTCCGAGACCATGTCGTGCTTCGGTTCCGGCAAAAAGCAGGACATTACCAAATTGATAAGAATTAGCACGAATGCTACAGCTCCGGCCACGAGCGCCGTTTTCGCAAACGGCGTCGGTCCGGCTACAATCGGCAACAGCGCGATTCTTTGCGTAACATACGCAAACGGTGTCCCGATCATTCGGCCGCCGATATTCGCGGCAAAGCTCTCGCCCGTGCCGCGCAAGTGCGTCGGATATACGTGCGGCAAATAGTTGCCCCAAAAGCTAAACTGGGCCACCGTAAAGAACCCAGCCAATGCAATTCCGATCCCCAGCAATGATAGGCTCACGTGGTGAAATCCAGGCAACCAACTAACGTCTAAGCTGAAGAACACTACTTCATGCCCGCGCGCGAATGCCCAAAACACTAAAGGGAAGACGATCAAGCCTGGAATTAAAAAGATCCGTAGCAAGGTGCGCCGATTGACCACATGCACCACGAGGATTGCCAACGCGAACCGGCCAAGCAGGCCGCCTGTCTCTTGAGCCTTCGTGTAATTGGCAATCGTCTCTTGGGTCGTCCGAGCGGCCAATGCTTTTGCCTCAGCCTCTGGCTTGCCCTCCGTCGCTGCTTGGACCTTCTTTTTTACCAAGTCGATTCCAGGCACGATCTGCGGCAACTGTTGAATCGCACCGAATGCTACGCCATAGCTGCAAGCCACCATGATGGTTGTAACGATCGTCGTTCTTAGTAACTCTGGCGAGAAGATCTGTCCAATACTCGGCCGATGCAATGTCCCGGCAACTCGCTTCGCCACCCACTTCGGCGATTCCGGCAGAAATGGCCGAATGATGATTAGAGGAATCGCCGGAATCAGACCGCTCATCAGCGTGTAACGCCAGATCGGCGGTTGTGTCGCCGCAGGCAGATTACCGATGAGGGGTTGGAGGAACTCTGGAATCGACAGTTCTGGTAAGTGCATTACGTATCGAGCGATGATGCCGTTGATCACCGCCACGAGAAGACCACCGACCGACGAGAACGCCTGCGTATAGCCGAGCACTTTCTCGCGTTGCACACGATCGTCGAATAGCTCTGCCAGCCAGGCTACCGCGGCCACAAACTCGACGCACACTCCAATAAACGTGAGCGTGCGGAATACCAGTAACATGGTCAGACTAGTTGAAAAGCCCGATAGAAACGCCGAAATGGCATATAAGAGAATGCTCCAAGTGAGCACTCGTCGTCGCCCGAATCGGTCTGTGAGATACCCGCCCAACAACCCGAAGACGCCACCACACAGCGCAGGTACGTAAAACAACAACCCAAACCAGTAGGCGAAGCCTTCAGTACCGCGTGCATATCCACCGAGTTCCATCAGAGCCGGTCCGATGATTAACGGCAGCATCAACAGTTCATAGATATCGAAAGCAAAACCAATTGCAGCGATAATGCACACGGTCCACTGCACGGATGTCAATCGATCGGTTTTCGCCATGAATCGCCTGCGTATAAAATCGTCGAACCACGAAACGGCAATTTCGCGCAGCTATCTTAGCAGACACCTCACCACAGCAACACCGCCTTTTTCAACTGCCCATTAGCCGCAGGCGGCAGCCAGCGGCACCCCACGAAAATACCCTATCTCCACCAACATACGCCTATCCTTCGCCAACATTCTGAAACGTCCCCTCCTCGAACGGCTGCACGACTACAAATCCCTCGCCCTGAAATTTCATTTGAATCGACTCGCCACTACCACGACCGAAAAAAGTTTTCAGAGAAATGTCCGTCTTGAACTCGGGCATCAAGTTACCGCTCCAAGCGATTGTCGCATTCGGATCGGTATACAACGGCATCCCGGACGAAGTGATCAACACCATTGGCTCATAGTGCGATGTAATGACCACCAACCCTTCGCCGCTCAACTTCACGTTGAACAAGCCGCCCGCCATCATCGCGGAGAGCTTCCGCATCATCGTGATATCCCAACGAATGCAATCCTCGAACGCCAACAAATCGTTGCCGTTCACAAAAATCGTTTCGCCTTGCAGGCTGAGAATCTGCACCTTCTTTCCGCTGTCTGCCAAGTATAGCTTTCCTCTCCCCTCGGCCTTGGTAAGCCGCGCACCCTCGCCGCTCACGGCTCGTTTCAACATGCGTCCCAAGCCATGCTCGAGCACTCCCTCGCGCGTGAACCGAATGTCTCCCATGTAGGCCACCATCGACCCCATCTTGGTCCAAACCCGACCATTGAGATTCACCTCGAGCATCCGCGCGCTTTCGAGTTCAAAGAATCCCTGCCCCCGATCTCGCTGACGATTCTGCTGAATGAACTCCTCAATCGTGTACCGTTGGTCGTCCATGTTTGAATTCCCCCCCAGGATTGAAAGTAGTTGTAACGCGATCCGGCTGGCAAAACCTAGTGGTTGTCAGGCGGTTTGATATTATCTATCGACGGCGTAACCAAGCGCGCATCGACACGCGGAACCAACTCACTTGCCTCAGGCGCAGAAACCTCCCAGAGGCTTGCCGGCGTGAATGACCTCAGGGTCACACCCGCGGCGTTCATTTTGTGCGTTGGAATTACTTAACGCTTTTTAGAAGCATTTGTCGCCTGGCTGCGAAAACGCTCCGCACGGCGCAGCAGTCGCGCCTTGCCCGGCTTGCTGCGGCGAGTCATCGCCAACCGTTCGTACTTGTCGGCCAGTGCGGTCTTTACTTCGATAAGATTCTTGTGCTGCGATTGCTTGGTCATCCTGTTATCCTTTCAAATGCCTAGCCAAATAGACTGGCATATTTCCTGCCGCCCCGTCATCGGGTAGCGAACTCGTGCCTAATCCATTAACTCCTGAAAATCCTCTTCAATCACCCTCAAGCCGGTACGTAAACAATCGATATCGCCGTAGATACTAAAAAATTGGCACCCGTGTTCGCGGGCCTTGGCCGCATGGGCCGTATCGCGCGATAACGTCCCCCACGATTTGCCAACCGCCCGGGTTGCCTTGCCGACCCGTTGCATTACATCAATGCACTTTGGATGCATCAAATCTCCCGGCACGCCTAAAGTCACCGACATATCGGCCGGCCCTAGAAATAACCAATCCACTCCCTCGGTCGCGGCGATCTGGTCAACGATCTCTACCGCTTCCGGCGTCTCGATTTGAATCGCCACCCATCGTTCTCGATTGGCGTTTGCCACCTGCTCCGCCATGGTCACCGTGCCGAACCGAGTTTCGACTGTGCCCCCGAAAAATCCGCGCTTTCCAACCGGCGGGTACTTAGCCCATTCGACCGCTTGCTCGACTTCTTCAAGCGTTCTTACCTGAGCGATCATCACGCCGCTGCACCCCGCCTCGTAGGGTCTCATCACCGTGGCGTAATCCGTTGGTGCGACACGCGAAAAAACATCAGTGCCCGTGGCGCGACACGCCATTGCGAACAATTCAAGCTGGGCATGAGGAATCGCGGCATGCTCCTGGTCGACCCAGATGCCGTGGATATTGCCTAGCGTCGTCAGTAGCTCAACTGACTTGGGAGTTGAGTAGCCCACGATATGCATGGCGAACACGAGTTCGCCAGCAGTCAGCCTGTCTTTGATGATGCTCGGCATAATGGAATCACTCGTTCGATAAAAGCAGGATGTTGACAGAAGAAGCCGCGTCTCGCAAGCCGGGGGCTGGTGGTCGGGGGGGTTGGGGACTGGGGGAGGGGGCAGTAGATGGTGACGTAAGTTGGTAATTTTGTTTCTGAATGGTGGTTTGAAGTGAATTTGGTGGGCAGCGAATTTCTCGGAAGGGGACAAGAGGACAAGTTTCTTGTGTATACGGATGCGAAGTTGTGTTCTCGTCTTTGCGCATGATGATCCGACCGACTGAGCATGGGTTTGCAGGTGCGCAGCGGTAGCGGTGGAGCGGGATTTGGGGGAGATCGCGCCGGCTGTGTGTGAATATACTTTTGTACATATACAGTAACGGACCCGGTGACCGTTTTCGACAAGGTTGTTCTCGGAATATTTGGTGGCCGGAAATTTGTGGTTGACACGGTTTGGTTAACGGGCCGTGATCGAT
>CAZTWS010000136.1:0-12720 GCA_964618225.1 uncultured Planctomycetaceae bacterium
AAGCATGCCACCCAGCAATTCAAGACTGTCAGAACACTAGGTGGTCAGCGGCAGGGAAGCTCGCTCGACGAGCGCGCATAGATCCTGAGCTGTCTGAATATCATTGGCTCGTTCTAAAAACGCTGCAAACAGACGGCCACGACGAATAACGCCTTTTTCAAGAAACTCCGAAAACAATCGCCATTCACACTTTCGGCGGCGATCGGAATTCAACGCATACGCTAGCCGGTTTGCATCCGAGCTTTGAATCAACTCCGCGTAGCTGAACGGAAAATCGGTAAACCTGTGCAAGAGGCAGGTCACGTTGCTAGTTAGCGACAACTGAATGTCGCCGCTAAGCATTTCTGAGGCCAACCTTTCGCTTGAATCGTATCGAAGTATCTGTGTTTCATTACTCGGGACAAGTGATTCGATACTGATCACCGGGTGCGTGTCGAGCAAGTGTGTCTGCACCGAAACCAGAATAGAAACAGAGGCAACCACCCCGCTTGCCGAGAGTGGATTTACGCTCCAATAAACTTGAGGCGAAAATGGCCAAGTGGGGCTTGCTTGGTAGCTGGCAACCAAATCGTTCCCACGAATATAGGATTCGCTGAGAGGCAACGGCCACGCCTGAGTTGAATCGGCGTTCGCCAAAACGCGCAACAACTCGCCGTGGAAACTCATGCCGCTGACACGTATCTCTTCCAAGCCGCTGCTAGGCTTATTGAGATTGACCGATGCTCGAAGCCTATCTCCCGCAGTTAACTTTCCTGCCGCCTTTGTGATAGACCAATTAGAAGTTGTCTCGGTGGGCAGTGTCATCGCGGCGGCAAAGGGCCCAGGCAAAGCAAAAGCTGCGGGCAAAAACGGAAAGCTTTACGCGGTTGAAATAAAAAAACCCCGTCGAACACCACGAGGATGTTTCGACGGGGCCGGAACAGAGAAGAGGCCGTTGTTCGAGCGTTAGGGATAATTTGTATCAGGCAATAGCCGCCCACCAGACGGTGGGTGTGTAGCTCTCGAACATTCCCTCAAAAGCTTTGTTTCCACTAACGATGATACCTATTTCATTTCCTGTGTCTATAGTTTGGCGTGAAAAAGTTGAAGGTTTTTTTGGCCAAGCAGGCACTCATTGCACAAACCATTGTCAAATAACGGCTTATGACCACAGGATCATCAATCTAAATCAGGTTCGTCTACGAGGGGCGATAGCTACATTTTCTGGGGAGTAAGCCCTCCGTTGAGGCAACTTTACGAACTCCGTCGGATTCACCCTAATAAAGCAGTTCGAGGAAAACCATAAAAACAATCTCGGAGCGAACTAGTCCTTGGAAAACAAACAGCTTCTAACGATATGCGAGAAAGCAGCCAGGGCGGGCGGCCAGGTTCTACTAAGCTGGCGCGGAAAGTTTGGCACTCGTGCTAAAGGCGTGGCAGACTATGTCACCGATGCCGATGTTGCGTCGCAGAATGCAATTCGCGAAGTGATTCTCTCTGAGTACCCCGACCATATTTTCATTGGCGAAGAACAACCGCCTGAGGTGTTTTCAACCAACAACGACACGTACACTTGGATTGTTGACCCGCTCGACGGAACAACCAATTACATTCACAATTTCCCTTGTTTTGCAGTGTCTGTGGCAGTTTGTCGCGGAGTACGAATTCTAAGCGGCGTGGTTTACGATCCAGTCGCTGACATCTGCTTCTCGGCCCTTAAGGGGGGCGGTGCCTGGTGCAATTCCACCCCAATTCAAACAAGCGCGGTAACCGAATTGAACGAGGCCCTCATTGCCGTAAGCCTTCCGGCTCGCGTGGATCGTCGATCCCCCGACTTACTCGATTTCATCGAAGCGACACAGTTCAGCCAAGGCGTGAGACGCACGGGATCGGCAGCACTAAACTTGGCCCATTTGGCAAGCGGTGTGGTCGATTCATTTTGGGCTGCTCATATCCACCCCTGGGACGTCGCGGCAGGTGTGTTGCTGGTGGAAGAAGCTGGGGGAACCGTATCGGGACGCGATGGCAAGGAATTCGACCTTTGGAAGCCTCACTTTATCGCAGCCGCCAATCCGCGGCTTCACCGTGCTGTACTCGAGCGCCTTACCCCTTTTGGCCATGAATAGGCCTTCTATTTCAGTGTTTTATTGTTTTCACACTTTTTTGCCGCGTTTACGCAGGGTTTCGCCCTGTTAATTCCTTCATTCATCCACGAGTTGCGACTACAATGAACGGAGGGAAACTTTACCTTCCCCTCCTCATCTAACACTCTCCTCGCAGCCACGAATTGGTTGTGCCGCTGCGCTGCGAACTGGCCCCTGACGCGGGGTCAGGCCAAAGCCTCCATGACCGAGCCCCGGCTAAACTGTTCTCAACGCCCCTCAGGCCACCAACTGCGCTTATTCGCAGTGTTGGGTGCGTTCGCTGTTTGGCTGGCATGGGTGCCTGCCATCTTATTTGCACAAGACAGGCAAGCTGTTAATAACAGCGGTGGAGCCTCGGAAGCTGCCGCCACAGTAGATAACAACAATCCGGCTGCTGATTCCAGCGAGTCCCCTCCGGCTGTTCCCACCCCGAAAGAAAAGCAAATTCAATATGTAGGGCCTGATACCTACATCCTGCTGGATGAAAAAGGCCGTCCTCAACCTATGCCGGGCATGACCTACGAGGATTTCTTCCAGGCTTGGAAAGCGACACAAGCAGAAAAAGAGCCTACCTCAAATCCACGCTTTATCATCGAAAGCATCGCATTTGAGGGCACTACGAAAGACACTTTTTCGGAATTGAAGTGTACAGTCATTATTCACTTACTAGTGGACGAACCAGTCAAAGTACCGCTTGGCTTGGGCGGTGCAATCGTTCGTGGTCAGCCCCAATTTCGGGTCGCGGAATCCGCGGAGGAACCGACTAGCGGCGCATCCCAACTTTCATCCGTATCGAAGACGAGCGATGAGTTCATTACTCAGTCCGCGGACGGCAGTGGCATCGTTGCCCACTTCATCAGTCACAAGGGCGAACGCAGAGAGGTTTCGCTTAACCTGATCGTGCCTCTGCAACGCGACAATACCTACACGGTGCTTCCTATCAATTGCCCGCGAGCTGTCACTTCAAACTTGAAGTTGACCACCGATACCCCTGCATCGAATGCGATTGCCAACGCGGGCACCCTGGTATCTCAGCGCCCCGATGGCAACGGAGGAACGCAATTTGAAATCGCCGGGTTAACTGGACCTTTCGAGCTGTCCTGGCGAGTAGCTGCTCAAGACTCGCTTGAACAAGCTACCGTGCTGGGTGCGACGGGGGCAATCAAGGTTGCGATTGATGGCCGTAGTATACGCACGAATGCGCGGCTAACGATTCAAAGCTATGGTGGTGGGTTTGAGAAACTTCACGTGCGACTTCCCGTTGGAGCGCAGCTTCTTCCCAGTAAACCATTGGTCGGTAGTGCCAAGCAGCCCAAATACACGATTACGCTTGAGGATACTCCAAAAACAGATCCAAAGGTTGGCCCTATCGCGGTGGTTCATTTCGCGGAGAAGCAATCGGCTGCCGTGAATATCGATTTGACGACCGATCAGCCTCTCGGGCTTGGCGATACAAAGCCGATGGTCGAGTTGGGCGGATTCGAAGTGCTCGGTGCTCTTCGACAATATGGCGATATCGCCATCAATGTGGCAAGCGATTGGCAGGTCCGTTGGCGAATGGGCGAGGACGTACGCCAAGTGGATATCAGCGAGTTGGCCGAACCGCTCCAAGAACCACGACCCATGGCGGCTTTTCAATACGATCGCCAACCTTGGTCCCTGGCAGTGCGCGTGGATGCAAGGCAATCGCAAATTCATGTTACGCCCACCTATGAAATGCAATGCCTTTCCGACGAGGCTCGGCTTACGCTTCGGTTGAACTACCAGGTTTTTGGCAAGCGGGCATTCGATTTCCGGATACGAATGAAAGGATGGGAAATCACGGGGAACCCTCTCGAATCCGGAGGCCTGGTAGACATCAACGAATTTTTACGCCCGTCGGATGACATCCTGACGCTGCCGCTTGCACAAGCTTCTACACCACGTGCTGAAATCGTGCTTTCGCTGCGTCGCCCCCTGAAGCGCGACGCGACGCGGCTCGAGTTGCCGCTCCCGATTCCCATCGCGGAATCGATAGCAGCCGGCAATTTGTTCGTTCGCACAACGCCCGATATCGAACTCAAGCCGGACCTCCAAAATTCAACGGGCCTCACCACAGCGGATAGTTTTAACTCCGCTTCCAATACGAGCGACACGGCCCACGGCCTCCATTTTCGCACGCTTGTTCCAGAAGCTAGTTTTGTGGCCGATCGCGAGACTCGTGCGCAAACAACGAGCGTCAATGTCACCGCGAAAATCACTGTCTCGCAAAACGAGGCGCTTGTCGATCAACGATTCGACTATACGGTACAGCACATCTCGTTAAGTGAATTGGTGTTCGATGCGCCGCACGATCTTTGGCTCCACGGGAATGATCTCCAAGTTGTTCTACTTGGCGATCCAGGCATCAACGGTCAACCGATCGAAACGCCCCTGAACGTCGTTCACACCCCGGAAGATTTCGAGTCTAGCAGCATCGACGAATACACAAGGTTTCGCGTCACACTACCGCAAGAACGTTTGGGACGCTTCTCGATTGCAATGCGGTACGATGTGCCGACAAGCGCGGGTGCCGCAACGAACGGCGCTTGGCGTTTACCATTGGTCCGTGACACTACGTCCCAATCGACTAACACGCGGGCCGAAATCATTCCCTCTCGAGGCACCTTGGTCTCGCTCGACCCGGCCGCATCGAACGCTGGGTGGAGACGAGAAGACAATACGGCTTCAACTTCCGCTTCGTCGGCCGTTCTAACACTTGTGGCCGATGAGTCCGAAAGCACATTGCCTCTCTCGGTTGGCGTGGCTGATTCGAATTCTCAATTCGCAACGATTGTCGACCGCGCCTGGTTCCAATCGTGGTTCGTGAGCGGCTACCGGCAAGATCGTGCCGCAATCCGGTTTCGAACCGCGGCATCGCAGGCAACTGTCGAGCTTTCCCCACAATCTGCCGAGATCGAGACGGAAGTACTATTAGATAACGCACCAGCGGAAATTCTATCGCGAGCCGCTGGCCGAATCGTAATTCAACTTCCCGATAAGACCAAAACAGCGGACAAAGATCAGCGCGTTCCCGAACACACGCTTGAGTTGCGATCCCGTCAACCAATTACCACGGCATTGCTCACTCGACATCGGCTTACCCCGCCACTCCTCAACGGCTCGCGAAATTTAACTCAAGTCTATTGGCAAGTCATTTTGCCCTCGAACGAACACATCATTCGTTCGCCAACGCAAATGACGAGCGCCAGCCAATGGCAGTGGCTAGGTAGTTTCTGGGGGCAAAGGCCTACCCTTTCGCAGAGTGAGCTTGAAGACTGGATAGGAGCCTCTTCGCAAGCTGGCCCCGCAGCCTCGCAGAATGAGTATGTCTACACCGGTCTCGATCCTGTGCTGACCATTGACTTCGTCGCTGCTCCGAGGTGGCTGATCGTCCTCGCCTCATCCCTTGCGGTCCTCGGAGTCGCAGTCCTTTGGATTTACGTGCCCACCTTGCAACAGCGTTGGCTGCTAGGGCTTTTAGGCTGCCTCATCGCGGTTTTGGCTGTCGCTTACCCGGTTCCTGCAATGCTGTTCGCTCAGGCGGCTACCCTCGGGGTCGTCGTTACATTATTGTCGATCTTATTGAAACGGTTGGTCACACGGCCCACCCATATCCCTGTGTTGCTTCCCAGCCAAAGCTCTCAACGGCATTCGGCTCCTCGTTCCGACTCCTTGTTGGCTCCTCCACTCGTTGCAACGGCTAGTACGGCACCCACGGTTCCTCTTCGCGTATCTGATTCGCAACCATGATCGCACGACGCTCCATTCAGGCGGCGTCGCCTTCGACTCGCCGTTTTTACCAAGCTATCAAACTGATTTTGGCCAGCATTCTATGGTGTTGGACCGCGGTCTGTGCCATGGCCGTTGAACCGGCAAACTCCACGACTCCACCTCAGTTCGAGAACCATCGCGCGGAACCATTCGCGACCACCTATCGAAAAATCTTTGTGCCGGCCGACCGGGTCGATGCTTGGCCTACTGAAGGTAAGAAGCTTATTCCCATCGCAACCAATGATTTGCAGCGATGGATTGAAGGTTATAACGCGAAACTACAGGCAGCCGCCTCCGCCACCATTGAGCGGGCCGAATATAGAGCACGACTTGTAACAGAAAACACCCTACAGGGCACAGGTATTTGGCACATCAAGCTACATGGCGACACCCCCGCCTTTCTGGAGTTGGGCCCCATCTCGCTCGTGCCACACAATGCCCACTGGGCACACGATCGCAAAAGTCCCGTACTTCTAGGACTGTGGGAGGTTAATCAACAACAAGCAGGCCGATACGGCCTGCAGGTCGATCGGAGCGCTACACTCGAGTTCCAATGGCAATTGCCGCTCTCCACTTTGCAAAATGGTCTTACCGCGACCTGGGCAATACCTGCCGCAACAGAGTCGCATCTGGTACTGGACCTTCCACAAAGGTTTCATCCTCAAATTGAGCAAGGGATCATCCTTCGTCACCAACAGCTAGCTTCCGCCACCAATGCCGAGCGCGCACGAAACAGTTGGGAAATTGCGTGCTCCGCCACGCCAAACGCAAAACTCACGATTATCGACTCCGTGCCTTCCGAAATTGAAGCCCGCCCCACATTGTCACTTTCAGAAAATATCGCCTACGAAATAACCCATCGCGGACTCGACGTGGATGTCCGTTGGACGCTTACCCCGATCAAATCCACCGCTGCGCAACAACTTCGAGTCGAGATGCCCTCGACGTTACAAGTTAGTCGAATCCATATTAACGGCGAAGAAGCAACTTGGCAGACCACACAGAATCAAAATGGCAATACCGTCATTGAATTCCAAATACCTGATGTGGAATTCACCACAAGCCTGAGCCTGCAAATTCAAGCTAGCTCTCCGCTGACATTGGAGAAAAACTGGCGCTTGCCCAAACTCTATTGCAACGCACTATTTTGGACCAACACAACTACAGAGGTATCCATCGATGAGCATCTTGAACTTCGCGATCTCATACCGGCAGGCTTAGTCGCTCATTCGAATCCAGACGACGTTCAAGGAAAAACCAATGCAGACGAAATCTGGCGGTTTGACGCAACCACTCCAGATGCCACCCTCGATGTGAATCTAGCGCGTCGCAAACCTCTGGTCGACGTCAGGCTGGGATCCACCTTGACGATGTCCGATGTCGATATCTCGGCTCGAATCGTCACCGAATGTGTTGTCTCGGAAGGGAAGCTCCTCACTCTCAGGGGGCAGCTATTTCCAGGCTGGATCGTGGAAGCGGTAGAAACGGTTCCCGCGGAAGCACTAGGAGATTGGCAAGTCACAGGCCCACCCGGTAAACAGCGGCTCAACATTCAGCTCACCACCTCCGCCGATGCCACCAGGCCTCTATCGATAATCGTGCGCGCGCGACTGCCACGCTCGGAATATTCAGATACGATTTCGATAGCGACAATGAACGCCATCGCCTGGGAGGAATCGAACGTAAAAGAGCATTGGCTCTCCTTCCAAGCCGCGGAAGCCTATGCTATCGAGCCTATCGGTATATTGCCGCGGGTGGAAACTATCACCGATTGGCAACATTTTTTCGATTTCCAATCGGCCGCTACGGCTCGGTTCGATTTGCTCCGCGCCGGGAATGATGCGGGCATACAACTCTCCGTGAAGCACGGCGAAGTAGCTGCCGATTTCCGAGGTTCCGTGAGCCTCTCAGGCAACGAAGCCTCGCTGATTTATCGGGTTGTCATCCAGCCGACTGCAAATACCAACAACGCGGTAATCATAAAATCCAGCATTCCATTGGGGGCTGCCGCGAAATGGAGCTCGCAAGCATTATCCATCGCAGCCACTCGGTTAACCGAGGAAGAATTAAAAGACCTTGGCCACACCGGAAGTGGTGAGTGGTGGCAAATTAAACTGCCTGCTCCTATTTCAGGACAGGCGCAACTCGATGTCACTACGAATCTCGACCTGCAACAAAACGATCAAATCCCGCTCTTGTATATGCCCGGTGCGATTAGCCAATCGGGCCGTATCGATGTGCGAGGCGATGCCGACTCTCCGCCCAGGCTCCGAGTTTTGAATATGTCGGCGGTCCCGGTGTTAGGTTCGTCAACAGATGCGACGCGGCGTCAGCCGCTGCTGACAGCTTTTCGATATGATCCGGCATCCTGCGAAAATTCCACGAAAGCCCCTCGATTAAGCCTTAAGACATCAAAACAAAAAAGTATTCAACCACTTATTGTGCAAGATGTGGTCGTCGACTCGTACGTGGCGGTAAATGGCAATGCCTCGCACCGGGCCATGTACCGGCTCAAAAGCGCGGGAAACGATTCGATGGAACTCAAACTGCCGAAGGGAACCGCGATTCGTTCCATTGAAGTGGATGGAGAGCCAACAAAAACCCTCGGTACCGCCCATTCGCAAAATAACTCCAATTTGATTATTCCCGTGTCGTCGGGTTCACACGTTGTCGTCGCGGAGTACACGACCAGCGGTACTCCCCTCACCGCCGATTTGGCACTAGCTTCGCCGTTACTTGCCTCCACAGTGCCCATTCTTTCGGGAGAATGGCGTGTGCATACTCCCAAGGAATTTACGTTAAACGACGAGCCACTCAACTGGCGGCAACGCATCTTCGGTATTCTCGGGCGTCCAGACAACTCCGACGCCTTTTTTCCGTTCGATCGGTCCGAATGGAATCATCTCGCCAGCCACCTGTTTGCTCCAGACTCTCTATCGACCCCGACGACACAATCCCCCACCGGCTGGAATACCTATCGGGTTCGTTTCACGGGCGACACTCCGCCATCACCGTACGTTGTTCACGGCGCGTTGATCAGTGCTTGGTCGGCCTGTGCATTTATCCTTGCCACAACGGTTGGCGCGTGGCTCCGGAAAGCCAGCCGCGGCATTTTTATTACAACGATAGGCCTCGCTGCCGTTGCCGCACTCGTACTTCCGCCCACATTTGCGTCGATCGCCGCTGGTGCGATTATTGGACTACTCCTCTCCTCGGTAATTCCAAATCCACGACACAGTGCCAAGGACCTAGGGCCATCATCCAACTGGCATCGCCTTTCGACAGTCGGCCCTCCCATCGTGCTGTTATTCGTCTTCATGATCACAGCCAAGGCCGTTGGTGCTCCCACCGATCAGCAAATGGCCGCGCCCTCGTCACCGACCTCCGTGGCACATCCAGTATTCATTCCAGTAGACAAAGACCGTGCTCCAGTTGGCGATCGAGTGTATGCAGATGAAGAGTTTGTGCGACAGTTATTGAAAGGCCAAAGCAAATCAACGGGCCTCCTATCCAATTGGATTTTGCAAGATGTCACTATCAACGCGGAGCTCGGCAGAAATACCGAACACGAAGAAGTATTGCCAAAGCTTACGATTACGTGCGAAGTGGTAACTTTCGTGCGAGACGTCAGGGTCACCCTTCCGTTTGTGCGTAACCAAGCAACCTGGAACGCTCATGCAATGGTTGACGGCGTGGCCACGCCAATCACTTGGAGCGACACCGGCGAAGGATGCCAGCTCGCGGTCTCCGAGCCCGGCGCTTACTCTATTTCGCTCACAGCATTTCCAAAAAGAGCCAACGCGGCAAGCGGTGTTCATAAGAGCAAAATTTCACTTCCGCATTTTCCGGAAACAAGCGTTCGCATCACACAATCGGCCGACGCGGATGATATTTCAATCGTAGGAGCCGAGCCCGTCAATCAAACTGCCTCTGGCGCTCTCGAATACAAACTAGTGGGATCGTCGCAACTTGAACTGCAATGGTCGGGAAAACAATCAGAAGCCGCTGACAAAGCCACGCTTCGCGTAACCCAGCTAGAATGGTTGCAAATTGATGATGACGAAACGCGCCTCGTTGCCAAGTTTTTATTTGATGGTATCCCCACCGATAACGAAACCCTCAACATCGCCTACGACTCCAGGTGGACCCTTGAAAACAACGAAGACTTGGTCCAGGTGCTTAACGACACGGATGGCTCGCCGAACCAGCGAATTGCTAGATTTCGAATCCCCAAAAGCGACGAGCCACGCCTGGAATTGGTGCTCGAATGGCGATTGAACAACAACCACCTTGTGGGTCGTCAGTTGATTTCGCCTCTCAAGGTCGCTTCTCACACTGTGAGTCAATGTTGGCGTGCGATCTCAGCGCCCCTCGGCTTCGAATGTGAAATTGGCGATGCTCCATCAGGGAACAATTCTGCCACTGAATTCCTTAATTTGTGGGGAAAGAGCATCAGAAGCCCCTTGGCGGTACAGAGCAATGCAAACCCGAACGAAGCGTGGTTCATCAGTGCTAGACCGCGGGCCACGGAGCTGGAACTGTCCGAATGGATGAATATCGCTGTCGGTGTGGAGAAGTTAGACATACTCTATCTAGCCAATATATCTTCTGAAAGTGACAGCGAGCGACTAATCCGCCTCACCGTTCCGAGTACACTTGTGGTCGATAGCGTGAGCGCGGTTCAAGATGAAACCATTTCGCCGTTACGTTTTTCACGCCCCGACGAACAATCGTTGGTCCTCTTCCTCAGTCCCACCCTAGAAGGCCCCTACCGACTTTCTGTGCGCGGACGGGTGCCGATCGTTAATGGCAACACCAACTTACCAGTGATCACCGCGACGCGCGCGGCAGCCCCGAAAGAGTTTCGTTTGTATCGAGATTCTGCCGCACTCGTTGAGGTTCAAAATCTGCCGCCTAACGTTCAAGCTGCGAAAGCTGCGACCGAAGACATTCCAAATTCCTGGGCCACACTGCCGATTGGCAGCTATCGATTAAACGACTCACAAATCTCTCAAGTAAAACTCCACGTCCGCGTCAACGATGTCTCGCTAGCCGGAAACACGTTGACAAATCTCTTTCGCACTTCAGAGGGATGGCAATCGTCGTTTGAATGCGATTTCACGGTCGACCAAGGCATACTCGATGCCTTCACGTTCACTGTACCCGCCGCATGGTCGGGTACGCCCACGATTAATTCAACAACTCCCGCTTCCGTTACAACGGTTACAAACACCTCTATCGAGCGGATTCTACAGGTGAAGTTCGCGGAGCCGATCTCGAAAGGAAATCGTGTTCGATTTCAAATCGCCTCGCCCCTGGCGTTTGGCTCGCTTCCGGTCACCGTTCCGAAAATTACAACTTCTCCACAAATAAACGGTCCTCGATATCTCCGTGTGCCTCTCGCTATCGATGGACAAATTGCCAACTGGGACAGCTTTGGCGCGATGCTTGCCGAACTGCCGGATACCATCGGGCAAACTGCCATGTCTTTGCCACCTGCCCGTGTCTACGCCGTGGAATCGGACGCGTTTCGTGTTCGTCTCGTACCGTCAACCAATACGCCGCAGAACCCTCGAATTCGGCTTGCGGATACAATCGTGGTCGTCGAAGCGGCCGGTGGACATTTCACAACCACCCGCTTCGTCCTCGATTCGCATGGAATCATGGACTGCCAGTTAAGGCTTCCTGCAAATGAAGAGCTTGTGGCCGTGCGAGCTTCAGGAAGGCCGACGATTCTCCATCCCGTATCGGCAAACCAATGGCAACTCGTCGTGGGAGCTCCGCAATTACCCGTCACGATTGAAGTGGTGTCCCGATCCCAAAATCGCACGCCAAAGCATGCCCAAACGTATGGTCGCCCCTCTCTATGGATTGGCGAGACGGAAGTGCCTGTCGAAATCAGCCTTTGGTCGGTCGGCTTACCTCACTCAGCGCGCCCCCCGCGCCTCGACCTGGCCGCTCAATCGACCCAAGAAGAGCTTGTCGTGCTCCGGTTCGATCGACTGCTGGGCATTGTCGAGGCGGCTACCCAGTCGGCAATCGAGCAACCACCGTTTGATGGCTATTACTGGTTCTCTCAATGGCGCGAAAACCTCTCCGACGTCCGCGACCAAATTCGGCTAATCAAGTCGTCCTCAACCGTGCAATCGACGGTTGCCCAAGTAAGCCGTCCAATCGATGAGCGGTTTGCATCCGCTTCTGCTCGGCTCGACGCTTGGATAGAAAAATGCCAACGCGAAATGCCTCGGCCGGGCCACGAGAATCTCCAGCCCACGTCCCGCCCAACCAGCACATGGGCTCCCGTGGCCTTCGAGCCCAGCAATACAACGCTATGGAAATACAGCGTCGCGGACGGCAGCTTAAAAAATGTTACGGCACATTACGAACAAGATTTGGTTACGAATTCGAGAATCAAATACATCGCCATATTCGCGATTCTGGGAGGCATTCTGGTAGCCCAGTTCTTGCTACGCCACCCAGAATGGTGCGATCAAGCCTATCGTTGGCCACACGCGATTGGCTTTCTGGCCGGAATTGCATTTTGGGCTTGGATGCAACCCAGCTTCCTCGGCTTGATGATAGCCCTGGCCAGCGTCCTACTTGCCTGCCGGTCAAACTGGCCAGGACGAGCCGTCCGCACCGATGCCAGCACCGTATTGCGCTCCGCTTCGAGATAGTGGAGGCCATCCGGGTACTCAACTCCTGTAGAGCAATTGAGGATGGCGCGGTGCCTAGTCCGTATAAAAAATCAGGTTGTCAAAGAGCGTGGCGAGTTCTTAAGGAACGCCTCAATAGTAACTTCTCG
>CAZTWS010000137.1:0-12697 GCA_964618225.1 uncultured Planctomycetaceae bacterium
AGTGGGCTATCGGCCGTCGGCTGTCAGCCAAACCGTCTTGCCGATAGCTGAAAGCTGATAGCCGACAGCCACTGCGCCCGTTCATTCTCAAAGCAAGACTCAATAATCACGGAAACTCCAAATTCCAGCGATCCTGCCCGAACCTCTCTTCCACTAACTTTGCAGTGCCGGTCGCAGGCCAATCGCTCAACTCGCTCTCAGTCGGCCATGCCTTGCCCACGCTCTCAAGCAACGCTTGCCGGCTTAGCGGCAAATTCATAACAAACTCACCATGATCGCGGCGCTCGCGGTACTCCGGCTGCCGCGGCGGCGATAACAAGCACGTCCCGATCAAACTCAAATCGAAATCGTACAGCAGCGTTCCGTGGTACAGCATGTGGCTACGCTTCGCGCGCAGGCTGTTCCCCGCAAACTTCTTTAGTGTTTGCGACTTCGCCGTGAGATCGCCCGCCGGTTGCTCACTCTTACGCAAAAATACTAAGTCGCTCGTTCCCGCTTGCGATACAATCCCGGCCCTGCCAATCGCCTGCTGAAAAGCGTAAGTAAATCGGCTGAGCACTTCATCATGTGCGTGGCGAATATCTTTGAGTTGCGGTCGTCGTTGGTAGCTCAGCACGAGTGCATACATTAGGCACCCGGGCCCCGCCACAATCGCCGCACCGCCACTCGATCGCCGTATTACGGGAACATCTCGCTGCCGGCATTCAGGGTCGTTCACCTCGAGTTCCACCCGCGATGATCGACCGATCACCACAGCCGGCTGCGGCGACTCCCATATCCGCAGCACTTCCGCTTCCTCGCGGCCGTCTTCTGCCCAGTCCAATAGCGCTTCATCCAGCGCCACATTCTCGGCCGCGGTCGGCAGTGTCAAATCAAGTCGCAGCATCATACCCCTAAAGTAGCAGGCACACTCCGTGTGCCGTAGCTCAAAGCGTCATCTCTCGGTTGACGACCTTCGGTCACCCCGGTCACACTGGATCATAAACCAACTCACGATCTTAGGACCGCCTCAATAATAACATCCCGATTTTCAGAATAACCACAGAGACACGGAGGACACGGAGATTTGGAAGAGTGATTTTGAACCACCAAGACACGAAGTCACAAAGAATTTGTAGAATGCGAGATCGAGATAGTGGATACAGGGTGGAGAGGGTATTTACTGAATGCCTTGCCCCTGCTCCCCGCATTCCCCATTCTGCACCCTAAAATCAGTAGTTCTTCTTCGTGCCTTTGTGCCTTGGTGGTTAATAAAATTCTTCTAGTCCTTCCTTCTCCGTGCCCTCCGTGCCTCCGTGGTAAATCCCCCTCTGACGAAGTTATTTTTGAGTCATCCCTTAGCCGAGTTCTTGCAACCATGAGTGAATCGCGTTTCTCTGTCGACGATCCTCGCCTGAATCGACCGCAGGCACCGGTAGGAGACGATTTATTGCCCCCCGTCGAGCCCCCCTCGGCAGGTTTTATCGTCCAGCTTTTCGTTATTCCCGCACTCATCGTGATCATGATCGTGGCTATTTGGCTCACGTTCAACTGGTTGGTCAGTGCCGCGTCTCGGCCCGAGGACCTTGTGAAAGGCATGGAGCAGGGGGCTAGCGTTGCTCGATGGCAGCGCGCAAGCGACTTGGCCGACATGCTGCGTAACGAACGCTTCGCCGATTTCAAACGCGATGCCGACTCGGCAAGCCGACTTGCACGCATGCTCGATCTCGAAATTAATGCCGCCAGCATGAAAGATAACAACATTGCATTCCGAATGTATCTTGCTCGCGCACTGGGCCAGTTCAACGTGCAAGATGGTATGGATGTCTTAATCAAGGCGGCCACCACGAATCGCGATCCACGCGAACGCGAAGTTCGCGACGGCGCAATTCAAGCCATTGCCAAGCGGGCCTACGAGCTGCCTCGCATGAATCCGCCGCAAAAAATCGAGAACGATCGAGTCGAACCCACCTTGCGCGAACTTTCGGCCAATGAAGATCCCTCGATTCGTTTTCAAGCCACCTATGCACTCGGGCAACTCGGCACGCCTGGCGCGATCGAACGGCTCGAAGTGCTCGTCGATGACCCGGATGCAGACACTCGCTACAACGCAGCCGTCGCACTAGCCCATCGAGGCAATGCCAAGGGTGTCGATACGCTTGCCGAAATGATCGATCTCGAAGAACACGAAGCGGCCGCCCAAAAAGCCGATGGCAAAGACACCACCCCCATTCGCGCTCTGTTCGCGCACACGGCCATGGAAGCCGCACTCGACTTGGCCAAACAGAACCCGACCGCGGACCTCACGCCATTCATCAACTCGCTCGAACAAATCGCCGCGGCCGATGATGAACAACTGGCCAAAGCACAAATCCCCGCCAAAATTCGCTCCGACGCCCGTCGAGCACTGGAAAACCTCAAGAAAAACAGCAGCGCGACGGGCACCCATTAAAACCAACTCTGTAGGAGGCGTCTCCGACGCCGATTTCGCCTCGTTAGCTCCGCGTCCCCCGCGTCTCTGCGTGAGTTTCCCAAATACCCAGAGTTGGGTTTGTAGCGATTGTAGGGCCTATGCCAACAAGCTTTGTTCCAAATCTCAACAATGTGAAGCTGTTCCGTTGCACGGCGGCAACATGTCGGGAAACAATGGCTTAGGCTTGAGAATTTTTAAAAATTCCTAAAGCCTTGCGCTGTGCGTAGTTCATCTTTGTGATAGCAGTGGGCGATGCAGTGCTGTCGTTTGCCTAACGACGCATTGTGCCCCACAGTTGATACGAAGGGGTATTGGCGCATGGTCGCGCACATTGGGGCGCATGGAGGCGAATGGGTTAACTCGTCTTTGCTTGGAACAAACGGGTCATGAACAAGCCACTTTTCCTGTGCCTTGGTCTGCTTACAGCGGCCACTGTTGTGAATGCGTCGCGCGAATCTCATGCGCAGTGCTGCGATACGGCCTATCGGCTCGTCTGCCAGACTGTGTACGAAGATCGTCAGGTAACGTGCTACCGCCAGGTGTGCGAAACCGTTTACGACACGCAAGAAGTCACTCGCCAGGTTCCCGTTTGGGAAACCGAGCAGCGCGAGCGGCGTTTCAAGGTGCTCAGGCCGGTGCATGAAACCAGCACTCGCGAAGAGCGCTTCACCGTTCAGCGGCCCGTCTACGAAACCGTGATGCGCGATTGCAGCTACGACGTCGTTCGCAACGTCGTCGAAACTCAAGAACGCGAGGAACGGTTCACCGTCCAGCGGCCCGTGTGGGAAACACAGATGCGTGAAGAACGCCACTGCGTTCAACGGCCCGTCTGCGAAACCGTGCAACAGGCCCAGTGCCGCACGGTGATGCGCCCTGTGACCACCTACCGCACCGCGTGTGTCGATCAAGGCTGCTGGGTCGATCAACCAGTATGCGTGCCCGGCCAATGGGGTCTGCCACGCTTGGCTTGGACTCCTGCTACCCAAACGTGCGACCCGGTAACAGGTGTTGCTCAAGTGCAGCGTGGCGGTTTGTCCTGGGTTAGCACAAGCACGCCGGCCACCATGACCACTCAACGTGTGTGGAGGCCGAACCCGGTTCAAGTCCAAGTGCCGCAAGTCAGCTACGTGCCCGAGCAAGTTACCGAAATGGTGCCCGTCCAAGTAACTCGCATGGTCACCGAACAGCAAGTTCGCCAAGTGCCCGTGCAGGTTTGCCGCATGGTGCAGGAGGAACAAGTTCGCAAGGTTCCCTTCCAAGTTTGCCGTCAGGTTACCGAACGCGTGCCACGGCAGGTCGCTGTGCAGGTTTGCCGCATGGAGACCGAAGAGCAGGTCCGTCAGATTCCTGTCACCACGTGCCGCATGGTCGAGGAAGAACGCGTTGAACCGTACCAAGTTCGCGTTTGCAAGTGGGTTTGCGAAAAACAAACCGTACAAGTGCCACGCGTCGTGTCGAAGCAAGTACCGGTGACATACACCTACCGCGTACCTCGTGTCGTCACGATGAAAGTGCCCGTCAATCCCTGCGAAGGCTAAAGTACCCATTTCGCTCCGCGAGAAGCACTCATAGGCCAAGTTGACACCCAGGGGACTGGCCGGGAAACTAAGGAACTCTAACAAAACCGGCGGGGACTGTCCCGATTTTGCGGAGTCTTCGCAGCAAAATGGGACTGTCTCCCTCTCTCAGACGGTTTTGTTAGAGTTCTTAAGTAGTTTCGCGGCCGCTGTGGCCGCCTTTCGCCGGCCTCCCTGGACACAAGCGTGAACGATTCGAAGCAATCCCAACTTGAGCATTCGCTGGTCGGCCGGCGAGTCGTCTTCGTTGGCAAGCTCGAAAGCATGCCCCGTCGCGAGGCGGAGCAACTCGTGCTCGATCACGGTGGCGGCGTTCTCGATCGGGTCGGCCACGATGCCGATCTGATCGTCGTCAGCGACGATACGTCCGACCTGCAGCGGCTTATCACCAACCGCGATATGTTCGACGACGCGGTCCGCAACGCTATTACCTCTGGCACCACGGAACTGATCCACGAGTCCGACTTGTGGCAACGGCTTGGCCTTACCGAGTCGCCCGCCGGCATGGAGCGACTTTACACTCCGGCGATGCTGGCCGGACTCGTTCATGTGCCGGTTGCCACGATCCGCCATTGGCAACGCCGTGGCGCGCTGGTGGCCAAGCGCGAGGTTGGGCGGTTGGCCTACTTCGATTTTGAAGAAGTTGGCGTCGCGCGAAAACTGGCCCAACTGCTTGCCGCCGGCTGTTCGTTGGCCGCCGTCAACCGTCGCATCGACGAAATCACTCGCCTGCTGCCCGCATCGAAACGGCCGCTTGCCGATCCGGCTGTGGTCGTCGAGGGACGCCGACTTTTGATTCGCCGCGAAGAGGGGTTGGCTGAACCAAATGGTCAATTGCTGATGGACTACGAGATGGCTCGTTCCGCCGCGGCGGAGGCAGCCATCGACGAGCAAATCGCCATTCCTTTCGTAACGGCAGACGCATTGCGAAATCGCTCCACGTTGCGACCGCGAGTGGTGCAGCCCTACACGGCGGAAGACCTGCGGTCTCTTGCCGCGGAGCTTGCCGATAGCGGCAACGTGGGACAGGCCGTGGAGGCCTTTCGCGCCCTGCTTTTTTCGGGCGAATGTACGGCCGAGGATCATTTCGACCTGGCCGGGTTGTTATATCAAGGGGGCGACCTTCCGGCCGCCCGTGAACGATATTATGTGGCCATTGAATTGGATGAAGACTTTGTCGAGGCACGATCGAACCTCGGCTGCGTGCTTGCCGAGCAAGGCGACTTGGCGTTGGCCGAGGCTGCATTTTACGGAGCATTGGAGTATCATCCGGAGTATGCCGATGCTCATTATCACCTGGCGAGGCTGCTCGACAGGGCAAACCGCACTGGTGAAGCCTTGCGGCATTGGCATTTGTTTATGAACCTGGCACCCGAAAGCCCGTGGGCAGACGAGGCGCGGGAACGTATAGGTTGGGAAGGCTATCGGCCAAACAGGGACATCGCAGCCGGAGGTTTGGCGGATGGCCCCTAGCCGAAAGCACATCGCCACGTAATGAGCGAACTCCTCTTTCAATATCAGCGCGTGCATGCGACGACCTGGGCTTATCTGGCGTCGCTCCTTACGATTGCGCTGTATTTCAAGTTCAATCGTGTTTGGAGCGTTCGCAACTGGGACCTGCTCGGTCTCATCTTGTATGCGCCGCCGTTGCTGATGGTGCAGTATGGCATCCAGCATCCTGGCGAGGAGCAAGCCGCGGGCATCGAGTACGCCGGGTATATATGCCTGTTCGTAGTCAGCGGTTTGTTCATGTTGCGCTTGCTGCTCGATGCATTCATGGTTCGCCGCCCGTTGCTCGAACCGAATCTTACCGTGGGCGGGCTCACTTTTCTCGGCATCTCGCTACTCATTTTTCTCATGGCGAATGTCATCACCGGCACTTCCGACAAGGCAGATATCGTTGGCTCGGAACAAGCCGGGCACCTGCGCGAACTAGAGGCTTCCGCAACGAACTTGAACTCGTTGCGGACGCATGGCCCCGGCTTCCCCGTGATTTTCTTGCTGCCGCACGTTTCTACGCAGTCGTTACTGGGTGAAAACGGCAAAGAAGTCACGGTCGTGACCGGTACGGATAACGCACCGTCTGAGACGGTGCCACTAGTCGATGTGGTGACCGTGCGTGTGGTCGCCATTCTTTCGCAGCTTGCCATTGTGTTAGGGCTCGTGGTGGTTGGCTTGCGGCATTTCGACAACATGAAAACGGGCATCGCCGCGGCCACCCTGTATCTGTTGCTGCCGTATACCGCCATGTGGACCGGGCATGTAACGCACGCATTGCCGGGCGCTTTGCTGGTGTGGGCGATCGTCATGTATCGCCGTCCGTTGGCGGCGGGGGCAATGATCGGGCTGGCATTCGGAACGATTTATTATCCCATGTTTCTGCTGCCTCTCTGGCTCAGCTTCTACTGGCAGCGGGGTCTGTGGAAGTTTCTCCTTGGCGTGGTGGCAATGATCGCACTGCTCGTTGCCGCGTTGGCATTCATGTCCAGCGGCATGACCGATTTCATGGACGGCCTGAGGCAGATGTTTGGCCTGCGGATGCCGTTCATGGATTCCGATGATCTCTCCGGGGCGTGGCAGTTCTGGAAACCCGTGTATCGCATTCCGATCCTCGTGGCCCATGTGGGTTTGTGCTTGAGCATGGCGTTGTGGCCGGCACAGAAAAACTTGGGGGTGCTCATCAGTTACTCCGCGGCGGTGATGCTCGGCACCCAATTCTGGCACGCCCACAGCGGCGGCTTGGCTCTCGCCTGGTACCTGCCGCTGCTGCTGCTGACGATCTTCCGGCCGAACTTGGAGGACCGCACGGCGCTGGCGGTCGTTAAATAAGAGGGGGAGAGGGGGAGATTCAGGCATTGGAAATAATCCAGTCGTCGGGTTTGTGGATCATAGAGACGAGCATTCGCAAAATTTCGTCGTAGTCCTGATAGAGTCGCGCGGCCGAATCACGATCCAGATATCCACTTCGCACGGCGAATTCAAGCCATACTTGGGTCTCGGCTGCTTCACTTTCGGAGTCAGAGAGCTTAGCAACAAATGCCGCCGTATAGCGGCGCTTACGCCATGCTTCGGCAATGTTTGCACACACGGAACGCGATGATCGACGAATTTGATCCGTCAACGAATACGTTTCTTCTTTCGGAAACGACTTCGAAGCCTCAAAAACACGCATCGCGGCATCAAACGCCTTCGTATAAACCGCCAGCTCGATATGCTTCTGAATACGCGTCACCAACGAATCTCCCCCCTCTCCCCCTCTCCTTGTCTCCCCCTCTTCGTTACTTGTCCCGTCGAACATCAATGCGGCGGTTCTTCGTTTGCGCCGCGAGCCATTGCCGCCAGGCTTGTTTGTCGTAGTCGAAGCTGGCTCCGTCGGCGAGGGTGATGAGCGCGGTGAGGACGGCCGGGTTGCGGAAGTCGCGATCGATTGCCTTGGGACCACCGCCGCCGAAGCTGAATCCACCGCCGCCGGACGTTTCGAAGGCATAGGAATGCTGGTCGGGGTTGGCGTCGCTGACTTTGACTTTGTGCGTGGTGATGATGGCCTCGATCAGCGGGCCCAAAGCGTCGCGGTCGCCGATCATACCGAGCGCTTTGCCGGCGCGGTTGACGATGTCGTTATCGCGATTGCTGAGCGCGCGGATGTACGGAGCGGCCAAGCCTTGCCGACCCGACTTGATGAGACCTTCCAGGCTTTGGATGCGGATATCTTCGTCGGGATCGGCCAACGAGCGATCGACTAACGCATCGATCGTGGCGCGGCTGTCGATGTGTGAGGCGACTTCGATCCACAGCTTTTTCAACTGAGGGTTCTTCTCGCGTTTGAGCATGTTGACGACGGCATCGGCGGCGGCCGGGTCGGTGATTTTGAGCAAATCGGCATGGGCTTGGGCAGCGCGGTCTTCGCGGCGGCCGGTGAGCCAGCGTCGTAAGAGGTCGATTTGCTTCGTCCAGTTCCCCTCGGATTCTTTCGCGGATTTTTGGCTTTTGAGGAGTTCAACGTGCTGAGGAGTGACGTAGCGTCCTTCGTGCATCACGAGGCCACGCGAGGCCATGATGTCGTCGCGGGTCATCCACTTGCCGCCTTGTTGACGGAAGCCGGCCGCGTTGCGAGCGTCGGCATGTTCGGAGTCGATTTCGAGCACGCGGGCCATATGGGCCTTGGCTTGGGTCGTGAGCTTGTGTTCGCGGCACCACTCGGCCATGCGCACGTGGCCATCGACGGTGTCGGGAGACGTGCGGGCCAGCTTTTGATACTCGGCATCGGTCTCCGAGGTGGTTTCGATTCGTGTGATTTGCGAACGAGCAATGGTGACCTGGCCGCCCGAAGTAAGTTCGATCACGCATTTGGTCTGATCGCCGCCTGGCTGCTCGACGATTTGCCCTTCGATGCGTCCGCCGCTGGCGAGGTTGAACACATCGGCGCACGCGGGCAGACCTGCCGCGTGGAACACGGCCAGCGAGGCGAGGAGAAGACCGAGGGAGTGAAAAGTGCGGTAGCTCATGGCAGTGGCGAGGGGCTTCCTTTATTATACCGTGCGAAAAGGGCCGATTATTGCAGGGTTTGAGGGGGTGTAGGCGTTAGTCGTTGGGCTTTGGGCATTAGTCGTAAGTAGGAAGGGAGCTGGTCAGGGAACAGCTTGCGCGTGAGACTTACGACTTACGCCTAATGGCTTACGACTTGCGTCAGGCTGGAAAGCCTGACCTACGTGGGAGGGATTATGAGTCAATCGACGACGCAGCATCGGTGCGAGTCGCCAAAGTCGGTTCGGTGCGCGGTGGTGACGGTGAGCGATACGCGGACGCTCGAGACCGACCGGGGCGGCTTGCTGGCGGCAGAGCTGCTCACCGGGGGCGGTCATGAGCTGGTGTCGCGCGAGATCGTGCCCGACGACCCGGCGCGAATCGAGGCGTTGCTGAGGCGGCTGGCCGATCCTGAACAGGTGGATGCGATTTTGTTGACGGGCGGCACGGGCATCGCCGCGCGCGATCAGACATTCGAGACGGTGAGCGCGTTGCTCGACAAAACGATGCCCGGTTATGGCGAGTTGTTTCGCATGTTGAGTTACGAAGATATCGGACCGGCGGCGATGCTGAGCCGAGCGATCGGCGGCGTGGTGAACCGGGTGATTTTGCTTACGATGCCAGGGTCGGTGGCGGCGGTGCGGCTGGCGATGGAGAAACTCATCGTGCCCGAGGTGGGACATTTGGTGTACGAGGCGAGGAAGTAGGGAAGCCTGTTGCGCTGCGAGGGAACAAAAATGGCCGTGTTCTGCCGTAGATGCGCTAAACTCTCCCCCTGGGTTTTGCGCATCTACGGCGAGTGAGCGCGCTTGAAGCGCGGCGTGGGTTTTGAACCACGAAGGCTCGAAGGCACGAAGGGGGTTGGCGAGGATTATAGTTGGCATTTTAGGCTGCGTCTTTGTGGTTCAAAAAGGTTGTTGAGGTGAGGGTGTCAGGCTGGAAAGCCTGACCTACGTAGTGTGGTCGCGCGGTTGCGGCGTGCTCGGCAGACGAGGCAGGGGAGGTAGACGCGGTGTCCACAGCTTGGGCAACGCCGCGGTGGCGACGTGGCTGTTGTGGGTGATGGTCGATTGCGACATTCTTTGCCATGCAAACCACGGTCGCCCCGGGCAATCAGAGAGACCGTCGTGCGGCCGACACCAAGGTGCTCGGCAATCTGTCGATGAGACAGGTCGCCTTCTTTCAGCAGGCGATCGATTTCTTGGATCAGCGACGTTGGAAGCATGGCGGGGGCTGGGGGCTGGGGACCAGGGGTTGGGGGAACGGGGTTGTGGGGGTGTTGGGACTAAAGTCCAAAGTCCAATGCCTTACGACTTATGACTTATGACTTGCGCCTTATGGCTCTAAATCCCAGTCGTTTTCGAAGTGGTCGAGGTCGTCGTCGGGGAGGAAGACGTCCCAGATGTCGTCAGGGATGGTGTGGCCGGTGAAGTCATCGGGAGCGTCTTGTTCGTCGAGGTCGTCGAACGGGTCGGTTGTGTCTGGCAGATCGAACGGTTGCTCGATGTAGCTGTGGTCGGCCGAGTTTGGTGTGGCGGCGGCGCGAGGAGTAGAAAGCGTTGCATTCATGACAGCACCTGGTTTTTTAGGGGGGATGGGGTTATCGCTTTGCCTGAAAATATTCGCTAAGCCGCAAGCGGCTGGGTCACTGGTCAATTGTTCATTGACGGTGCAAGCAAAAAACTAACACAACCGGTGGCCGTTTTCTACACATTTGTTCAGTATTCTTGCACCTTTTTTGTTGTGGCGTCGTAAGGTGTGTTTAGGGCATGAGTTGTGGCGAGCGGGGACGTCGTAAGTCGTTAGTGAGGCTCTGGGGCGTTGCCCCTAGTGCGTTTTTAGATTTACCGTTCTGTGATGCCGTTCGCTGGTTGGACGGCGTTGCCGCCGCTAAAGATTTTGTGTTGGCATCGATCGTCCTCGGAACGCAAATTCTAAAAATGCGTTAGCACTCACTCGGGGGCGGGGACGCCCCGGCTCGCTTTGGGATTCGATTCAAGAAATGGAGGGGGGCTGCCGATTGGTTTTTATAGGCATGGAATGCCGCCATGAGGGTACACGGAGTGTGCCGTCTCGTAGGTCGGAGTCTGTACCCATGCCGTTCGCACTGATCCCCACCGCTTTAGGCGTGTGTTTCTTTTTGATCTGGGCTTTTATCTGTGGAATGATTCTCCGCGACGGCCAACTTGCCGCCGAGCGTGAAGCGGAGAACAGCCGGGTAGAACGTCCGCGGCAGCCGGGCAAATCGCGTCGTCGGGCGGCGTAGCGTTGAGAGATAGTTGTTAGTGGATAGTGGATAGTTGTTGGAAGTAACAACTAGCAACTAACAACTATCCACGAACAAGTTTATTCTGGTTCGGCGTCAGGCTGGAAAGCCTGACCTACAGGGCGCGGTCGGCGAGGGTGTCGAGCGATTCATTGAGAAGTTGAGCCATGCGTGGGGATCGTTGCTCGAGAGCGTCGCGGTTGGCGGCATCGAGTCGTTGATTGGTGTACATGGCTTGCTCATCGTCGTCCATGTGGACGTAGGCCACGACCATTCCGGCTTGGCCGAACGATTGGAATTCTCTTTCAGCGGCGTTGGTTAACTGGCGTGCCACGTGGAGTGCCTTGTCGTAATCTTGCGTGCGCGTGAGATAGTAGTAGAGAAGCCCCTGCCGAGCCAAATTCAGGGCGTAGCTGTCGGCATCGGGGAAATTCTTGGCGACGGCCTGCCAGCCTTGTTCGGTGTCGACCAATTTGGCTTGGTAGAGTTGTCCCCACACGTCGGAACTTCGTCGCGGACCTTCTTCGGCGTTAGCGAGTAGCGGTGCGGGGCGAAGCAATGCGCCGACGAGGAGGCCAACGAGCACACACGCGGCGATTGCGGCGGCGATGCGTGCGAATGACAGGCGGCGTGGTGTGGCCAGCGCAGTGGTTTTCATCAATTCGTCGAGTCGCGAAGTGACGGCCGCTCGTTCATTGGCGGTTTGCAAAATTTCGGCGAGCGATTGATTGGGGCCGGCGGTTGCCCAGCCTTGCTCGATGCCGTCGCGCAGAGCGGCGTTGAGTTCATCGAGGAGTGCGGCCGGGTCGCGAAACCGGTCGGCCGGTTTTTTGGCCATCATGCGTTCGATGATGGGCACGAGTCGTTCGACCGCTTGAGAGGTTGCGGAGGCTTTTTCACCGTTGCGAGACTCGGGGGAGGCGGTGATCGAGAGTTTATCGATGGGGATTTTGGGGGCCGGTTGATTGAGATGTTGCACGGCGACGGCGAGCGGCGATTCACCCGTGTAGGGCGGTTCGCCGAGGAGCATGTGGTAGGCGGTGATGCCGAGCGAGTAGATATCGCTACGGGAGTCGATGTCGCGCCCCTCGATTTGTTCGGGGCTCATGTAGAGGGGCGTGCCCATGGTGACACCGACTTGGGTGAGATTGGCACCGCCATCGCCAGCCACGCGCGCGAGTCCGAAGTCGGCCACTTTCACTTCGCCGCTGCCGGCGAGCATGATGTTTTCTGGCTTGATGTCGCGGTGAACGATTCCTTGGCTAGATGCCTTGGAAAGGGCGGCCGACACCTGGCGGAGGATATCGAGCACGAGCGTGGCGCTGAGCGTGCCGTGGCTGCGGATGAGTTCGCCGAGGTTTCGGCCGGGCACGTATTCTTGGGCGATGTAGTGGACATCGCCGTCTTGGCCGACTTCGTAGATCTGCACGATGCCGGCATGTACGAGCGCGGCTGCCGCACGCGCTTCGTGGTGGAAACGGCGGACGTAGCTGGGATCGCGAGCCAGATCGCTATTGAGAACCTTGAGAGCAACTTGGCGACCGAGGGAAAGTTGCTGGGCCAAGTAGACCTCGGCCATCGCACCGCGCCCGAGCCGGCGCAGGACGTAGAAGTCTTTCAGTTTTTTGCCAACGAGGTTGGACACGTGGAGAGGCTCGGGGTTTTGTAGAGTTTCTAAGTTTAGGTCGGTTCGGAAATGCCAAGTTGTTTGCAAATTGCGCAAACTGTGTAGTTGTTTATTTCGCGATGCCTTGGAATCGACGTTTGCTTTTGATTGCTAGAATTAATCCAAATCGAGTGGCTGTTGCCTTCTCGCAATAACTCGCAGCTTTGGCTGCGCAGGTGCTTGATGAGGTCTTTTCGCTTCACCGAGCAATC
>CAZTWS010000138.1:0-12620 GCA_964618225.1 uncultured Planctomycetaceae bacterium
TGAAATGGCCGCCCGGCTTGTTGCTGCCTGAAGCGCGCTCCCGGCGCTGCGCTTGGATTTTTCCGCTGGCGCAGTTTACCCGGACTATGAGTAGGCAGGTTCCAAACCGGACGGTTGGGTTCAGTATCCCATGTACGTCGCATCCCCATGCGCCGTCCCAGGATCCCGCCCCCAGTGGGCCCATCGTTTCATTTTTTTACCCGTAGGTCAGGCTTTCCAGCCTGACTCTCCCCCAACATCAATCACCCCGCGTTAGCGGCCGCGGCCACGCCGTCCAACCACAACACGCCATCCAATAAACACACCAACAACCCCAACCCCACCACTCCGCCCCCCCAACGCTTGCGGTTTAGCGCCCCCGGTACATCCACAATGAAACCTCCCCAATCCCAAGCGTAAACCTCGAAACGCACTAAATTTGAAAATTTGCCGTATTGGTCAGCGATGCTTCCATCTCACTGCGCAAACGAAGTTTCGGCTTCTCCATCACCACGGTCGTATTCGGCGCGATACTATGGGTGAGCCACACACTCGAGCCGACCACGGCATCGTGCCCCACTACGGTATTACCGCCTAGAATCGTCGCGTTCGCGTAAACGACCACGCGATCTTCCAACGTGGGGTGCCGCTTATGACCACGCACCAGATTCCCATCGCCATCGGTAGCAAAGCTCAACGCACCAAGCGTAACGCCTTGATAAAGCTTCACGTGCTGGCCAATTTCGGTCGTCTCGCCAATCACCACGCCCGTCCCGTGATCGATAAAGAAATGGCTATCGATCTTGGCACCAGGATGGATATCAATCCCCGTCCGACCATGCGCCCACTCGGTCATCATGCGCGGAATGAACGGGATATCCAACTCGTACAACAAATGCGCGAGCCGATACACGGTAATCGCCTCGAGCCCTGGGTAGCAGAAGATTACTTCATCGATCGACTTGCACGCCGGATCGCCATCGTACGCAGCCTGCACGTCGGTTGCCAAAAGTTTTCGCAGTTCTGGCAACCTCTCAAGAAACAACATGGTCTTGGCTTGACCGAGCGCCTCAAAATCCTGATCGCAATCGCAATCGTCGGTGGCACCCGCCTCGTGGCGCAACGCGCGGCCAATTTGCGTAGTGAATCGGTCATGCAACCGATCCATCAGATCGCCCACGTAGTAAGCAACGTTGCCGCGATGCAATCCCTCGCGACGCCGATAGCCAGGAAAAATAATCTCCTTCAGATCGTTCGTCGCGGCGATGATCTCGTCGTAGTTGGGCAGCGGGCAGTGACCAAGGTGATTGATCGTTCCGGCTTCATCGTACGTTTGTACGATGCGCTGAGTGAGCTTAGGCAGTTGATCTTTCAAACGAAAGTCAGTGGCCATGGGTCCGGTTGCTCCTGGTTGGGTCGCAACGTTGTGCGTACGCGGTGGGCACTAACGGTGGCGAATAAGGCTCTGTGCGGGGTAACGTGAGACGGGGCTCACAAGCGGCCCGAAGGGGCACAAAAGGGGCGGGCTCCGGCAACTAGGCCGGAGTGGTACAGATGCACCGCATCGGAAATTGGCGGGCGGAAGGCGTCATAAGCGGGCTCGGGTGAAATTCTACCCGTGCGTTCACAGCCGTTCAAATCGGTACAAATTATCTCGGCAACCGGGTTCCCTGAACTAAAAGATTTACGATCAGGCCTATTGGTTCGCCTAAATTACCTGTAGCGACACCCCCAAAATGGCTAACTTGCCAGCCCTGACCATTTCCCTTGCCCAAAAATACGCCGTTAGTACACTAAAGCAGGGGTAACTTGGCAATACCCCGCAGCCATGCCACCAATTCTGGGCCTCCTCCGATCTCTAGCCGAGGTTATGTTCTAATGATGTTTAAAACGGCCGTGAGAAGCGCGCTAGCGCTCACTCTCTTCATGGCCACAGCTAACGTTGCTTCGGCCCTGAACAGCGCCATTCCAGGCGTTCAAGGTGATGTGTCACGCTCATTGCTGGGCGATGGCACGGGCGTCATCATCGGCATCGTCGATAGCGGCATCGACGATTTCCACCCCGCACTGGCCGGCCTCGATAGCCTCGGTAACCCCCGCATGGTCGCCGAAGCCAGTTACGTTCCGGGCGAATCAAGCACCGGCGACGACGTCCACGGCCACGGCACTCGCGTAGCAAGCGCCGCTCTGAGCCGCGATCCAATCTACACCGGCATGGCCCCAGACGCTCGCTACGTCAACGCTCGCGTACTCAGCAATACGAATGGCTTCGCCAGCGATGTCCAAGTCAAGAACGGCATCGGCTTCGCTATCACCCAAGGGGCCGATGTATTGAATCTCTCCCTCAACTTTAACTCCAATCTCAGCAATGGTTTGCAGCAAATGGACCTCATGCTCGATTGGGCCGCTTACTCGCAAGGCATTAGTTGTGCGATCTGCGTAGGCAACATCCCCGCCGGCGGCTCGCAACTGGTTCGCAGCCCCGGCAGTGCGTTCAATGGCATTACCGTGGGCCGCACCACAGCCGACTACTCCCGCGTTCACACCGGCAGCGCGGAGGCTTTCACTAGCGATTCACGCATGAAGCCCGATGTCGTCGCCCCGGGCACAGGGCTCACTCTAGCCAACGACGACTGGGAGTCTCAGGCCGACTGGCTAGCCAACCAAAACGGTTGCAGTTACGCCACGCCGTTCGTCGCAGGCATGATGGCTCAGCAAATCGACGCTGGCCGACGACTCGGTCTTAGCACCGATCCGTTGGTCATTAAAGCCACGCTCATGAACAGTGCGTCGAAAGTCCTCGACAAACAAGGCAACGCCTGGGCTCCCTATCAAACAAGCCTGGTCAACGACGTGTTTTCCACAACCCGACCGCTCGACAACCACTCCGGCGCGGGCCAAATCAACGGTGCCGCACTTGCCACGCAATACTTGGCCGGCGAAATGGGGCCGGGCTTTGTGGACGCCGTCGGCTGGGATATCAACACGATCGGCATCGGTCAGTCGATCGATTATCTCATTAACCCCAATCTGGCTTACGGTTCCATCCTCACCGTCACTCTCGCCTGGAACCGCCACGTCAGCCGCACCGATAACGGCGACGGTATCATCAACGCCGGCGATCTATTTTCTGCTCTTCCCTTAAGCAATCTCGATCTCGAAGTATTCAAAAACGGCATGCTCGTGGCTCAATCCATCAGCGCCTACGATAATGTGGAGCACTTGTTCTTCGATCTCGACCAGTCGGCTCAGTACATGCTCCGTGTGAAAAACATCTCTGCTTACAGAGCAGAAAAATTCGCTCTGGCCTGGTTCGGCACCGCGGTGCCCGAGCCTTCCACATTCCTCGCTCTCACGGTGGCTTGCATCACGATGCTGAGCGTTTTCCGGCGGCGTTAATTCACTTCCGCACAATCGTTCGCCGGCTCGATGTGTACCACCGCATCCATCACATTGTGTTTCGATGCGATCAACGCATCCTTTACGGCGTGGGAAATTCTGTGCCCTTCATGCACATTGATTTCACCGGGCACCTCCACATGGATATCTACCCACACGCCTAGCCCGCTCTTACGCACACGGCACATATCAATCCCCGCGACCCCACTAACGCCTCGCGCTATCTCCCGAATCTCTTCAATGAGGGGCTCAGGCACCGAAGCATCCATCATTTCCAACCAGGCATTTCGCAACAGCCGCAAGCCGTTGAACCCGATGACCCCCGCGGCAAACAAAGCGGCCCAATCGTCTGCCGGTTCGTACCCCTCACCTCCCCACAGCGCAATCGAAATACCTAAAAACGCGGCGATCGAGGTGAGCGAGTCGCTACGATGGTGCCAAGCGTCTGTCTCCACGGCTCGGCTATCGATCGACTTTCCCGTGCGAAACAAAAAACGAAACAGTAGTTCCTTGGTGATCACCACCAGCACGAGCACCACCAACGTGAACGCAGCCGGCGCATGATGCGGCGTAACGATTTCGCGAACACTTTCGATGGCAATGAATACTGCCGCCGTCAACAAGGCCCCCGCAATCACCAGCGCCGCGGCGGACTCGATTCGGCCATATCCGTACGGATATTTTTCGTCAGGCGGCTGCGAGGCGATCTTCAAGCTCCCCGCAACCACCAACCCACCAGCCACGTCGAGCATCGACTCCACGCCATCCGCAATCAAGGCATAAGAGTGCCCTAACACACCGGTGGCAACCTTGATCACTCCCAGCACGAAGCTGACAACCACCGCCGTCAAGCTGGCGCGAATGCCAATAGCCGCCGATTGCTCAAGCTTCGGTGCCGCTAGATGGGGCCGACTCGGAAGTTGCGACATACCTTAACCAAATTCAAACGGCGTCTCCGACGCCCACACACCTTCGATCGCGCCCTACTATTGAGCCGCCCTCCGAGTGTGGTCGCCTTCCCGCTCACTCTTCATCCACTTTCACGTTCGCCTTGGCAATAATCTGTTGCTGCACGTTGCCAGGCACCACATCGTACCGACCAAACTCCATCGTGTAACTCCCCTGCCCCCCCGTCATCGACGACAACGTGCGGGCGTAAGTCATCACTTCCGAAAGCGGGGCACTGGCTTCCACGGTCGTCATGCCGCCGCCGGCGGAATCCATGCCCACCATCTGCCCTCGCCGGCCGGAGAGATCGCTCGATACATCACCCACATTTCCCACCGGCACCGTGATATGCAGGTTCACAATGGGCTCGAGCAAGCTCGATCGCGACTCTCGAAAAACACTAGCAAAAGCCTGCCTAGCCGCGATTCGAAACGCCGTTTCATTCGAATCCACCGGGTGATCTTTGCCGAAATACACTTCCACGCAAATATTCTGCACGGGGTAGCCAGCCACTACGCCCGAAGCAATCTTCTCTAAAATTCCCTTCTCCACGGCAGGCATGAAGTTCCCAGGAATCGCTCCGCCAACCACCGTATCGACAAATAGAAAATTGTGCTTCGGGTGATAATGCTTGCTCTTCAAATGCGGAAACCGCTCTTTGTTGGCAAACTCCTCCGGATCCGTCCCCTCGGGAAACGGATACAACCGCAGATGCACTTCGCCAAACTGGCCAGAGCCGCCCGACTGCTTCTTATGGCGGTAACTGCCGTCACCGTTCGCCTGAATCGTTTCCCGATAAGGAATCTTCGGCTCGTGCGTTTCGATCTCCACCTTGTCGCGGCGTTTCAGTCTTTCTCGCAACAATTGCAGGTGAAGCTCGCTGATCCCGGTGAGCACCATCTCCTTGGTTTCCTGGTCGTGCTGCAAGTGTACCGTGCTGTCTTCTTCCGTCACCTTATGCAATGCCGTCGAAAGCTTTGTTTCATCACCGTGGGTCTTAGGCGATACGGCGAGTCCCACCATGGGCGTGGGAAAATGAAGCGCCGGAAGCTCCACCTCGCCTAGCGATGTGCCGGTATGCAAGTCCTCGGTTTTGGCAATCGCCACGATCTCCCCGGCAACCGCTTGCTCCACGGCCGACGTCTTATCGGCCTGCACCAAAAGCAACGGCCCTATCTTGATCGATTTACGCACGCCCGAAACATGCACCGTGCTGTCTTTCTTGAGCGTTCCCGAAAACACCCGAATATAACTAAGCTTCTGTACGAAAGGATCGATACGTGTTTTGAACACTTGGGCTGCTAACGGCGCTGACGGATCCGCATGAACCGTTACTACATCACCGTTCATTTGCCCGCTGTGAGTTACCGACGTCGGCGAAACTGCCGCTAGCGAAAGCACTTTCAAAAACTCCTCGACGCCAATTCCAGCTCTGGTCGACAAGCACACCACCGGCACCAAGGAACCTTGATGCACGCCTTCAGCGCATAATTGCTCGAGCGCTTCTTTCGAGGGCATCTCGCCTTCAAGATATTTCTCCATCAGCGCTTCATCAGCCTCGATGATCGTCTCCACGGCATTTTCATAGAGTTCTTTTACATCGAGAACAGCCCCGCTGGTGTCCTGTGGTGCATCGAGTAGGCTTACCACGCCTTTCAAATCGTGTCCGAGCCCGACCGGAACATTGAACAATACGCACTGCGGACCGAACACTTCACGAATCGTATTCACAAGACCGGGAAAATCGATGTTCTCGGTATCGAGCTTCGTGACACACAAAATCCGGCCGAGCCCAGCCTCGCCCGCCTCGCGCCACACGCGGCGTGTATTCACTTTGACGCCCGCATGCGCATCGATCGTAATCACAGCCGTTTCCACGGCATGGAGCGCACCAATCGTTTGGCCAATCAAATCCGGATATCCGGGCGTGTCGATCACATTGAATCGCTTGCCATCGTAATCGAAATGCACGATCGAGGCTTCGATCGAGTGCTTATGGTGCTTTTCTTCTTCGTCGAAGTCGCAGATGCTTGTGCCGTGATCGACACTGGGCTGACCAGAAACAGCCCCCGTTTTAACAAGAAGATGATCGACGAGCGTGGTTTTGCCTGAGGAACCATGTCCGCACACAGCAACGTTGCGGACCGCGTCAACATTTTTAGCCATGTTTGCTCCGCCAATGAATAGGGTTGCGTTGGCGAGCGGGCTAGCAAGGATCCATCGACGACTTGCTCACCGACTCACTCGCGCACCTACCCACCAGCTAGTTTTCGACTCGTTTGCCTTTTGCACCCTCCGCTGCTTGCAACGCATCTGCAAGCGTTAAAGTTCCTTCGTAAATCGCGCGGCCAATAATGCAACCGGCCATACCAGCCGCTGCCAACTTCTCTACGTCTTCCGCCGTTGTCACACCGCCCGATGCCACGACCGGTAATTGCACGACCGACTGCATCTGTCGCATGGCTTCCACATTCGGGCCACGCATCATTCCGTCCGTCGCGATGTCTGTATAAATAATCGCCGCGAGCGGCTCATTTTCCAAGCTTATTGCCAGATCTAGCGCCGTCACTTCCGACGTTTGCAGCCAGCCGTTCGTGGCCGCCTTGCCGTCCCGGGCGTCGATCCCAAGTACCAATCGCCCAGGAAACTGCCGGCAAACCTTGCGAAACCAATCGGGGTCGGTAATCGCCGACGTCCCGATCACCAGCCGATCGAGCCCGAAATCCAGCAATTCGCAAATCGACTGCTCGTCGCGAATACCGCCGCCCAATTCACACTCGATATCGACCGCTTCGAGAATGTCTTGGACGGCCGGCAAATTCACCGGCAACCCCTCGCGCGCTCCCTCCAGATCAACGATATGCAGATACCTGGCCCCCGCATCCGCGAACTGCCGCGCCACGGCTGCAGGTTCCTGTGCGAACACGGTCTCCTGCTGGTAATCGCCCTGTCGCAGGCGTACGCACTTACCTCCGCGGAGATCTATGGCTGGCCAAATTTGCATGAAAAAAGATCCGTAAAGTAAACGCCAAGCCTGTTCGCGGAAAACATTCTCAGAACGTGTTTGAAATAGGCGTGCCACCGACTTTGCCAGTGCGGCGTTGGGTGCCACTTTACGCCGTGAACCCTTTTTTGTCCGCAGATGGCGCAGATGTTCGCAGATAGATCAGCTAACTACCAGCGTTTTTCGATCAGTGTCATTCTCTGGGAATTGCAAAATCTGCGATAATCTGCGTCATCTGTGAATTGAAAAGGGGTAACGGCGTTAGGTCATGTCAAAACACCTTCTTAGTGCTTTACTCCGACACTCCAATATATCGCACAGCGAAACGCGCTTTACAAGTGTGCAACCGCAACCCACTTATCCACAAAGCACTTACGCTTGTTGCGACAGCGACTCCTCGCTCCTCGCTCCTCGCTCCTCGTCCCTCCCCCCAAGTTCCGCAAAATTTTTGAGCAAGCGCAAGCCCGACGCCTGGCTCTTCTCCGGATGGAACTGCACCGCGAAAAGATTGTCTCGCCAAATGCTCGAACAGAAGGGCGACGCGTATTCCGTTTCCGTCGCCACGACGGCCTCATCTTTCGGCACAACGTAGTAAGAGTGAACGAAGTAAAAATATGCTCCGTCTTCAATGCCTTCAAAAATGGGCGGCCGACGCTTGAACCGAACCGAGTTCCATCCCATGTGCGGCACCTTGAACTCTCGCGGCACACGGAACCGCACCACCTCGCCAGGAACGATGCCGAGCCCCTCGTACTCGCCGTCCTCAAAACCTTTATCGAACAAAAGTTGTAACCCGAGGCAAATCCCCAAGAACGGCTTGCCCGACTCAACCGCCATACGAATCGGTTCAACCAGCTTCCGCGCGTGCAAAGCGGCAATCGCATCGCGAAATGCACCAACCCCCGGCAACACAATTCGGTCAGCCTCGGCCAACACGGCCGGATCGCTCGTAATCACCGCCGAATGCCCCACACGCTCAAACCCCTTCTGCACACTGCGAAGGTTCCCCATTTCGTAATCAATGATGGCAAGCATGATCGAGCAACTATTGATGATTGCATTGAAACTGAGCGGGACATCGGGCTGTCGGCCATCAGCTCTCGGCTATCGGCCAATCTGTCTCGCCGATAGCTAATAGCCAACAGCTGACAGCTAAACTGGCGCGTTCCTTCTCAATGCATGATTCAATAAAAACGTGAGTATACGAATCCAACAATTGTAGCTGGCCTCTATGAGGCCGGCCGTTCGGTTTCCGACAGCCAGACTCCCAAACGCCAATATACGTTCGCGCACGGCCGAATACATCTCTAGCTTACTAAGAATGAGCCCGTCTCCCAACCGCCTAGCCCAGCGAGGCGAGTCGCTCGAAACTCTCGTGGCGAGGCGTCCTCGCCTCCGAGAATCAATGAATTCCAAACACGCTCTAAGAATCAGCCCCCGGCATCCGGCATCCCGTCCCCTGGCGCAGCCAGCCCTACCGCTGAAACGTCTCCGGATAAATCACGATCTCGATCCGCCGATTGCGAGCCCGGCCCTGCTCCGTGCCGTTCGACACGAGCGGATGGCTAGCCCCGTGTCCGACCACGAAAAGCTGCTTCGGCGGCAAGCCGCCCGAGCGAGTCAGCCCGTCATACACGGCCATTGCCTGCCCAACCGCCAAATGCTGATCGGTGGGATACTGCGGCGACGTCATCGGAGCACCGTCCGTGTGCCCCTCGATACCGATCAACTGCTGAGGGTAATTCTGCGCGAGATCGATCCCGATCGTGCGAATCAACACGTCTGATCCGGCCCGCGGCTGCGCCGTGCCGGTGGTAAACAACTGATCCGCCGGCACTTCAATGCGAATCACATCGCCGTCCTGCCGTACATTGATCCCCGGCATGTTCGTCACTGTCAGACTTCGCAGCAAACTATTGTTCGCACGAATCTCGGCCTGGCTGCGCGTCTGCACGCTCGCAGCCAACGCGCTCGTGCGATTACGCATCAAATCATTGTCGGCTTGCACCGATGCCAATCGATCCGTCGTATCACGAAGCTGCGTTTGAGTCGCCGCGATTTGCTCCTGCAACAACTGCGTTTGCTGACGCGTCTGCGCCAACATCGCTTCGAGTTCTTGGTTATCGCGGTCAAGGGTGGCTGCCCGCTGCTGATACTGCTGCGTCTGCTGCGCGAGCGCCGTTTGCTGCTGGGGGGAAAGAGTAACGGGGGCCGCCGCGCCTTGCCCAGGAGGCCCAAACGCGTACTGCCCATTGCTACAGCCCGCAACGCCAAGCGCAACCAGCACGATCACTGTCGCGCCGAAGTTTCGACGTTGATTTGCAATGAGCACGGCGACGATTCCCTGTCGCGAAGTACGGCGGGCGAAAAACTTACCGCGCAGCATCCTGCCGGGTGGTAAGCGGCCGAAGATTACCAACCCCATCCCCCCACGACAAGCCCGCTAGTATCAAAGCGGCCCTTACCCACTTTACGCCACCTCCATCGCTTGCGGCTCAGCGCACTCCCCCCTCCGCCCTCCAACCTCTACCCCCACCTCGACAACGGCCCGCTGACCTCTAAAATGGCGTTTTCACAAACTCGATAGCATTTCGACACGGTAACTTAGGAAAGGCAGCTTTTTCCCATGAGCATGATTGTTGACATCCACGCCCGACAAGTTTTGGACAGCCGCGGTAACCCCACCGTGGAAGTCGATGTCACGCTCGACGACAACACCATCGGCACCGCCGCCGTCCCTAGCGGTGCTAGCACCGGCGTCCACGAAGCCTGGGAACTCCGCGACGGCGATAAGTCGCTCTATCTCGGCAAGGGCGTCACCCAAGCCGTCGCCAACGTCAACGATAAAATTGCCAGCGAGCTCATCGGCCTGGATGCGCTCCAGCAAATCGCCATCGACGAGCGCATGCTCGAGCTAGACGGTACGCCAAACAAGAAAAACCTCGGTGCCAATGCCATCCTCGGCGTGTCGCTCGCCACGGCCCATGCCGCCGCACGCTACTGCGAACTGCCGCTGTATCGCTATGTGGGCGGCTCCAATGCCCGTTTGCTTCCCGCTCCGATGATGAACATCGTCAACGGCGGCCAACATGCGGATAACAGCGTCGACGTGCAAGAATTCATGGTCATGCCGCTTGGCTTCGAGCGCTTTAGCGACGCCCTCCGTTGCGGCTGCGAAATCTTCCATCACCTCAAGAGCGTCCTCAAAGGCCAAAAGCTCAACACGGCCGTCGGCGACGAAGGCGGTTTCGCTCCCGATTTACCGAATAATGCTTCCGCGATCGATCTCATCCTCGAAGCCACCGAAAAGGCCGGCTACAAGCCCGGCGAACAAGTGTGGATCGCCATGGATGTCGCCGCCACCGAAATGTACGACGCCAAAACCAAGAAGTACACCATCGACGGCAAGGCGATCGACTCGGCCGGAATGATCGACCTGCTCGCAAGCTGGGTCGATAAGTACCCCATCTGCTCGATCGAAGACGGATGCAGCGAAGACGATTGGGAAGGCTGGAAAGGCCTCACCGAACGCCTCGGCAACCGCGTCCAACTCGTGGGCGACGATCTGTTCGTCACCAACACGGCCCGCCTCGAACGTGGCATCCAAGAAGGCGTCGCCAACAGCATGCTCGTCAAGGTGAACCAGATCGGCACGCTTACCGAAACGATCGAAGCCGTCCGCCTCGGCGCTCGCAACGGCTACACGAACGTCATGAGCCACCGCAGCGGCGAAACCGAAGACTCGACCATCGCCGACTTGGCCGTCGCCCTCAGCACCGGCCAAATCAAAACCGGCAGCGCGTCGCGCAGCGACCGCATGGCCAAGTACAACCAACTGCTTCGCATCGAAGAACAACTCGGCGACGCGGCCCAATACGGCGGGCCGTTGTTCCCGAAAAAGTCGAAATAGCCGTTTTTAGTAAAGCCACGGATGGCACGGAACCTTGAGCTGGTTTTTGAACCACCAAGACACGAAGTTTCATTATGAAGTTTTTTGGAACGCTGATCTGCGCTGATAAACACTAATCACAACCAAATTCAGGTTTACAATTGCGGCACATCCGCATTTGATTAGCGATTATTAGTGTCGATTAGTGTTCCAAAAACTCTCTACTACTTCTTCTCCGTGCCCTCCGTGTCTCTGTGGTTAAATAAACATTGCGGCCCGGCAGATGACTTCTCCGCCCCCCAATAATCCGCAATCCGAAATCCGCAATCCGAAATCCCCCCTCACCGACTCTCCCTGGTTCTATACCCTCGTTTTCTCGTTGATGGCGCTCTTCGCCCTGCTCGTCATCGGCCCCAAATACGGCAATAGGCAATCGTCGCTGGAACGTAACTACCAGGCCCGCACTCGTGTCACCGAAGACATGGCACGCAATAATTCCACGGGCGAAGCAAGAACTAATGAAGTAGCGGAACCTAGGGCCTACGCGTCTCCTTCCGATACGCTCATCCCGCTGTGGCCGCTCGCGACGATCCTAGTACTTGTCGCGCTTTTCGCCGCATTCATGCTACGCCGCGGAGCGCTTCGCGCTGCCGCAGTACAACCCAAGGGCCGCACACCATGAATTGGCTCTTCGACAACGCTTTGCCTATCTGGGTCGCGGGCGCGATCGCCCTCACCATCGCCGGAATTATTTTTGTCCAAACCCGCGCGAACGGTGCCCTCGTCGGCATCCTCGCCATAGTAGGAATCACGGGCGGCCTGCTGCTCACCGAACACTTCGTCGAAACACCACGCGAAGCCGTCGAGCGAACAATCTATGAACTCGCCGATGCCGTCGAAGCGAACGACATCCCCGCCACGCTCTCGTTCCTTGCACCCACGGCCGACCCGGCCCTCCGTAAAGATGTCGAAACGCTCATGCCGCTGGTCACCATCGATCGAGCAAACATCATGGGCACGCCGCTCATCGAAGTGGCCGCCGGCGATAGTCCCACCTCCGCCACGGCCCAAGTCCGAGGCCTCATCGTGGCCACTATTAAACGCAACGGAATGAAAGGCGGACAAAACGACGAGCTCACCTTGCAACTCGTCCGCAACGGCAACCGCTGGCAAATCGAACGCTACACCTCAAAACGCAACTGGCACCGCGCCCTCGGCCACTAACCGCGCTAGCCACTCAAGAATTCCCCTCCCTTTTACAGCTTTATGCAGGTGCTAGCAGGTACGACGTTCAACAAACGAGTTAAGTACGATTCGCAAGCTATCATAGCACTGCATGCTCGCACTTAGAGCGCCTTTAATTTAACTGTAGCGGTATCCGGTATTTTGGAAGTAGTTTCG
>CAZTWS010000139.1:0-12497 GCA_964618225.1 uncultured Planctomycetaceae bacterium
TCGCATCAAACTGAAAAAACTCTACCCCTCAATTCAGGTTTGAAGGCCCACTAGTATCGCAGACGCCAAGCAAGGCGGGGCGGTTGACTTGCACTCGCTTCGCGTGACGTTCACGACTTTAAGCTTAGAAGGCGGAGCTAACCCCAAGGCCATTCAGGCCATCCTGGGGCACGCCACGCTCGATATGACGATGTGTATTTACGCAAAAGCGACAGATCGGTCGCTCCGTGATGCGATTAACGCCTTGCCCTTCGCGAAGGCCACCTCGCCAAATAACAACGGTCAGGATATGTCACGAAATTCCCGCAATTGTTTAGAAGAAAATCGGGCCGTGGCTGGCTAGTCATGTAATTTGTTGGCGTGTATGATGTTACACAAACATGGACAGATAGCTCAGTTGGTAGAGCACAGGACTGAAAATCCTGGTGTCGCCGGTTCGATCCCGGCTCTGTCCACTTTTTGCAAGTACTTGCAAAGCAATAATTTACGTTCAGCCGGCACTATGTGTGGTGCGGCGTTTCCAGGTTTTCCAAAAGGGTAGACTACCCCTTTGGGAGATTCCGCGAGGAGACTCCGCAATGCCCCGGCTTAGTAAATCGCTTCCCACTTATCGCCTCCACAAAACCTCTGGCCAAGCAATCGTTACCCTCTCTGGGCGACGTTTGTACCTCGGCAAACATAACACCTCTACCAGTCGTGCAGAATACGACCGACTGGTTTCTGAATGGCTCGCAGCAGGCAGGCAACTCCCAATCGAGCAGCCCGCCCCTTCACTGCTTACCGTAACAGAGTTGTGCCTACGGTATCTTGCCCACGCTCGTACTTATTATCGCAAGAACGGCAAGCCGACCTCCGAACTGCGCGACATCCTACTATCGCTGAAACCGCTGCGGCGATTGTATGGAAAATTGCCCGCCAAGATAGTTGGTCCCAAAAGACTGAAGGCGGTTCGGCAGGCGATGATTCGTTCCGACCTAAGCCGCAAGGTAATCAACCAACGTATTGGGCGCATCAAGCGGATGTTTCGTTGGGCGGTCGAGGAAGAGCTGATCACCCGTGGTGTTGTCCTCCGCCTGGATCGTGTGGCTGGATTGAAAGCGGGTCGCTGCGAAGCTCGGGAGACCGAGCCTATAAAACCGATTGCCGATGACCGGGTAGCGGCCACCTTAATTAAAATGCCGCCTATACCAGCCGATATGGTGCGAGTGCAACGGCTCACTGGTGCAAGGCCTGATGAAGTCTGCCAGATGAGGCCGTGCGACATAGATCGCAGCGGTGAGGTGTGGGAATTCGCTCCAGCCAGCCATAAGACGCAGCACCACGGCAAGCAACGCCTCATTATGATCGGCCCCGAAGCTCAGAAGATACTGGGAAGGTATCTCAACGGACCGGCAACCCATTCTTGCTTCTCACCATCGATAGCCGTTGATCGACAACTCAAGCAACGGGCAGAGAAGCGTAAGACGCCCCTAAAGTATGGTAATCGTCCTGGTACGAATCGAAAGGATAAGCCAACACGCAAGCCTGGTGAGGCATATTCGGTCGCCTCCTACCGGCGAGCCATTCATCGTGCTTGCGATCTTGCTTTCCCCCATGCCGTCTACGGCAGCATTGACCCAAGCCGAGTGCCTGCCGCCGACCGTGATGAGTACAAGCAGTGGCAATCGTCGCACCGCTGGTCCCCGAAGACGCGACCACTGACTGAAACACAGGAAGCGCTAATTCTTATACGGAGGTGGTAACATGAAGTCACGTTTCGCGATCCGTTCGGTCGTGCTAGCGGCGTGCTTACTAGTAACGGACAATCTAGCCTTAGCACGAAATCCAAGCTTCACCGCACTTGGCGACTTGCAAGGCGGCAGCTAGTCGAGTTCGATCAAAGCGGCGTGGGTTTTCTCTCGTTCGATTGGAACGTAGACGACCAGCCGGGGAGGCCCGCCGTCGTTCATTAGGTAGTCGATTTCCTTCCGCAGCTTCAAAAAGCTACCGTCAAAGCAGGCCACGGTGGTCTTGGGGAGCGTGAGTTCGGCAGCCACCGACCCATAGGCTTACGAAGCAATAATCGAAGCAGCTCTATATCTGCTGCCCAGCGTATGGCGCCCCCGTACCGCCTTCGTGCATTACATGCACCTGATTGCAGGCGGGCTCAGGCCAATAGTGAACCGGCAGCGGAGCCTATTTGAGTCCCCCCAGCTCACGGATCTTAAACATGCAGTGAACGAACGGGTAGGCAGATTCGCCGTTCGCAGCGCGACGACCACCGAACTAACGGACATCTACTCGGATGCGGCCAACGCTTACGATATCTGCGACATCTATGGCAAAACGTGCTTCTAGGGGCTGCCGGTGTGCAAGGGGATTTCTATTCTGGCGTCGCACGTTCCGGTCGAGTTAATCGAACGGCATAAGCTGCAGGAGCGGATGACATGCCGGGGATCAGAGCAGGAGATTCAGTTCATTTATGGATCAGGAGCCCTGCTGCCCGTCGAGCAAGACGGCAGGCTCAGTATCTATGAATGGGGGAACATGAATCGGCAATCCAAATTTCCGCATACAGGCTGGTGCAATATCGAGTCGCTAGAGGCTGGCAAATGGCGCTGGCTGGAACCGGAAGCAGTCCAGATTCCGGCCGTGTTCGCTATCGAACGTGGCATCTGGTATCAGATAACGCAGGGCATTCAGGGCGTACTAGTGTACGATGAGTGGGAGCGACCACACGTTTATATGCTGATGAAGCCTGCCACGCGTTATTACAACGTCATGACCAGAAGCACCAGAATGCCGGTGCTAATCGAACAGGAGATTTGATTTGATTTCAGCCCGCGCGATGCACTTCTCACCTTGGTTCGAGACTTTGTTCACGAAGGTTGAAACTGGGTAGCAGGTTATTTCGCTCTCCGGGCATGGTGCCATCAAGTGGGTGGCATCGCATGATTCTGGATTAAGCCATAGATCGTAGTCGTTAGCGCCCAGTATCACAGGCATCCTGTGGTGGATGGGGGCCATCACACCGTTCGCGTCCGTCGTCACGATGGAACAGGATTCGATATCGTGCCACATTTCCCAGATGCCAGCGAAGGGCAGCATGCTGCCGTCAGTGCTGTGGAAATAGTAAGGCTGCTTAGTAGCTCCCTCAGTCTGCCATTCGTAGAAGCCGCTAGCCGGAATAATACAGCGGCGTTTCTTGTAAGCACTTCTGAATGATGGCTTTTCCTTAATCGTCTCCGCCCGAGCATTATTCAGCATAGGCGGATTTACGCCCTCTTTAGTCCAGCTAGGAATTAGCCCCCAGCGAGCCACAGATAGCAGGCGTTTGCCATCGAACTTGATGATGGGAATGTCAAGCGTAGGAGGGATGTTGTAGCGCCCCTCAAACAGCGGCAATGGAGCCTCGATTGGCTCGACTGCGAATTGGTCAAGCAGGGCATTTAGTCGGTCAAGTAACGTGAAGCGGCCACACATGAAGCTACCGTTATCCAGGAATAAAGACGCGGCTTAGTATAAAATCGCAACCGATCCCGACGAAGACAATCGTACGCAGTCTGGATCAATAAAGCGCGAGATCCTAGATGAATGTTTCCGGATTGTTGGGCGCAGCATCGAGGGTTTAGATAAGGGCCTAAACAGGGCTTATGGGATAATCTGGCAAAATTGCCGGATTATGGAACCTTATAACGGGTCGGGTCTCGAGGGGTTGTATGCCTTAAATTAGGTAGTGGATGTATAGATTGCCTTTCCCCATGTTACTGCTACGGTTTTAAGTGCCCTACTACCCTTTTGGTACCCTTTTAGTGAAACTAGCTGTTACAAAACCCCAATGAATTAAGCACTTTTGCAATCGTTTGCAAAGTGCTCGTTTTGTAGGATAGAATCGGCTTAGAGCTTGGAAACTCAGGACTAAATTGCAAGTTGAAGCAGACCCCAAGATTCGCCTGAAAATCCTGGTGTCGCCGGTTCGATCCCGGCTCTGTCCACTCCGAGCCCTCTGGTATGGCCAGGGGGCTTTTTTTATTTTTTGGGGATTTAATTTGCAACTGATCCCCGGCTGTTCAACACCTCCTTTGGACATTGGCATGGGGCCGTGGGTGAAAGCTAGATCTCGGTTTTTGTTGGCGTCACTATGACTGAGGCCAGTAGATACGAGGTGGCCATTGTCGGGGCTGGTGCTGCCGGGCTGATGGCGGCCATTCATAGTGCTGAAAGGGGCCGGCACACGCTGCTCTTAGAGAAAAATCGTAAGCCGGGCGTCAAAATTCTTATGTCTGGCGGTACCCGTTGCAACATCACACATGATTGCGACGCGGCTGGAGTCATCGCGGCTTTCGGTAGCTCAGGCAGTTTCTTGCACTCTCCACTTGCCGCGTTAGGGACTCGAGAAGTGATCGACCTGTTCGAGGAGGAAGGACTCGCTACGAAAATCGAGCCGGGTGGCAAGGTATTCCCCCAGAGCGATCGGGCGTTAGACGTACTCAATGCCCTGCTCTCGCGATTGCGACGTAGCGGCGCTGAATTATGCTTGGGAGATGCTGTTCTTGGCATCAAATGTTTAGTTGGCAATTTTGAAGTCGAAACCCAAAACGGAACCGTTCATTGCAATAAATTAATCGTTACCACGGGCGGTCGAAGTTATCCTGGCTGTGGGACCGTGGGGGATGGTTATCAATGGTTGGCATCACTCGGCCACACCATTCGTCGCCCTCGCCCTGCCCTGGTACCACTTACAAGTGACGAAGCATGGGTACGAGAACTTTCCGGAGTGACGATCCCCGATGTTGTCTTATCGGTGGTTGATTCGAAGCCCGTGAATGCTGGAAAAAAACGCCGACGTGGCGTTTTGCCACTTGGCGTGCTTATCGAACGCCGAGGTTCGATGCTCTTTACCCATTTTGGCTTGTCGGGCCCGGTCGTGCTCGACGTGAGCCGAGCTGTGACGGGCACACGCGATCCACGAGGTTTAATTCTTCGTGCGGATTTCCTGCCGAACTTGGCTGTCGATGTATTGGACGAATGTTTACGCCACGTAGCGGCAATCGACGGCAAAAAGCAGGTGGCCACGGTATTTGGCGACGAATTGCCTCGCCGATTGATCGAGGCCTTGCTTCAGCTTGCTGCGGTGCCAGTGGAACGTCGCACTGCCGAGCTTTCTAAAACCGAGCGCAGCCAAGTTATCGAACAGCTCAAACAGTGCAAGATTCATGTCACCGGCAGTCGGGGCTTCGAGAAAGCTGAGGTGACTGCGGGAGGCGTGGCATTGAATGAAGTGGACTCTCGCACGATGGAGAGCAAGCTAGTTCCCGGCCTGTTTTTGGCCGGTGAAATTCTCGACCTCGATGGCTTTATCGGCGGTTATAACTTTCAGGCTGCTTTCAGCACAGGCTGGCTTGCCGGAGCGAGCGTGTAGCGCTACGCAGTAGAGTAGCGTGGGTGCCTCCGCACCCACGTATTGTGTTTGCGGATACAACCCACACCCCGCGGGTGGCGAGCACCTACTAAGCTTATGTACTGATAGGCCGTGCTCTAATCGCAGCGGCGTGGGTGCCGCCGCTAAAAGCCGCTAAGCGCCGGTTCCTGGCTTGGAGTCTTCCTCCAAAGGCCGGTGCGGTTTGATTCCGAGTTTTTGCAGATCACCATGATAGGCACGAACGGCCTCCGCAGGTTCCGCGTTTCCGTCCGCTAGCGCACGTAAGTGCGTGATGAACGATAACTGGTGCTCGGCATTGTTGATCTTGCGACCAAACAATGCGGCGCGCGCTCCGTATCGCTTTGCTTCCCACAACATGTTGAACGCGTCGAACGTGGTACCCGAGGAACCACCGAGAATTCCGACGACGAGCGAGCTATCATATCCCACGAGTTGCTCGAGCGCTTCGGGGCCGAAATAAGGCATTTTCAGGAACAATGGCCGGGTGCGTGAGCCGACACCACCCAACATGCGAGCGATGCTGTCGTTCACATAGCGAGGCACATCAGTAACTTTGCTCATCGGCGCATTGGGCACGAATACTTCCAAAAAGTGACGGAAGTTAATATCAAACGCCTCTTGCCGGAAATCTCGGTACGCCTGCAGCGTGTTTCGATCGAGCGTGGCGTCGTTGTTGAACGTGCATGAGTATAAACCGAGGTTCACAGAAGGTGTTCCGTCGGTGCCGAGCGTGCCGGCGGCTTCTTTTAAAATCGCGGTGCGAAACGGCAACGAAGGCTGATTTCCATAAGCCGCTTTGCTACCGGCGAGCCAAATGTCGGTGGTGTCGTTGGCACGAATTGCGGGCGTGATGGGGCTATTCTCGAATAGTCGTTCTCGGGTGGCTAACAAATCGCTCGTGCCCACGCTCATCAACATGATATCGACGAGTTTCTGGTCGACGATCTGGCGAATTTGATCTTGGAACTCTTGCGACGATCGGTAGCCGATCCGCTCTCCTTGCGCGTTGTAGAGGTTGCCGGGAGCCGATATCCCGTAAGCCATATCGGCGTCTTTGGCGTCCGCCAGAATAAAATCTCCACACGAAGGGTCTACGGCAATTCGAGCGAGCTTGGTATCGAGCGACTTAATCATGGCCTTTTATGCATTATTTACGACAGACTGAATATTAAAACCCAACTGGTGAATTGCGATTGTAACGCGTGTGTATCCCACTCGAATAGTCGCGATTTAGGGGAGACGGCAAGGAGCGAGGAGCAAGGAGCAGGGAGAAAAGAAAGCGGAGGAGCGTAGCGTGGGTGCCACTGGCTTTGCCAGTGAATTTACAGAATACCGCCCAGTGATACGTTCCGATGGAAGTACAAATCAGCTTGCGGACGAGGCTCTATCCAGCCAAAAGCCCAACTCCGGTTCCGATTGCAAGCCGGTGGCAGGAAGAAACACTGGCAAAGCCAGTGGCACCCAACGAGGAAAACGGTTTGGGCTTTAGTCTTTGGGCTTGAGACAAGACAATCTGGCCCAATGTCCAAATTCCATTTACTCTCAATGCACGACTCACTAAACGATCTGCGATGTCTCGGGGGCAGCAGCCGGTTGGCCAATGCTTACTGCATCGCCACCGAGTCGGGCGGCTTCGTTCATTGCCGATTCAGCGCACGTCATGATGTCCATCACGCGCTCCGCGACCGTGCAATGAGCAATGCCAATGCTTGCCGTTAGATCCCAAAGATCGCGGCCCATGCGAACTTTGCACTGGCGCACCTGGGACCGCAGGCGATCGGCAATGGCGAGCGCATTCGTGCGATCGGCCCCGGGGAGAATCAAGGCAAACAGTCCATCCTCGAATTCGCAACGTTCGTCCATTTCGCGAGTTGTTGCTTCGAGTAGTCGCCCGAGAACTTGGCGTAGGAATATTTGCCCCTGTTCGCCGAAGCGTTCGACGAGCTCGTCGAGTTGATCCACTCGTATCACCGCAACCGAAACACTCGCTCCGCCTCGTTTCCATTCGGCAAGTCGCCGATTCAAGTTGGCGGCGAACAACGACCGACCGGTGAGTGTTGGGTCCTCAGCAAGATCGAGGGACGTTTCATCGCTCTGGCCCGGAGTAGTGGAGTCTCTCCATAGGGAAGCCAGCGATAGAGTTTCTTCCGTCGATTGCTGTTGTCGTGCTTGGAAAGCAGACGATACAGGAAAGCATTCTTTGCCATCGTGCCGATAGCTTGCGTTACCGCCGGCTTCTTGCGCGGCAGCCAATGCTTGTTCTACACGATGAATGACGGGCCCCCGCATTTCTTCGGCATTCAATTGAGCAATGCCGAGACTCGCGGTGAGCTTCAGCGGTCGTGTGCCGTGGCTGAACGTCGCGTCTTCGAGCAGCTTGCGAATTCGTTCCGCGACGGGCAAGGCATCGTGTAGCGTGGTCGAAGTGAGCATCACGGCAAATGAGTCGCCGCCATAACGGGCAACCATGTCGCGTCCGCGCACTAAGTGTTTGATCTTGCTGGCTACCTGGCGAAGGATCATATCTCCGCCCTGGTGTCCGTAGTCGGTGTTCACGTTCACAAAATCGTCAACATCGATGAGCATCATGGTACATAGCGGCGATCGGCTGCCTGGTTGCGTCGCGGCCTGCAATAATTCCGACTCGAACGCACGGCGATTCGGCAATGAGGTCAGTAAGTCTGTGTGTGTCAGAATCGCTTGCATGTGCATCGTTTCAGCTTGCGATTCAATGCGCTCCTCGGTCATTGCCAAGCGGTGTTGAACTTCGTCCGTCACGTCGAGAATCTGTGTGACAGCCTGTGCCACGCCAGTCGCGGTCCGGCCGTTTTCGCTCTCGAGCGCGCCGGCGATTTCTTGCAAACGCTGGCCATGTCCTTTCACCTGCCCGGCCAGTTCAGATGCCAACATTTCGAGCGATGACAGTACTTGGTGGTATACATGCTTTTGCCGATCCAACGAAGCAAACGTGAATAGCAAGCCGTTCGCGCTGTTGAGGCAAGCTTGAATCTCTTGGCGTTTGTCGGCCAGAGTATTTCGGATGTCGTTGATTTGATGCTGAACGAGTCCGTTCGATGCAAGAATCGTTTCAGCGGCACTGGTGATAATTGCCGGCTCTGTGCCCGACGTAGCATTTAATTCAGCCTGGATGGCTCGCATGCATTCGGTGTGCTGCTCGATGCATGTCCGCAGAGTTTCTGCCGCTGCGTGAAGGCTTTGCAGCACGTCGGCAGCGAATTGCTGTCGCTTGTTTGGCTGTTGTGCCCGTGCTTGGCGGTTTGTCGGGCGACCGCGAAGCCACCAGCCAACGCCCAATCCGAGAAAACCGGATAGCAACGAAAGTCCGAATTGCACCAATACAATTTCAGACATGAGGCCCCCGCCTGTGAGTGCGGATGAAGTATGAAAAAGCGATCCCGCGATCGACGAACGCGGGCGACCATTGAAACTATAGGTTATTTTTGAGAGAAAAAACGGCTGGAAATTCAGCCTCTTTTTGCAGTATGCGAAAAGCCAGTTCACCAGCGACATGACGGCAAAGTGGAGTCCGGCCAACTTCCACGATGAATACCGTGTGATGCTCTGATGAAGCGGTCGAACGCAAAGTCAAAGCCGTTCAGACCGAAGTGATCGATGTCGAGTTAGTCAGGCTCAGCTAATCCGAAGTCAACACGGCCCACATTAGAATCGCCGATGCCGTTCCGTCCATCGTTGGTTCGTTCGTCGAGTAGTCATGGATGTCGTCGTGGAACACGGCGCGCTCATCCTGAAAATCAGCCAGTGGATCAGGCTGTCGAATGGTTACCCCGAGCAGGCTGCTGAAAATGCTGTTTTTGACTGGTCCGTCGACGAGTCCGCCTCGCACCGATTTTTTAAGCAGCGGAATGCCGAACAGGTGTACGTCTGTCGGAAAGCGGCCGTTTGCCGGCATTTCAGTGAACATCGTGTAGCCCCACGGATTACGGCCAGATAACCAATCCCGCTGGTAGCTTGTCATTTCGCGATACTTGGCGTCGCCGGTCATTTTTTCGTACATCGCTCCTTGCGTCGCGAGCGCGACCGCCAAATTGTTCGAGCACCAAATGAACGGCATTCCCACGCGGTACGGATTCGATTTACTTCGCTCAACGCATGCTTCGATTTGCGTTTTATAAAAGTTGGCAAGTTCTTTCTTGGTTGCTTCATCAACCAAGTCGTACAAACGGAAATGCGCCACGTTCATAAACGGGTAAAATTGATAATGGCCGATTTGCTCCTGATCGAACCAACCTTCGGTAGCCGCTTGCTTGGCATAGCGAATGGCATCGTCCAGGTAAGTTTTATCCCCTGTTGCTCGATAAAGCTCGACCGCTCCCCATTCCATATCGTCGGTCCAAGTTGTTTCCGCGTAGCGGTAGGGCGCTTTGTAGGAATTGCCTTGCTGCACGCCTTCTTTCGCCTTTCCCATGGCATACACCTCGCGGCCAGCCTGAAGTAATTGCTGCGCATACGGCGCTAGCCGAGGGTCGTCTTTCCAAACTTGGTACCCCAGTGCCATGGCCGCCGCGTACCGCCCCGCGAGATTGGCAATCCCCGTCGTTTCACTCTTGTATTTCTGCAACCCTTGCGGCTTGCCATCGGCTGAGTACACAACGCGGTAACTGCCGGGGCCCCAGCCGTAATCCACATTCTCTTTGTGCGGTAGCCGAAAACCATTGTGGTCGCGGTCGTCTGCCACTTGGTGATAGAGTTGGTCCGGAGCAGGATGCAGACGCAGCATCCAATCCAATCCCCACCGAGCCTCGTCTAGCACGTCGGCAATTCCGTTGCTGCCGCGCTGACCTAGTTGATTGAACCGATCGGCAAACATAGAAGGTGCTTCCGCATCATCCGCATCCGCGCCCTTGGTTGTTTGCCCTTTCAATAGATACGCCAGCAGCATTTGAGCGGTCGCATTGCTGCTGGTCAGCAAGTATTTGAGCTGATCGCCGGCATCGTGCCATCCGCCGCGGGCATCGACATACGTGCCGGCCGGCAACGGCCCGTCGGCCGTGCGGCCATCCAGAGGATGGCAAACTTCATCAACCCACGGATTGTAGCCGCAACGCTGCTGCCGCATAAAATCGAGCAACTGGTCTGGCAACTCACGATAAACGTCGCTCGAAATCCGGAAGGGCCGCGATCTTTCCTCGCCAAGCACGATGACATATTCCCCCGGCGTTTGCAGCGAGCTGAAATCAAGTAGCACATGCTCAGCAAATTGGCCCCATTTTTCGCGAAGGAGTTCTGTTTTTCCCTCGTGAATTGGGGTGCCCGATTTCGCATCCACAATTTTGAACTCACTCGGAGCTTCACTGCTTAACAGCGCAATCCCCACCTTTCGATCCGCAGGCTGGTATCCCAACTGGTTATGACGCAGGTGGATATTTCCCCATGCACATGTGGCAGCTAGGATTCCGACAAAAAACGTAAGACTGAAAGTTAAGTGGCAACGCATGGTAAGGTGTGCGTACTTCATTTGACCTGAGCGGGTTTTAACTTCGGATCATCCAAGTCGAGTCGATAGAGAACCTGATTATAATCGTAACGGGGCGTGGGAATCGCATTGTTAGCAAACGTATGCGTGTACGTTCCCTCGAATAGCAGAATCGCGGGCTGTTCAGGGTTCAACTCGGCGTGCAGACGGGGATTATAAAACGTGTAGTTTGCATGGGAGAGAACTTTCACCGCCGGTCCCCAGGGGCCGTATGGCGAATCGGCCTCTGTGTACCAAAGCTCTCCAAATGCCGAAGGTTTGCCCAGGCTTTGCATGAACACGCAAACCCAGCGATTGCGATGCTCGTTCCATGCAATCGAGCCGGAATGCGGCTTCACAACCTCGGAGTCGTCTGCCGCTTGAACTTCTGCTTGGGGTGTTAAGACCTCCCATTGAGAGTCGTCCTGCCACGCCTCGAAAGTTGCCGGGCACCGCAACGCGGGAAACGGATCGCCGAACAGCACAACCTTCTTACCATCCTCAGCATCAATCGTGACTGTATGACCGCGCGGTATGGGCGGTTCGGTTTTTGACTTTTCGGACTTCTTCCACACGGTTTTCAGATGATCGAAGCGTTCTTCGCTGTCGTTCCAAACGCATAAGCCAGATTCATATCCCTCCATCGGCGGTTTGATTTTGATATAACTGGCGACAAGCCGATTTTTTCCAGTTTGATCGGGCAAACTTGCAAAACCACTGAGCCACGTGGGACCATCTCCCGGCATCTTCGCGATGGTCCGTGGTGCGTCCTGGTCATCGGTGAAGTAATTCAATCGCAACCGAATTGGCGGCTCGAAACTTTGCAGGGGTGTCTGCGATGTAGTAGCGCCCGTCATATGAAAAAGGCCGAGTGGGTAACTGAAGATCGAGGTATCCCCCCAAGACCAGAACAATTTGCCGTTGTGGACAGTACACTGAATGCTGTCGCAGCCAGCGATTCCCGATTCGGGCCAATCGCGTTCGAGTCCCAACTTCTGGCTCTCCGCAAACAGCCCCCCGCCGGTAAGTCTGCCAAGCCGCTTGGCGATGCCGGTGCGGTCCAACTCGAAGGTGATCGACTCGCCGGCACGAGGTGTTGTGCGAATCAAACGCTGACCGAATCCGTCTGCTTGCGCTTCGTAGCCATCCGCCACGACAATGAAAGCCGTTTTGCGTTCCATCAGTTCAGGAGCATCAATCGCAACTCGTCCCGCGTTATCGCTGATGAAGCGTACATGATGTGTGGTGCGCAATTCCACCAAGGGAACAGGCCAGCCATTCTCGCGATCAACCAGCTTGATTTCAAACGGCGCTGAGTTGTTTGAGCTTTTCTGCAACTCTTGGCCACTGGCATAGCAGCAGTTGATCGCGAACAATGAAGCAGTAACGAACAATGAGCTGAGCAACGATGTGAAATTCATGGTGGCTATTACCGAATGAGGCTGTCTTTATGCGGGGGTCGGGGGCCAGGGGCTAGGGGAGGCTTTATTGCAAAATGCAAAGTGAAAAATTCAAATTGCAAATTGCTTGTTGGGGTGTGCTTGTTCTTCTGGTGGTTGGCTTTGGGCGTTGGGTGGGGAT
>CAZTWS010000140.1:0-12481 GCA_964618225.1 uncultured Planctomycetaceae bacterium
CGACCCTGGGCTTTGGAGTTTAACACCTACGGTGTTGGAGCTATTCCCATCCGCATTTGAAACACCGAAGTTATTCTTCCCGTGATCCGAAGGGACTTCGTCGGAGAATTCTTCCAGAAACTCTTGGTGCCTTTTCGCGCCTCTTCGTGGCCACCCTCTGCTTTTTCTTTCCAAAGCCTGTTCACCCCAACACGGCGGCCGATTACAACGTTTGTATCAGTTGTTCCGTTTTTTAAGATAGAAAAGCTGTCGCGAGGCCGCCATGCCATTTAATGGTTTACAAGCTATTCTCTAGTGAGCCAACGTTCGCTTCACATCTCAAAAAGGGGTCAAATATGAGTATTGGTTTTATCAACAGCGAGTCCGCGTTTGCCGAAGAACTCCGCGGACTTCGCAATTCGTGGCTTTGGTTTCTTATCCTCGGCATCGCCATGGTCGTAGTCGGCATGTTCGCCATTAGCTACGCCTGCATCGTCGAAGTCACCGTGGGTGTCACTTGGTTGTTCGGTTTCATACTGCTGGCTTGCGGCATCGCCGAGGTCATCAATTCGTTCTATGCAGGCCGTTGGAGCGGTACGCTCGTCCATTTGCTCATCGGTATTCTGTACGCGATCGTGGGCCTCATGGTCGTGGATCAGCCTGAAACCGCCGCGATTCAACTCACGCTCATCATCGCGATTTTCCTTGTGCTCAGCGGCATTTTCCGTATCGTGTTCTCCATCAGCGAACGATTCACCGGTTGGGGTTGGGTGCTCTTGAACGGTGCCGTTACCTTGTTCCTAGGTATCCTGATCTACAAGCAATGGCCAGACTCGGGCCTGTGGGTCATCGGCCTGTTCGTCGGCATCGACCTGATCTTCAACGGCTGGGCCTGGATCATGCTGGCACTCGGCCTGCGGCAATTGCCTCGTGCCACCGCCTAGTAAAAACAAAACGACACACGCTAACCGAAGATTCGATTTCACACGAATCGACTTTATCAGCGCGTGGCACGACTACCTAAACACAGCAGCCGGTCTCTCTGCGGAGGACCGGCTGCTGTCGTTTTCATGCCATGTAAATCGAAAATGGCTCACAACGTAGAGCACACGCACCACCCTGTTAGCGGCGGTGCCCACGCCGCTCAACCAGAGCACGGCCTATCTATACACGAACTCTAAAACGCCCGGGGAAACGCTCGAACCAAAAGGTAACGTGGGTGCAAAACTCCATACCACTCTGCTGCCCTCACTCGTCTTTCCCTCGCATGCGCGAATCCGGGGCGTTTTTCAAATACATGCACCACGGGGGCTACTCTTCGCGTTACCCCTTTTATTGACTGGATTGCTATAACCCTGGCCCGTTCAACTTGCGATTGGCTGGCGAGGCGGATTGTGTGGGAGGACCAGGAGCATGTTCTTGTTTCTTTTGAGGGTAGTAAACGATAAACACCTTACGCCACCCCCAGGCTACAATTGGGCCGAACAGGATTGGGGTAACGGCGTAAAATGCCGCCCCTGTTTCCAAACACATTCTAAGCCGCGCGGTTAGCTGGGGCGGTTGCAAGCTCGCCTGGGTGGAATAAACGGACTGATCGTTTCGACTCCACCGATCGGAACGGACCGATGCAAATTGCGTGTGCGGTCCGCGCATGTCTTGCAGGCCGTGTAATTGAATCGTCGTGGGGGCAACCTATGCTTTACGTGGGTTGCCTGAGCACGTCTGGTGTATGACGCGTGTTGGGCAAGTGGCCCTTCCTTGGAGTGTGCGTGGCGATGAGCTTCCCAGATCATCAACTACTCGATCCGAATATCGGTACGGTTGGTTATTTGCCTGCGCAAGATGCCGCGGAGTCGGTGCTTCCGATGGAGGCTCAGCAGACGCTTCGCGTTCTGGAGCGAGCGTTTGGGCCGGTATTCAGTGTGATGGATGGCGGGACTGGCCGTGTGCTTCACGCTTCGGCGGAGGCGATGCCGCTGGATTTGTATCGCTGGTTGCCGCTGTGTCAGCAAGTTGCCGAGCGTGGTCGGCCAGAAATTTTAGTCGATACAGCCCCGTTGCTTTTGCTGGCCGCACCGCTTCCCGAAGAAGTTGCGGGATGCCGCCTGTTGGCCGTTGCGTTGTTTGTAACGCAGGTGCCGCAGAGCGAGCAAGAAGTAAAGGCCGCTGCCAGCGAGCTGGGTCTCAATGCTTGCGACGTATTCTCTTGGGCATATAACCGAGCCCCTTGGCCCGCGTATGCCATTCAAGAGGTAAGCACGGCGATTGCCGAGAAAATAGCCGTTCAACAAACGGCTGCACAATACAAACGACAGCTTGCCGACATCTCTTCGCATTTGTTGATGACATTCGAAGAGATTACGCTGCTGCATCGACTGACCGAACATTTATCAATCGCGCAAAGCGTGCCCGATTTATGCAGCCTCTCGGTCAGTTGGCTTTCGGATGTGATCCCGGCCAGGTCGGTGGCCATCTGGTTCAATTCGATGGGCGATTTGCACGCGCCGCATACGGTGGAACATGGCCAAGCTGGCCAAGCCATGTTGATCGCTCAGGGCGAGTGTCCGCTGGAACAAAAGCAATTCGGGCAATTCATCGAACGGCTTGGCCCGCGTGTGGCAAGCGAGCCGGTGGTGCTGAATCGCGGCGCTACGAGCTCGCCAACATGGTTCTACCCGGAAGTGCGTGAAATTATTTCGGTTCCCATTCGCGAAGGGAATCGACTCTTTGGCTGGTTGATCGCCATCAACCACACGGGAGCCGGCGATATTACGAATAGCGAAGCCGAGTTTGGCACGGTAGAAGCTTGCCTCATGGCGAGCGTCGCCACGATCCTCGGCATTCATTGCGGCAATATCGCGCTGTATCACGAGCAATCGGAATTCTTCAGCAGCGTGGTGCGTGCGTTGACCTCGGCCATCGATGCCAAAGACCCGTACACGTGTGGTCACAGTGACCGGGTCGCGCGGTTGTCTGTCGCGTTGGCACGGCAGCTCGGTTGTGACAAGAGTGACCTCAATACGATTTATTTGTCGGGGCTGTTGCACGATATTGGCAAGATCGGCATCGATGACAACGTGCTGCGTAAGCCGGGCACGCTGACGCCGGAAGAATTCGAGCACATCAAAACGCACCCCGAGCTTGGTTGCCGGATTTTGGACGGCGTGAAGCAGCTCGATAAAGTGATGCCCGTGGTGCGCCATCATCACGAGGCCTGGAACGGACGAGGATACCCAGACGGATTGAAGCAAGAGGAATGCCCGTTGCTGGCGCGCATCGTGGCAGTGGCCGATTCGATCGACGCGATGTCGAGCGACCGTCCGTACCGCAAGGGAATGAGCGACGAGAAACTCGACGGGATCCTGCGAGACGGTGCGGGCAAGCAATGGGACCCCGAGGTGATCGACGCGGCCTTCCAAGTGCGCGACGAACTGCGTCGGATCGGGCAACTCGATCGAAAACCACTCGAGTTGGACGTGGATCGCTGGCAGATGGAAGCGGCCATGGCGGAAAACGAGTAGCGATTCAACTCTTCGTCTGCCGAAATGGGTATGATGGATTCATGACCCGCCAAGAGTTGGATAAGGAAAACCTGCTTCGAGATGCGACCGCGCTCGTCGAACGAATCGAGCTTCGTTGGTCGAACGAGCAAAGAGAAGTTTCGACAGTCGTAGCCGGTTTTCGGCACGACGGTGCGGCGAGCGTTTTCTTTGACGCCGATCCGGTGTACCACTTCAACGCCGTGGGCGAATTGCGCCGCGCGTATCGAGCGGGCCTGTTGTTGAAAGCCGAAGGGCATCGGCTTGTTTCCATGCGTCGAAGCCGTAGCACGGCGGAAGTGGCATTGCTTCGCCACGAACTCACCGACGAAGAACAAACAGCCACGCTCGATGCGGTGGCTACGGACCTGGCTAAGCTGGCCATGGCGATCGAGTCCACCTCGTTGAAAATAGTAGGCCAGGTGCCGGCAGATAAGGAGGTGCTTGGTCGTTTACGCAATTGGCTTCAACACTTAGGCCCTGTCCGTGTTGCCGAAGCCCCCAACGCGACAAGGTGTGTAACCTAACACCGCACTAGACTTTGTTTCGCGAGCCTGCGTACCCCTGACGATAACAGACCTCTTAGCGGCGGCAACGCCGTCCACCCATCGCACAGCATACCAACGCAACAAAAAAAACGAACGAGTAATCATCGATCCATGCGATTCACTCGACCGGCAGGTTGGCGACAACGCACTTGCCGAATTCGCTATTCAGTTCGGTGCCTGAGACAACCGCAGTGCGGCGGACTATCGCAATGGCCAGCGGCGCTTGGAGGCGAGGAGAAAACACGGCCGATGTGACTTGCCCCACCGTTTTGTCGCCTTGTGTTATGGGTGTGCCATGCGGCGGTACTTGGTCGGATAAGAAACGCAGACCAACCAGCTTTTGATTAACGTGGCCGAGCGCGTCGATGCGTGCGACCGTTTCCTGGCCGAGGTAGCAGCCTTTGGTGAAGCTGATGGCTTGTTGATCGCGGTCGATTTCCTGAGGCAGGTTATCGATGTTAAAGTCGGCGCCGAACAAAGGAACCCCGGCTTCCACGCGGGCCGTTGTCCAGGCGTTTCCACTGGCGGCAATCGCACCGGCGTTTTCTAGCTGAGCAATTACCTGGTCAAGCTGTTCGATTGGAACTTCGAGCAGGCCCGCTCCGTCGCGGCCGATAAGATTCCAGGCAATGAAGTGTGGCGATAGCCGTTTTGCTTCTTCTGCAGTAATACCGGCGAGTTGAAGATAGCGAACGCGGGAAGTGGTATCTTCCAGCGTTATGTCCTCGCGAAGGATGTAGCGGTCGAGATGCTGCATCAAAGTGCTGCCCTGCCCCGACGTGCCGATAAACACCAAGCTGTGGTCGCGGCAGTCGATGACGCCGTGACCGAGCACATGGCCTTTGACATTCGTAACGAATACTTCGCACGATTGTCCCGGAACAAGCCGTTTTACATCGTTGGTGCAGAAGTTGTTGAGAAACGCCTGGCGGTCTTTGCCGGTGAGCGGGATGCTCGTCCAATCATCGAGCAACGTAAAGCCACGGCCTCGAACGAGTGCTTGGTACTCGGCATCGAATGCGAGCGAAGTGTTCATGAAATTCTCGCAGGCGTGCGTGGTTAATTTACTGTGATGTCCGTGTGCTGGGAGTCATCGATCACGACACAGCTCTCGTGACGGCTGGCAAGCCGCGCTAAATCGGCGATACTGCCAATCGGCGCGAAACCAAGGTCTTCGACAGTTTCTTCGTCGAGTTGGCTCAGGAAGTAAACAGGGCCGCGTTGCAGGGCACGGGCGAGTTGCAGGGCGGTGGTCGTATCAGGCCCATGATCGCGCAGGATGCGTTGCTTGGTTTTGTCGACATCATCGCTGCCAATGAGTCGCGCAATCGATTCACCTGGTGGCACCGCGAGATTTGAGCAAAGAGCGATCGCCCCCCCTTCATCGAGCAGCGGCTCCGCGGAGGCTAGCGCACGGCCAATATTTTGCCAAGTCTGCGATTCGGTGCCGCCCGAGATGTTTGCAATCACGAGGCTTACTTGTTGCGAACTATGCCGCGACCAAAGCGATTGCATAAGCTCGCGAACTTTTGCTTCGACGGCACGAGGCTCACCAACCACGATATCGGTCACCGATTCGTCGGGGCCAGGGACGACCAGCATGGCCATGAGAGCGCCGATTAGCCAGCCAGCTTCGTCGATTTCTTTAGCGCGTTTCTCGTCGTTATCGTTTTTCGTATTGGCGACAGGCGTTTGATATTGCTCCAGAGCTTCGGCACTCGAGAAGGCAGGGAACAAGCAATCGAACACACTGCCCGTCATTCGAGCGCAGCCGATGGGAAGCACCACATCGGCCTCGAAAATAGTTCGATTTACTTTGATCGGTTCTTTGCGCTTGTTGAGGCCAATCATGCACAGCGCATCGTTGTCGTCTGGGTCGTGAACGACAATGGCGGGTGAGGGGGAGGCGTCGGCAAACGCATCTCGGCATCGCTGGGCCGTGTCGGCACTGGCGGCGACGATCGAAATAGCATCCGCTTCGATGCCCGCTTCAGAAAATGCTTCCAACGCACCATGCAGTACGGCAGTTAGCTGCGGTACATCGCCCGCAACGGCGATGGCCACGCGATCGCCCGGCACGATGGCGGTCGAAAGGGGTGGAAAATCGAGCGGTTCCTCAAGTGTCTGCTTGGCGATCTGTTCAATTTCGGATTCCGAGTGGGCCGCATGCAGCAACGGTGATTCTTCCCGTCTCAGCAGCACGAGTCGATCGCCAATTTGCTGGATACTGCTTGCAATTTCGGAGATGGGGTGTAGGGTTTCGTTCAAGGCAAGCTCAGGGCTGGAAGTGGAGTGCTGAATGCTGGATACTAAACGTTCGTCACAGGGCGGGAAGCAGAACGCATCCCCGCGGACGGCGAGCCATAACCCGAATATTCAAAACTAAAGTATCTAGAAACTGCCGCTTGAGGACAACACGATGGCCGTCACGGAAAAAGAGATGGTTGCCTGGTGCGAAACGCTGCTCGCTGGTCGCGATGCCGCGCCTGAGCTTACGCTTGCCGATTACCTGCGTTCGATTCCGGGGCTGGCCGAGTTGGACAGTTTGCCAAGCGGAACCACGGTATTAGTGCGTGGCGACGTGGATGCCAAGCCGGGTGAGAGCGTGGGCGAAGGAGATATTCGCCTGCGATCGATGGTGGAAACCCTCAAGTACGGCCAGGAACGCGGTTGGAAGCAGGTGATTTTTGGCCACATCGGCCGCAAGCCGGAAGGGTCGCTCTCGAAAGTGGCTAAGCGGTTAGGGGAACTCATGGATTGCGAAGTACCGCTCATCGGCGATTGGCTCGATGAAGAAACCGCCACAATTTTGCCCGAAGCAGCCAAGCAAATTGCGGATGCCAAGCCGGGCGCGATCATCGTGCTCGAGAATACTCGCAAGTACAAGCTGGAGACCGTGCTTTGGAAGGCGAAGCCTGAGGATTTGCCGGGGCTTGCTCCGAAGCTGACCAAATTGGCCAACGAGTTTGCCGAAAAGATCGGCAAGCATTACGTGTTCGAAGCCTTTTCAGCCGGTAGCCTCGATGCATCGAGCGTGGTCGTGCCTTCCGCCATGGAGAAGGCTGTGCTGGGCGAATACGTTTCCGAAGAATTCACGATGCCGGTGATAAGATGCCTCGATTCACAACTGGTGATTTTCAGCGGATTGAAGATCGACAAGCTCGATGATTTGGAGGCGATGATCGGTCGTGGCAAAATTACGCGAGTGATTTCAGCCGGCTCGCTGGCGATGGCATTGCTCAAGGCATCGGCCGAACTCGAAGGCCACGAATATTCGATCGGCGCGGCCGAAGACCCTGCTAATAAAGATCAGCCTTATTACATTCCGCCCGAGCGAGTGGCCCAGGCCAAACGCATGATCGCGGATGGCCAGGAGAAAGGCATCAAATTCTTCTTGCCGGTCGACTTCGTGATTCAAGATGGCACGGTGGTCGAAAAGCTCAAACCGGGTGATCAGCAACTCGACGTGGGCCCCAAAACGAGCGACCTGTTTGAACAGGCAATCGGCGAGTTCATGGAACTCGATGGCGCGGTCGCATTCTACAACGGCGTGTTTGGCAAGTTCGAAGATCCGCAATTCGAACAAGGTACGAAGCAGTTCATCCAACAAATCAAACGCATGTCGGAGAACATGGTCGAGGTTTACGTGGGCGGCGGCGAAGGCGGGGCGGCCATCGAGAAATACGGCGACGAAAACTGGGCCACTCACGTGTTCACCGCCGGCGGTACCGTGCTCAACGCGCTAGGTACGCAGCCAGTGCCCTACCTTGTGGCACTGCGAATGACGGCCGAGAATTCGAAGAAGTAGCCAAGCAACTTACTGCCTGGGTGGCTGGGGCAACGCCCCCGGTGACTTCAAACAAATCTCAGGCGTTGCCCTAGCCACCCCGCAAGTGCTTCCGTATGACGGTTAATTTGCAGATTGAGTGAGCACAGCCGCGGCTTCATCGCACAATTGTTGGGCGATGTCGGAAGAGGGCGATTCGGCAATGATCCGCACGATAGGTTCGGTGTTGCTGGCCCGAATGAGGAGCCAGCTACCGCGGCGATTGCCATCGTGCCAGTCGAGTCGCAGGCCATCCAAGTGGTTAGGCTCGGCATCGGAAAAATGGCGTTCTAGCGCGGCAAAGGCGGCGGTGACACCCTCGCGCAAAACGGCAGCTTTTGATTTGTGAATGGCGTAGCGAGGTAGTTCGTCGGCAAGGGCGCTGACAGGCAAATCGCGAGCCGTCATCGCGTCTAAAACGAGTGCCATGCCGACGAAGCTGTCTCGCACGAGTCCGACACGCGGGTCGATCGCACCGCCGTTCCCTTCGCCGCCAATGATTGCCTGTTCGCGGAGTATGACATCGACGACGTTGGGTTCGCCCACTGCCGAACGGAAAAACGGAACGCCATACTTTTGAGCAAGGTCTTCGGCCATGCGGCTCGTGGAACAATTGGTAACCACCGGGCCTTTGGCGTGCCGAAGCACGTGATCGACACAGAGGGCCAGCGTATATTCTTCGCCCAGGTAGCGGCCAGATTCATCGATGATGGCGAGCCTGTCGGCATCGGGATCCTGGCAGAAGCCAATGACGGTTCCACATTTCGGCACGTCGTCTAGAACGGTGCGAAGATTTTCCGCGGTCGGCTCGGGCGTGTGCTCAAAAAGTCCGTCAGGCGTTCCGCCGCGCATTTCGAGTTGGCAACCCAAGTGTTCGAGCAGCGGTTTGCCGAGTACGCTGCCAGAGCCGTGGTTGGCATCCAGCAGCACTCGAAATTGACGAGAGCGGATCCGATCGACATCCACAATGCGCTCGAGTAACGCCAAGTGGGCGCTCGTGGTATCGGCCAGTTTGCGAATGTCGGCGGCGCTAGAAGAAGGAACCACTAGCTCTGCGAACGACTGATAATTTTCCAATACCGCCTGGCCAGCGCGGGCCGGAATGACGCGCCCCTCGGCAGAGAACAATTTGAGACCGTTGTACTTGGCCGGGTTATGGCTTGCGCTGATCTGGATGCCGCCTACGCACTTGAGATCGCGAACCAGAACACCGGTGGTGGGCGTGGCGGCAACGCCTGCGTCGAACACTGTGCGGCTGGTGCCGTGCGACAAACCGGCAGCCACCGAGGCAATGAACGGCTGGCCGTTAGCACGGCCATCGCGTGTGACCACCACCGGCCCCTTCGGCAGGGTTGCGGCAAAAGCGGCCACGTAGCGGAATGCTATCTCGGGGGTTAAAGTTTCGCCAACAATGCCTCGTAGGCCAGAAACGCTAATAATGAGTTCGCTTGGCATGCGACAAAATTCCTTAATGAATCGAGTTTTGCCGTAGATGGTAGCAGGCATACTCCGGGTGCCGTAGCCTGAAGCTCGAAAACCCAGAATTCACTGGTGGGCGGCACACGGAGTGCTCGCTACTTGGGGGTGGCAAGGTGCTTCGCACTGGGAACCGGAGTACAATCAAGGCTGTTATGAGTGCATCTCACCATTCACGACGCGAATTCCTCAAAGGCCAATCGGCATTGGATACGATGTCTGCCTTGAAGGAAACCGTGGCCGATTTTGCCCCAGTCGGTCAGGCGGCATCGCTGCCGAATGCGTCGGTCGTGCCCCGTACCAGCGGCACGCTGAATCGCGATGCTTTTCTGGTGAGCGTGCGTCGTAGAGCGATGGCCTGCGAGTTTGAAGTGCAACTGGCGGCGTCACGCGATGACGATTCCATGGAGCACGTGTTTTCCGCGCTCGATTTGGTGGAATCGCTCGAAGAGCAAATGACCGTGTACCGCGGCAGCGGCGAAATGGTGCGAATCAACCACGAGGCCGCGAGCCAGGCCGTGCAAGTGGAGCCGCGATTGTTCGAGCTGTTCAAAATGGCTCGCTTGTTGAGCCGCGACACGGCCGGTGCATTGGATCTCACCACGGGCCCTCTTTCGGATGCTTGGGGCTTTTCGCGGCGCGAAGGACGCCTGCCGGCGGATGAGGCCATCGAGGCCGCTCGCGAGTTGGTGGGGATGCAGCACGTGGCACTCGACGATGCGCGTTGCACCATTTCGTTTACAAAGCCGGGCGTGCGAGTGCATTTGAATTGCATCGGCAAAGGTTATGCGCTCGATCGCATGGCCGAGCTTTTGGCAGAAAAGTATGTTGACGATTTCTTGTTGCATGGTGGAAAAAGCAGCGTACTTGCCCGCGGTCGGCAGCCAGGGTTGGACGCATCAGCGCAAACAAGCAAGGACGGTAGCCAAGCCGGCGAGGGGGAGTCATCCCGCGGCTGGCTCATCGGCCTGCGGCACCCGTTGCGGCCAGAGCAGCGGTTGGCCGAGTTCGTGCTGCGAGATCGCGCGCTGGCGACATCGGGCTCTGGCACCCAGTTTTTTATTCGCCGCGGGCGACGTTACGGCCACATTCTCGACCCGCGTACCGGGCGACCGGCAGAAGGTTTGTATTCCGCGACCGTGATCGCCCCCACGGCCGCAGTGGCCGACGCACTTTCGACCGCGTTTTATGTGATGGGGCCCGCCGAGGTGGCCAACTATTGTGCCGATCATCCGGAAGTCGGCGCGTTACTCGTGGCACCGGCCGAGCGCGAGGGCGAAGTGCGTATCCTCCACTTTGGGCTGGGCAGCGATGATTGGCGGCAACTCAGTTAATCGAGTGAACGAAACTAGAGGCTACCCGCACGCACCCACGCCGTCATTCCCGCGCAGGCGGGAATGACGAACATGCAAGGTCCGATGGTTATCACTGCTGTTCAGCGTCTGTAACTTGTTGGAACCCCAGAAAGCCGCGCAGGAATCGTTCTAATCCGCCGCTTGATAGGAACGAGGTTCGTGTCCAAGGTTCTTTAGTGAGAAACTGCTTTTGATGCGGCGGCACTACGTAGGTCTCGGCCATGCGGCGCTCGCCCTCGGCGCAGACGACGCCGATCGATTGCCGTTTGTAGAAATCGTCCTCGAACCAGTCGAGCCGCGCGAGCGATTCCTCGTCTACATCGAGATAAACAATGCCTGGTACGGAAGAAGTTTCAGCCGCAGCAACGATCCCCGGGTAAACGGCTTTTGCCACGCGATAGATTTCATAACCCGGAGCGGAAGCGGCGATAGTGGGGAAACCTCGGCCCACCACGGCCTGCCAAACTTCGGGGAACATCAGGGTTCCATACGCGAACACGTGCATGACCGGAGTATAGCAGTGGAAATAGGACGGAACCACGGCCAGCCGTTGTCGCGTTGACATCCGGGGCATCCCCATTGGATCATGAAACGATGCACGAACCACAGCACATTACTAGCCGGCAGAATCAGCGCGTTAAGGAAGTCGTTCGGCTGCGCGGTGGTCGCGAGCGGCGGCAATCGGGGAAGTTTCTTATCGACGGTTCACGGGAAATCTACCGAGCGATCAAGGCCGGCATCCGCTGCGTCGAGGCGTATGTATCGGAGCAAGTGGCCGATACGAACGAATCGCGGCAGGCACTCGACGCCATTGCTGAAACAGGCATGGAAAGGTATCGGGTGACCGCTGATGTGTTTGCCAAGATCGGCTTTGGCGAAAGGGACGAGGGCTTACTGGTGGTGGCTCGACATCCGCAACGAACACTCGCGAATCTTCGACTGCCACCGCAGCCGATCGTGGCAGTGATTGAAGGTGTCGAGAAGCCCGGCAACGTGGGTGCCGTGTTGCGCAGTGCCGATGCGGCGGGAGTGGATGCCGTGATCGTCGCCAGCGGCCGAACTGATTTGTACAACCCGAACACGATTCGCGCCAGCTTAGGCACCGTGTTTCGCGAGAACGTGTGCGAGGCAACGAGTGAAGAAACGATCGCCTGGCTCCGCACGCTTGGTTTGCCGATTATGGCGGCCCGGCCAGACGCGAAGTTGCAGTACAACGAAGCCGATTACTCGCAGGGGGCCGCCATCGTGCTTGGTAGCGAAGCGGAGGGGCTCACGAATGCGTGGCATGGGACGAACATGACTCCGATTCGAGTGCCGATGCTTGGTATGGCGGATAGCCTGAACGTCTCGACCACGGCGGCGGTGTTGTTTTACGAAGCGCTACGCGCACGCTCGCGACGCTAACGCGCCTCAGGGCATGCCACCCACATGAGAGCACGCCTAGCTGTATTTAGCCCCAGGCCAGTGGTCGTTAACCAGCTGCGGTTAGATACCCGGTATCCCACGCCTTTTTATTGAACCACAGAGGCACAGAGGACACGGAGAAGGAGAAACTTGAGAACGCTGATCTACACTAATAATCACTAATCGAGTGCAGCCACTTCCCAATATAAATCTCTGAACCTCGGTTAAGATCAGCGATGATTAGCGTGGATCAGCGTTCCAAAAACTTTCGCAACTATTCTTCGTGTCTTCGCGCCTTCGTGGTTCAAAAACTCCCGCGTTCTCCTCTCCGTGTCCTCTGTGGTTAATTCCCCA